>JADGPZ010000117.1 GCA_017882165.1 Candidatus Kapaibacterium sp.
GGGTGGTGTGCTGGTCTTGCTCGGGTACACGACGTACGGTATGCTCATGATCCGCGGCGTGCAGGACCCGCCGATGAACCAGCACCGTCCGACGACTTTTGCGGCGCTCCACGAATACGTCGCCCGCGAGCAGTACGGCGAGGCGCGCGAATTCCCACGCCGGGACGACCGGGCCGGGATCAAGGACGATCCGCTGCACGCTCCGACATGGGACCAGAACAAGTCGTCCTCGGGCGAAGCGTATACCAGCGATCTCGATTTCTTCTGGCGCTACCAGACGGTCCACATGTACTTGCGCTATCTGGGGTGGAATTACATCGGCCGCGCCAATGATAATCAGGATGCCACAACAGACTGGACGAAGACGGGTGCCCTTCCACTTCTGCTTGGTCTTTTCGGTATTTTCTGGCATTTCAAACGTGATCCGAAACGGGCGGTGGCGTTCATGGCCGCGTTCCTCATCATGGGGCTGGTTACCGACTGGTATCAGAATCAGCAGGATGGTCAGCCGCGTGAGCGCGATTACTTCTACGTCGGCTCGTTCGCGATCTATGCGATGTGGATTGGCATTGGGGCCACTGGAATCATGGAGATACTTCGTGCCAAACTTGCCAAGAAGCAGGACTTGCCATTGCAGGATGCGGGTCCAAAAGATCGCGAAGTGCTCGATAGGCCTGACGACAAGTATCCCGCTTTGCGCGGCGAGGGGCCAATGGGCTTACTTGCGGGGACGCTTGCTCTGATCGTCGTGCTCGTGCCAATCAATCAGTGCATTGGCCTTGTTGGGATGAGCGTGTTCGGCAAGAGCTTCCATCAGGCCTCGAAATGGGGCGAGTATTCGCGGGAGCACAATAATGTCCCGCTCGAATATGCCTACAACATATTGCAGAGTTGCGATAAGGATGGCATTCTGTTTACCGCCGGCGATAACGACACGTTCCCGCTCTGGTGTATTCAGGATTTGTACGGCATCCGTACAGACGTCCGCATTGTTAATCTCTCGCTGGGCAACATGGGGTGGTACGTCAAGAAACTGAAAGATGACGGGCCGTGGGGATCGAAGAAGGTCAATCTTCCAGGATTCACCGAGGAGCAACTCAACAATCCGGACGAAACGCAGGCGGGCATCCACTATACGGTTGGTCCGCCCTCTACGGTGACCGTCAACGTATCGGCAGAGGCGATGCAGCGATTTACCGGCGTGGCGCAACCGAGTTCGTTCAGTTGGAAGTACGTAAGCCAACACAAGCAAGAGGGCAGCGATCAATACGTCTATCAGGTTGCCGATCAGCTCGTCAAGGACATCGTTGCCAACAATATCAACGATCGCCCGATCTACTTTGCTGTCGCGGTGCCGCCAAGCTATTGGGTCGGACTCGACGAGCATATTCTGTTCGAGGGTTTGACAGCGCGGGTCGTCCCGACGATCCACAAGGCGTCGCGTCAACTGATCGATGGCGATATCAACGAAGCAGTATACACCGATGTCGCGTACCGCACCGTATCAACGCTCCATGCGACACCGTACCGCGCGATGATGCTCGAAAGCTATCGCGATCCCAAGGCGAACCGTTGCGCGCTCGACGAGAAGTATGGAACGACGACCTATTTCGAACTCTACGCACGCATGGCGAATTACTACATCCAACGCAACCGCATGGCCGATGCACACCGCGCGCTCGATACGCTCGGGGTCCGGCTGCCACCGGCGCTGGTGGATTGGGACTACTCGTTACTCCAGTTCATCGGACAGCTCTATCAGGCCACGGGCGATCCAAAGAGCGCGTTGGTTTACACGAAGCTTGCTGCCGCAAAGTTGAGCGCCGCGCCGCAGTCGGAATCCGCTGACCTTACGACGCAACTCCAAAACGACTTCCGGCGCGGTGATCTTTACTATGGCGCGCAGCAATATGATTCTGCGCGTGCAATCTTCTCTGCGATGCTTCCCCAGGTCGAAGGCGGCAACAAGCTCTTCATCGAGTTCCGGATCGCACAGATCGATGAGAAGATACTCGAAAAGAAGGGCGATAAACATGGCGCGCTTGCGAAGATGAACGAGATGCTTGGGAAATTCCAGGGTCTCAATCAGATGGGTGCCGGCAACGAGCTGCAAACGCTGACGCAAGATCGAGATCGGCTCTCGGCCGAGCTTGGCATCGCCCCGCCTGCCGCAGTTGCTCCTGCAACACCCCAAGGTGACGGGACGAAAGAGATGGTCGACTCGAACGCTAAGCGAGCGAAGTCACCTAAGAAGTGACGCCTCCAAAGACACTATTGCGCCCGTGCTTCTATCACTTATTATTCCGGCCTATAACGAAGCCGGGCGGATTGGGCCTTCTCTTGAGAAGGCCTTCCGCTATTTTGAGAGTGTTGATTACGATGTAGAGATCCTCGTTGTGGACGATGGATCGAGCGACGAGACAATCCCCTCGGTCGAACAGGTATTCGCGCGGAAGCCAGCCACACTCGACAGGGTAACGACGCGGGTTATTCCAGTCGGAGCGAACATGGGCAAAGGCGCCGCAGTCCGGCGTGGGATGCTCGAAGCAACGGGCGCGATCCGGATTTTTACGGATGCTGATTTTTCCACGCCGATCGCGGAAGTACGGAAGATCATCCCACTCATTGCAGATGGCGAATACGATATTGTGATCGGCAGCCGCGCTGCCGAAGGCCGCACACTCGTCAAGAAGCATCAACCGTGGTACCGCGAAATGATTGGGCGGTTCTACAACGTGCTCGTTCAGCTTCTCGTGTTTCGTGGGATCAAAGATACCCAATGCGGCTTCAAAGGATTTAGCGCCCAAGCCGCCGAGCAGCTTTTTTCAAAGCAGAAAGTCGCCGGGTTTTCGTTCGATGTGGAAATCCTGTTTCTTGCGCAGCGATTCGGATATCGCATTTGCGTGATCGCCATCGAGTGGTATAACGACGAGCGGACCACCGTCGGCGCGCTGACCGATTCCACGAGGATGTTCTGGGAGTTGCTCCGTATTCGTAACCTGCACCGTCACGACCGCTAAGAGACGCATGGCACAACCAACCGCAAAACGAGCAGCAGCGGCAAAGCCCGCAAAACAAACGCGCACGATTCAGGAGATGCGAGAGCGCAAACCGAACGTACTCATGAGCTTCTCGCCGTGGTACGTCGTTGGGTTCTTCGTCCTGCTTACCATCATTTTCCACTACGATATTCTGCTCGGCGGCAAATTCCTCTGGGAAGATTTTGTCGAGCAGGAGTTCCCGTTCCGCACGCTTGCGGCAAGCTCGCTGGCGCAAGGCATCCTGCCACAGTGGGACCCATACATCTTCGCCGGTATGCCCTTCATGGCGGACATTCAGGTTGCCTTCTGGTATCCGTTCAATATGCTGCAATCGCTGTTCGTCTCGGATGGCTATCTCTCGCCAAACGTGATGCAGTGGTTCATTCTGATGCACTATGCGATTGCGGGGATTGGAATGTATTGGTTCGCGAAGAAGATTCTCGAAGTAGACGATTGGTCGGCGGTCTTTTCCGGCGTCGCATACGCATTCGGTGGTTATATCACGGCGCAGGCGATTCACCAGATGATCGTTTATCATATCGCGCTCTTTCCGATTGTTGCATATTTCTTCGTTCGCGGGTTCGGCTCATGGCGCCATGCCATCGTCGCGGGAATTGCGCTGGGTGTGATGTATCTCGCCGGACATCCGCAGTCCACGCTCTATTTTACGATGTTCCTCGGTCTGCTGGCGGTTTATGAGATCGTCTATCGTCTTCGGGATAAGAGTGGACACGATGGACCGAGTAGACTGGATTTGTGGGCCGTCGCACGGATGGCACTTCCAGTGGTAATTGGCTTAGGCATTTTCGCAATACAGTATTTACCATCGCAAGAATTAGCCGATCTCTCTCGCCGCGATACGATTACTTATGAGAAGTCGCTCGATGGCTCACTCTCATGGGGACACACACTAACGCTTGTGCTGCCGCGCCTCTTCGGTGCTACGACCGGCGATCCGGCGAATGCAAAAGTCGCCTACTGGAATGGGCCATACTACAACTCCTGGGAGACGGCGATCTACATTGGCGTCCTGCCGCTCTTCTTCGCCATCATGGCCGGGTTGGTTGCGCGCAAGCGGAAGTATGTGCCCTTCCTCGTTGGGATGGCCTTGCTTGCGGTGCTCTTCGCGCTTGGCGATCACTTCTTCGTTTACAAGATATTCTTCCAGTTTCCGCTCTTCAGTAAATTCCGCACTCCGGCCCGAATGATGATGCTCTTCAGCTTCGCCGCGAGCGCATTAGCGGGCGTCGGACTCGCGGAAGCACTCAAGAGCGAACGAGCGAAGTGGGGAGGGCGTGGTGGACTTGTCACGCGCGGTCTTTTGGTGCTACCATGGCTCCTCGCGGTTGCCGGGATGCTCCACGCAACCAGCTTTCTCAAGACTGTCTCGGCCGAGGCACAGGACTCGATCTCCTGGGCCGCGAGTCTTGCCGCATTTCCCGTGCTTGCAATGCTTGCGATCACTGGCCTGCACTATTTCGGCAAGCTCCGAGGAAATTTGCTTGCGGCGCTTGTGATCGGTGTAACGGTAGTGGAGCTGTTCACCTACGGCATGTCACTCAATGCAAGTCCCACGGACCCGCGCGAGGCCTACCGGGAGCAGCCGCAGCTCATCGACATGCTCAGGCAAGACCAATCCAAAGAACTGAGCCGCGCACGGACGCGACAGGGCAATCAGATGCTTGTGCGGCGAAATCAGGGCGCATACGATCGACTTCAACTCATCGAAGGATACGATCCACTGGTTTTGCAGCGCGTCTTCCCGGATATGGCGAATCCGGAAGCTAGTGCGGATCTCATGAACATTAAGTGGTCTATCATGCCAGGCACACAAGCGGGGTTCGGGCCGCGACCGACCTGCTTGCCGCGCGTGAAGCTCTTCTATAATGCCGAGGTACTTCCCGATACGCAGGCACTCGCGCGGTTGAAGCAAGACGCCGCTTTCGACTACCGGAATACGATTCTGCTTGAGGAGCAGCCTTCGCCTGCGATTGGTCCTGCGGATGCAGCCGGTGTCGCGACGGTTTCGCATTATGGCGCGAACGAGATTTCTGTATCGGTCACGACCGGCTCCAATGCGATGCTCTTCCTTTCGGAGATTTACTATCCGGCGTGGAATGCCTATCTCGATGGGCAACCGGTGAAGCTCTACCGAGCCTTCAGCTCCCTTCGGGCCGTCGAAGTCCCGAAGGGGGTTCATACGGTGACGCTCCGTTATGAATCCAAGGCATTCGCTCGCGGCAGTTGGATTACCATCGCGACGCTCGTACTGAGCTTAGGTGCTTTGGGCTTCATCGTCCTACGAGGACGCAAATCGTAGCCATGCGCCGCGAGAAGATATTGATACTCGCACTTCCCGGCATCGGCGATGCGCTGCTCTCGACGCCGATGATCGAACTCCTCCGGCGTGCAAAGCCGGAGGCGGAGATCCATGTCTTCGTCATGTTTGCGGCTACGCGCGAGATGTTCGAGCATGACCCCTGCATCGACCGCGTTCATCATTTCGATTTTTTGAATGGGTCGAAATCGGGTGCGCTGAAGTTTGTTTCCGACCTGCGCAGAATGCGGTTCGACGCATCGATCAACATCTATCCCCAGAACCGGCGCGAGTATAACCTGATTTCGTTTCTTATCGGAGCGAAGCAGCGCATTGCCGTGCGCTACCGCCGCCGTGACCCACAAAACCTGAGTTGGCTGAACACTAGCACTGTCCTCGAAGACGATACGCTCCACTGCGTTGAAGAGAACGTGCGGCTGCTTTCTTTGCTCGACATCCATTCTGAGTTGGGGGAGGAGCGATTGACTTCACTTAGGTTTTCGCTTGGCGAGGCACATCGCGAGTTTGCGGATCGCTGGTGCCAAGAACATTTGACCGGCAGCGAGTCATTGCTGATTGGATTCCATGCTGGCACGGCACTCTTCAAGAATCACATTCGCCGCCGCTGGGCGCCGGAGAAATTTGCAGAGTTGGCAAAGCGTCTCACGGACGAACTTGGCGCGCGTGTTCTGCTCTTCGGCGGCCCGGACGATGCCGATGCAAACCGAGAAATACTGGAGCGAGCGGGGGAGTGCGTGACGATGGTAAAGACCAAGAGTATCCTTGATTCCGTCGCGGTCATGCAACGATTAAACCTCTTCGTCTCGAACGACTCGGCGCTGATGCACATTGCCGGCGCTCTAAAGCTGCCGACGGTCGCGATCTTCGGCCCGACGAACGAGACGTACGTTCATCCGTGGAAGACCCGCTACACCATCGTCCACACCGGGATCGAATGCCGCCCGTGCTTTATCTACTCACCGAAGCCGCTCACCTGCTATCGCACAGATCCCGCAGAGCATTTCATCTGCATCCGGGCGATCGAGGTGGATAATGTAATAAGGGCAATTCGCGATACCCTGGCGCTTTAGGCGGCACCAAGAGCGCCCGTGCTAAGTTGCTTGAAGCATGGCACTCAAAGCAAAGTGGTTATCGGGCCTTGTTGCACTCGCTCTCTGCGCGTGCCAGAGTTCAATCAACACTCCACCAGCATCGCCCGCCCTGTCAATTTCACCTGATTCAGGCAGAGCAACGCTTTCGATCCCAACGACATTTCGTCTGGACTTGCGCAACGGTCAATTCCCGAAGAGTTATACCGTTCAATGGACGATGGACGGGAACAAGAAGCGCATTCTAAATGCGGATACGCTTTCGTATGCCTTCGAATCGATTGGCTTACACACCGTTCAGGCATCGTTGTTCGATACATCCGGCAATACAATCCTCTCGGCAAGAACGACTTCTCAATTCGATACAGAAGTAATGGTCTTGATTCAAACTACTGGCCAGGTTGGGATCGGCAAGCCCATGACTTACACTGCTGTCTTCGCGGATCAGCACGTTCCTATTTCATTGCACTGGACGTTTAACGATGGGATAGTCCTCGATACAAGTGCGACAACGATCTCCCATACGTTCAATGGTCCAATCATTCAGCAGACATCTGTGACCCTCTTTTATGGATCATCGCCAATTGGCTCTGCATTTCACGTCGATTCCCTTAAGCCGGATTTGAGCTTTCTAAAGAACTTCCATATTGCAATCATTTCCTTTGTTGGCGCAAATCAAGCCAGCAGCGACCTGGTAGGGTGGTGGGGGTGTGGACCGTTCGCAGTTATCGACACCCAAATAGTCTTCGAAGACGCTATTTCCATTCACGGAGACAGTATCGTGGGGTCAATAATATCTGCGAGTCTATCTTCGGATTTACAATCGTGCGCCTCAGCACTTGCAACCCGCAGTTATCAGAATAGCGGTTGCAGTACGTGCCCTCCACCATATACATATAATACTGAAGGCTCCACAAGTAGCGGCAACGAATCCATTTCTCTAAAAACACTTCCACTCTTAGTGTTCTCACCTGATTCTGTGGTTTTTGGTCTTGATGGTCCTACATGTCAGTCTCATGTGGGGTACCATAAGTCTGCGTCATGGACTTGTTGCAGTTGTACTCAGTTTTATGGGACGGGTGCTGTTTCTTATTCTGGAACGGACTGGGCTGGTACACCCCGTCCATCACTAAGGCTGATCCTGTACAAGTGATCTACGGTGTAAGCACCCCTGCATCCCCGAAGATTTTAGCCGCATTTGCAACGATCCTCTCGTGCATCTCAGCGAATGAATGCTCCCCATGCACGCGCGCACCGGCGGCATGGAAGTGGCCGTTGCCGCCGAATGACTGCGCGAAGGCTGCAGCCGAGACTGTGTCTTTCGAGCGGGTCGAAATCTTCCAACCTTCCTTGAGTTCGAGCAGGAACACCGACAGCACGATGCCGCCCACCTGAAACGGCATTTGCACGAAGCCATCGACATCTTCCTCATCGGCCTGTGCGGCGTGGAGCTGAGACTGCATGATGCACTGGAATGCCATCCGGCCATCGTGGTGATACTCAAGGGAATTCAACGCATCGCGCAAGAGGAGCAATCGTCCGGCAGGCGACGTGTTATAGACTTCGTTGTAGGTCCGCACCGGGTCGGCGCCGAGATCGATCAGATCGGCGCTCATGCGCAATAGCTCGGAGTCCGTTCGCGGAAACCGGAAGCTGCCGCTATCGGTCACGATTGCGACGTAGAGCGCGCTCGCTGCCTTTGTACTGATCGTCCCTCCAAGTTCTGGCTGTGCTGCGCGGATGAGGCGCAAGATCATCTCGCCGGTAGAGGATGCGTCGGTATCAATGAAGTACTCATTCGCGAATGGCTTCGGATTCAGGTGATGATCGATGACCGCGATATGCTGTGCGGTGCCGGAGAGATACTTCGCGAGCGAGCGCGTCCGCTCGGGATCGTTGACATCGAGCACCAGAATTGCATCGGCCTCACGAATGATGTGCTCGTGCTTCTTTTCGTCGTGTTGCTGAATGATTGGCTGCTCCGTGTCAAGAAACAAGTAATTGTATGGCGTGGGGGAGTGATTAATGACAACAACCTTCTTGCCGATCGAGAGGAGCCACTCAGCCAGCCCGACTTCGGAGCCGAGCGCATCGCCATCGGGATTGACGTGCGTCGTGATCGCGAACGATTGATGATCGCGGATAAGATGCACGAAAGCGGTGAAGTCTAAGGTCTGTTCTGCCATAAGTCCGCAGTGAACACGTCGGGTACTCTGAGGATTCATTCGGATTGAATTATTCGCGACAGTTTTGCTTTTGAGATAGCTCAATGAAAGCTTTCATTCTCGTCGCTCTCCTGCTGGTGCTCGTGCCTTCATTCGGTCAGGCGCAGTCCTACATCGACACGGACTCCACGTTTCGCGTGACGTATGCACACTTCAATCTGACGGTCCCCCAGATCGATACGGAGTATATTCAGGGATCGGTTACGCTTCGTTGCGTCAGTCGCGGTCTTCGCGCGGATCGGCAAATCGAGCTTCGACTGCACCGTACACTCCAGGTGGATTCGATCCGCTCTGGTGGCGCCATCGCAAGCTTCGCTCACACCGATGATACACTTTACCTGATCATTCCCTCGTCCCACCCTGTTGGCGAGGTCTTCGACGTCACGGTTTCGTATCACGGTTATTCTCGGACCGGTGCGTTCATCCACGCCTATCAGGTTTGGCCGCCAACTGGCGAGGTAAGTCCGCCGGTGATTTGGACGTCGAGCGAGCCTTTCGGCGCACGGGACTGGTGGCCGGTCAAGGACAACCCGGCGGAGAAGCTCGATTCGATTGACATGTTAGTAACCTGTCCGCACGGTTGGAGCGTGGCAGCAAACGGTTTGCTTCGAACCGTGACAGATCATGATACTTCGCTGACCTATTGGTGGCATGAGTCATACCCGATCGACCACTACTTAGTCGCATTCTCGATTACGAACTACGACACGGTTGCAAGCTGGCACCATTGGGCCGATGGGGATTCCATGCGAATGCTGAGTTACGTCTTTCCACGCTCGGTCGATACGATGCCGCAAGCACTCAGACTATTGGATACGATCCTCGACCAATATGAGAGTTGGTTTGGACCGTATCCATTCCGGCGAGAGAAGTATGGCATCGCGCAATGGCATGGAGGGGGAATGGAGAACCAGACGCTCTCTTTTTGCAACGATGGCGATTGGAGTCTGCTTGCCCATGAGACCGCGCATCAGTGGTTTGGCGATGGCATTACGTGCAAGACGTGGAATGACTGCTGGCTCAACGAAGGATTTGCGACATACGTGACGGACCTCTTCGGAAGAAGACTCCTTGGTCAGAAATGGATGGACATGGATATGTTCAAGACCACTGAGTATGTCATTGAAGTGCCCGGTGGCCTCGTTCATCCGGCAGACAGCACGCTTGAGAGTATTCCCGATGACTACCAGCGTAGCAGGCGGGTTCTGGATGGACGTTTCACTTACGCGAAGCCCGGGCTTGTGCTCCACATGCTGAACTACGTGCTCGGCAGCGACACCGCTTTTTATCGCGCCATCCGCGAGTACATGATGGGGCCGCAGCGCTATGGCGTCGCATCGACCGAAGACCTGCGTGCGGCTGTCGAGCGAGCCAGCGGGATGGACCTCAAATGGTTTTTCGACGAATGGATATACGAAGAGGGTTATCCGACCTACACGATGACATGGTCCGAGCAGGGTTCGCTCGTGGCGGTTGCGATTACTCAGTCCGGATCATCGCCAAACAGCCCCGTATTCAAGATGCCGATCGAGCTTCGCTTTACCGGAGTCGGGATCGATACGATCGTTCAGGTATGGAATGATCGCCCACTTCAAACCTACCCCATCAAATTATCGAAGCCTGCCGGACTCATCACGTTCGATCCGCATGGCTGGCTGCTCGATAGTATGCGCGTGCGGAGCCTCGGTGTGGAGTCCGGGAGCGACAATCGGTTTGGTCTTACCATCGCGAGGGAGTCCGGCGGCGCATACAGATTCTCGTTTACCCTG
>JADGPZ010000118.1 GCA_017882165.1 Candidatus Kapaibacterium sp.
TAATTGGTTGACTTTCCGTTATGGTATAATGCTTCCATTTGCATGGTAAATCAACCCGGATTGGGTGGAATCCGAAATGAGTCTGAGAACCGTTTCTGCAATTTCCTCCGGCTCGATGATATGGCCTTCGCGGTTCATGGTGGCGAATATTGCTTCGGACTCTTCTCGGGTTTTGCCACGGGCCATCGTTTGCAGAATGCTTTCTTCCAAAATCTGCGTGCGCGCAAAGCCGGGACAAATCGTGCTGAAGATAACCTTGGTGCTCTTCATCTCCTCCGACAGCGCGCGCATAAGACCAAGCAGTGCATGCTTCGACGCAGTATAAGCAGACGTATACGGAAAGCCTTGCAATGCCGCCGTCGAAGCGATCGAGATAACATGCCCTCCAGATTGCTTCATTTGCGGAAGCAGCGCGCGCATGAGATAGAAGGTACCATCGACGTTCACGGCGAATGTCTCGCGCCACATTTCATCGGTCGTGTCTTCTATCTTGGCCGATGGCGCGATGCCGGCGTTATTTATCAGGATGTTGACCTGCCCAACCTCTGCCGGTATGTCGCTGACGAGCGCTTCGACCTCGTCGATCTGCGTGACGTCGCATGGACACGCGTAGGCAATGCCGCCGTTCGAGACAATCTCGTTGCGCAGCGCCGTGACCCCCTCATCTGAGCGCGCGACGAGGACGACCGGAATCTTCGCCTCGGCCAGACGTAGCGCGATTGCGCGGCCAATGCCACGTCCAGCGCCGGTGACAAGTGCGAGCGAATTCCCCATCCTTCCGAAGGAGGGGGTATGGTGTGGTTGCTCAAGAATCGAAGACATTAGATAGTAGTAACTGTAATTCCACGTTTCGTCACATCATGCAGAACATTCTTGTCTTGAAGTTGCGAACTCGCCGCGGCGAGTTGAAATCCGGGGCGAAGCGACCGCGCCGCCCAAACGCCATCGGCACGAATGACCATGAGTCCACATTGCTTATCGGGTGTCAGATGATGATCCTGGCGAATACGTTTGAGTGCGCGTTCGAGTGCCTCGCCCGGTTCAACGCCTTGACGCACCATCTCAACCACATGAAATGCCGAACACGCACGCATCATGAGTTCGCCATCGCCCGTTGCGACCGCCGCCGCGACTTTGCCATCAACATAGAGTCCTGCACCAATGATGGGGCTATCCCCAACGCGGCCATGTAGCTTGAATGCAAGCCCGCTCGTCGTGCATGCGCCAGCAAGATGGCCCGCGCTGTCCATCGCGAGCACACCGATCGTATCATGCGAAGCTTCTGCCAATCGCGAGATCCGACCGTTCTGTTCGTGAGCTTCCGTTTCCTTACCATTTTCATCGACGTGAACGAAGACATATTCATGCTCTCCTTCACTCGCGCGACGCAATCGGACTTGCAACCGGTCTGGTTGCTTCAGCCACTCGGAATAGTATGCCTTTGCCTTCTCGGTCAGCAACTCGGTCTGCGGAAATCCCTCGCGCTCGGCAAATGCCTCGGCACCGGTACCGGCGAGCATGACGTGCGGCGTCTTCTCCATCACCCGCCGCGCGATCGAAATCACATGCTCGTATCGCTGGACAAACGCGACCGAACCGCAGTTACCCTCATGGTCCATGATCGAGGCATCGAGCGTTAGGATGCCAGTGGCATCCGGCAGTCCGCCGCGGCCCACGGACATACACGTTATATCCGCTTCGCAATACTTCGCGCCGGCTTCAACGGCATCGAGCGCGGGCGAGCCAGCGAGCAGAGCCTCGTAGGAAATTCGGTTCGGTTGGAAGCCATGCTTCCAGGTAGCTAAAGAAACGGGCATCTATCGGCAATGATGAATTATGAATGAAGAATGATGAAGAGAAACCATAACATTCTTTATTCCTCATTCATCATTCAAAAGTAAGCTTACATCCACCACCCCAGATCAATCTTCTCGAACGGCCGGTCCTTGACACTGCTCGCTTCTAGGATGTCAGTGTCTTCCTCGGTGAGGCCATATCCTGCGGCGTAGCGTTCGGCCATATCGAGCAATGCAGCGAGGAAAGCGCGGTGCTCCTCGAATCGCCCCTTTGAGTATTCAATTGCCCCTTGGGTTGAGATCACGAACTGCCAGTCGCTGGCTTCGAGTAGCAGGAGTTCACGAGCGGCTTGCTTCAGGATGCATTGTAGGGTAGGATCAACCACCCCCCATCGTGGGCGATGGTCCCCGCCTTGAAAAGGCGGGGGAGCTAATTCCTTAAGCACTTTCAGGAAGCGATCTTCCATGGGATAAATCACGTCCCACATCCAGTCGACTTCTTTGTTGGTCCAGACGTAATGTCGTCCGCCCTCGCCCCAGGAGCCTTCGGGAAGTGTGATCGTTCGTGTTGGCGGATGGTCCAGTATCGCCTCCGTGCAATTGCTGAGTTTAATATCGTCGCTCGCAGAGAGTTGCCGCATGACGCTCTCGAGAAATCTTGGGCCTTCGAACCACCAATGTCCGAAGAGTTCGGTATCGAACGGCGCGGCAATAATGCCGGTCGTGCCACGAGAAGCAAAGTGCTCCGTCAACTCATCTCGTACGAGCGATACAAAATCCACAGCGTCGAGTTCGATGTCCTCCTGTGTGCGCGCAGGCTCATAGATCAGCTTGTCGCCCATATCGACCTTGGGTCCGGTGATGCGCCAGTAACGAAGACCAGAGTTATAGTGCTTCTTGTGAAAATCGAGAAACGCGGCTGCACCGGGATAGCCACCTTCTGCTTTCCAGACACGGATAGCGCTATGTGGATCGCGCGAGAATACTGCTGGGGGATTCGCCAACCCTCCGGGCGCACCCGAATCGACTCGGTAGATCTCCGCCAGCGAACGATCCGGATCTGCTTCGAATGGTCGCTCACCCGTCGCGCCGAACTCACGCAGATATTTTTCGCGAAGTTTCTTTGCCTGTGGTTGATAGGGCGGCACGGTCACGCCACCCCTTGTGAGCGCGCCATCGACCACGAAATATTCGAGTCCGGCTTCGGCAACAAGTTCTTCTACTCCCGCGCGCTCCTCTTGCTTGAGACGATATTCTCTCGGCCCCACCTGCGGCGACCAAGGGTATCGCGGCCGGTATCCGCACTCTGGCAGCCAGATGCCGCGCGGCTTCATGCCGAAGTGCTTCTCGTGTGTCGCGATCGCGCACTGGATTTGCGCGCGGATATTCGCGTCCTTCAACAGCAATGGGAAGTAACCGTGCGTCGCGCCGCAGGTCATCGCGTCCAACACACCGCGCTGCGCTAACCGGCGAAATCCGGTGACAACATTGCCGCCGTACTCGCCTTGAAATTTCTGTTTCGTGTTGGAATAGAATTCCCGCCACATCTTGGCAAGCGGTCGGAATTGTGATTCTCCGTTCGTCCCGAACAGCTTGAAGTCCTTCTCTGCGGCCAAAATCTTCTCATCGCAGTATGCTGTGAATACATCCGCGAATGCAGGATCGGCAAGCTGTTCGAGATTGACGGGCGAGAAGTCCATCGAGATGCGAGGCGACAATCCCTCTGAATCGAGCCGTTCGAGCGCGCCGAGAATCGGCAGGTAGCATTCGGCTACAGCCTCCGAGAGCCAATCGGAACCGTGCGGCCACTTGCCGTGACGCAGCACATACGGCAGGTGGGTGTGGAGGATGAAGGTGAAAGAGCCGAGCATAAAAAGAACCGGGATTACGCGGATTTGATGGGATTACACGGATTGATTTTTCGGATTAGTGATTGGCAAACGTATTGGCAGACCCTGTAGTGCGAATCTGCGGCCTAAAGATACTATGAGACTATCAATTGTAGTGGCGCGGTTTCCGCGCCTCCTGCAAATTCCCGGGTGATTTCAGGAAGGCGGGGAAACCCCGCCACTACAAAGAGGCCGGAAGCCTTTAGGCCGAAAATGTGTTTACGTGCTCCCCAGCGGTAGAACGGAAGCTGGGATCACCTGACAAACTCGGAATGGCGACGAACGTAGTAATGCCCAAAATGGGCGAAAGTATCTCGGAAGGCACGATCCTTCGCTGGCTCAAGAAGGAAGGCGACGCAGTCGAGAAGGACGAACCGATCCTCGAAATTTCGACCGATAAGGTCGATACTGAAGTGCCGTCCCCGGTTGCGGGGACGCTCCTGAAAATCCTCGCGCAGGAAAAGCAGACCGTCAACGTCGGCGAGCCGATTGCCTCCATCGGTGCGAGTGGGGAAGCAGTGGCCTCACCCACGCCCATTACTCCCGCCTCTCCCCCGGCCGCGCCTGCACCCGCAAAATCGGAATCCCAACCAGTCATTGCGAGCGAAGCGAAGCAATCCCCTGCCCCGAAGGCCGAAGCGCCCGCACCAACTCCCCAACCCGCCACGCCGCCAGCACCGTCAAATAGCCAATCTACAGGTCAAGGTCAGGCCGTTGTGATGCCCAAGATGGGTGAGTCCATCGCCGAAGGCACCGTTCTAAAGTGGCTGAAGAAGGAAGGCGACAAGGTCGAGAAAGACGAGCCGATCCTCGAAATCTCGACCGACAAAGTTGACACCGAGGTCCCCGCGCCATTCGCCGGGACGCTGACAAAGATCGTTGCGCAGGAAAAAGAGACCGTCGCCGTCGGGGCAACCATCGCATTTATTTCATCTGGTGCCGCAGCCCCGGCTGCGTCCACTCAGTCCATCCCGTCCACTCCTGCTGCGCCGGAACAAGGGACGCAAAAGACCGAAGCGATCAAAGCTGTAGCCGCGCCGACACCGCGCGCGCCGAGTAGCGGCGCGGTGTCCGCGCCTGCGCCCACAGCTAAGGATGATCGCTTCTACTCGCCGCTCGTGAAATCCATCGCGAAGGCCGAGGGCGTTACTCCGCAGGAGTTGGCTACGATCCCTGGCTCCGGAATGGATAGCCGCGTGAACAAGGCCGACATGCTTGCGTATGTCGAGGCACGTCGTAGTGGGCAGGCTGGAAGCTCGCCGGGGCGAGCCCCACGCGTGGCACAGAGCGGACAGCCTGTGCAGACTCCGAGCTTTGCACCGCCCACACCACAAGCAATTGCCCCCTCGATTTTCGCCGCTTCCGGCCAGGCCACCACGGTCATCCCGATGGACAACATCCGGCTGAAGATTGCGGAGCACATGGTGCGCTCAGTGCATACCAGTCCGCACGTTACATCAGTCAGCGAAGTGGATGTGACGAATATCGTGAATGCGCAGAAGCGCGGCAAGGACGCGTTCCTCGCGCGCTATGGTGTGAAGCTCACGATGACGCCGATCTTCATCGACTGCATGGTCCGCGCGCTGCGCGAATTTCCATTTATCAATGCCTCGATCGAAGGGACGAATATTATTGTCCGCAACGATATTAACTTTGGCTTTGCGGTCGCGATGCCGAAGGTGGAAGGCTCACCGCTGCCGCCCGCTTTGATCGTGCCCGTCATCAAACACGCCGATCGACTCAGTCTGGCTGGCATTGCCGGCGCGATGAACGAACTTGCTAACAAAGCGCGCACGCGGAAACTCACGCCCGACGACATTTCCGGCGGCACGTTCACGCTGACGAACCCCGGCATGTTCGGCAATATCCTTTCGACGCCGATCATTAGTCAGCCGAACCTCGCCATCATGACGACCGGCGCGATCGTCAAGCGCGCCGTCGTCAAGACCGATGCCGAAGGCAACGACTACATCGCGATCCGCTCGATGATGTTCCTCGGCCTCTCACACGATCACCGCCTGATCGACGGCCTCTACGCCGTCCAGTTCACCGAACGCGTCAAGCAATACATGGAGAGCTACCGGGTGGATGGGATTTGAGTTAGCCGCCTCCCGAAAATGAATTTGCTGGTTTTGCGGCTGACGCCGACCTGCCCAAAACAGGCTCAGTTGGGCAGTTGATTATGAATTCGTGCATTTCGGCAAGATTTATTTGTAACCGGAGGCACTCTCGAGCGTTTTATATATGTGACACTCCGTCACGGCAGTCCACGTTTCTCCGAAAGGAGGCCGGTTATGCGTTCTCGAATCCTGGCGATCTCGGTGTTAGTTGTTCTCTTCAATTGGTGCGACTCTGCGCTCGCGTACAAAATCCACGCTCAAGCAGACACCGTGTACGTTCATGCGAAGCGAGGCGCCACAGGACAGCCGAGCAACCTCGTCGTTATCAGCAGTCGTCGAGGCGAAGACACCGCGACATTCCTCAAGCAAGGTTACGACACGATTCGCGTATCACTATCTGGCAGTTCAGATTTCGCTTGGGCAACTTGGCAGAAGACGACAATCCCTTACCTCGGTGATAGAGGACTTTACCTCGAGTACACGCCTACGTCGCTCACACCTTCGAATGCAATCGTTACCGTCGTGGGCGATAGCAACACAATTCAAATTGTCGTTATCGGTATTCCGGATACGAACTATCAGTGTCTGCGAATTGGCTATGGACCACTACCTCCGAGTATTCCGGAAGGCGGTACCGGTCTGACCATAGACACCCTTTTAAATCTAACCGATTCTTCACTCGTCATTGACTCGATTAAGACCATCAGCCAGGCCAATGCAGGCGACTCAAATATATTCACGATCATTTCGCCTGCGTTGCCCCAGAATATTGCACCGCATTCAGAAATGATCCTGTCGATCAGAGCTACACTTCCAATTCCGGCGGTAACGAGGTACTTCGGCGTCAATCAGGAAATATGGGTTCATGGAACAAGCCTCGACGGTGCGACTTGTGCCACGGTCATGAGCAATGCTGTCGCACTTCTGCTTGTTCCGTGGGATACGATCCTCGTCGATCTTCCACCAAGCGCATCGGATACGCTCACTCTCAACGTTCATGCTGCGATTACCGGTCATGCGCTGGTCTTCCGCAATGCAACGGCGGGCAGGATATTCCTGCAAGACATGCAGATTACAGACACAAGTTTTGCGGCGACATTCAATGCGTTCGCCGGACCCCACTGCCGCCACGCCATAGCTAGCCAGAAAAAATTCTGCTTTGATGATACACTACTCGCTTCCGCTACCAGTGACACCGTGCTCATGATGCTTAGAGAGCCTGACAGCGGCACTTACAATGTCAATCTGAGTGTCAATTATGCGAACGCGTTGACCGCACAGACCTACACGATTCGGACGCACTATGTAAGGCCCGAGAGATCCGGCGTTCCAGTCTCGCGCCCGGTTACGTCTGCGGATTTCTCGATGCGACCTAATCCTGCGCGCGATGAAGTCACCATCTCGCTGCCTTCTTACGGGCAATCGACGATTGAGATCTTCGATGTGCTCGGGAATCTCATGATTCGCCAGAATGCATCGGGCGAGTTCGTCTGGCGCGGCGAGTCGTTGGCGGGTCAGTTCGTGCCGAATGGGACGTACATCATTCGCGTCGGCCAGCGAGCGCCGGATGGCTCGGCCTCGACGCAATCCAAGAGACTGATGCTGATGCGGTAAGCCGTTCGCGGAGTGTGCTTCGGAACATGCAGATCCGCATTCCACACGCGTGATTGGTAACAAACGATCACCGGCTCCTGGCTGCATTGATAACGTTGACGACGCGTGGGATGCACTCAAGGACAAGTGCAGAGTCTGCTACCCAATCGAGGATTGCGATTACGGAATGCGCGAGTTCGCGGTGTATGATATTAATGGGTATCTAATTCAGTTTGGGCAGGGAATTGGGAATAAATGATCGGAACCGAAAGAGAACAGCATATTCGCCGTATCTTTGTTATGGATGTCTCACTTTTTTCGTGGGTTGTGTCTGATGATGATCGCTGCGCTCAGCTCTGGGTGCGCGCTTGTGCTGCATGGGTCCGACCGCGAGGTCGAAATTAAGGGACCTCCCGGCGTAACGGCGGAAAGCATCACGAACGACACCCTGCCGTCACACAGCGAGAGCGCGCATCTCTTCGTCACCCCTCCGCGTGGCGCCGATTCCATCGTCATCCGTCTGGACCACGAGCGTAAAGTCGCGCATCTCTCCAAGCGAGCCACAGGGTTGATCGGGCTTAATATTCTCGTGCTTCCATGGATTGGGTTTTTGATTGACGATGCTTCGCAATCGTGGTATGATTACGATCCGCTGCGCGTGCAGATGGATTCTACTCACGGTATGAATCTGCTGATCCTCGACCAGAAACCGGCAGCAGAACGTCCGAAGCTACTGCTCCTGGGAGGCGTTGGATACTCGGGGCAAACCAACCCACTTACTATTTATGGTCCTGACGAGTTTCCCATCACTGCCGTCGAAGCTGGAGTGGGCATTGATCTCTTCTCGAAAAAGGCAGAGATATTCTACATCACGCGTGTAGCAACTCAGGGTGTGGCGGCACGCTACTTCAAGCAGAATTTATTCCTGCAATTCTCTGCGGAGTGGGGGAAGTATGACTACCTCATTTACGGTGCGAAAGACAGCGCGACTGGTACATTCCCGTATCAGAACGAATCCCAATCGTACACTGCACTCGGGCTCGGAGTTGGCTGGGTCGGGGATTTCTCGTATGTCGCTCTGGAGTACCTGGCGGGTCTGAAGTCTTTCTATGCCGGTTCGGAGGGTCTGGTCACCATCAGTTGGATTTTCATTATGTGGGGACTCAACCTGCGAATATAGTCGTCTCAGAACTCAGAACTCTGTCCCGCTGTTCAGGCGCGCGAACCTCAAAATGGGTCGCTAACAATCAAAGAAACCATGGATTTCAAGGACGGTCAATATAAGGTACGTAATCTGAAACTTGCCGATGCGGGACGCCGGCAGATCGAGTGGGCCGAGAGCCGCATGCCGGTGCTCATGGCGTTGCGTGCGAAGTATTCGAAGACGAAGCCGCTCGCCGGCTATCGTATCGCCGGGTGTCTGCACGTGACCAAAGAGACGGCCGTGCTGATCGAGACGCTCGAAGCAGCCGGCGCGAAAGTGTCGTGGTCGGGTTGCAATCCACTTTCGACGAACGACGAAGTCGCTGCCGCGCTCGCCGCTGCGGGCGTGCAGATTTACGCCTGGTACGGCATGGACGTGGACGAGTTCTACTGGTGCATCGAGCGCTCGCTCGACTTCCATCCGAACCTAACGCTCGATGACGGCGCCGATCTGATCTTCACGGTACACAACAAGTATCCGCAGTTGCTCGAAGAGATCATTGGCGGCACCGAAGAGACAACGACAGGCGTGCATCGACTTCGCTCGATGGCGGAGGATGGCAAGCTACGCTATCCGGTCATTGCGGTCAACGATGCCGAGACGAAGTGGGATTTCGATAACGTGTATGGCACGGGTCAGTCCACGCTCGATGGTGTGATCCGCGCCACCAGCGTATTGCTCGCGGGCAAGAATATCGTGATCGCAGGTTACGGCCATTGCGGCAAGGGCGTTGCGATGCGTGCCAAGGGCATGGGCGCGAACGTGATCGCGACCGAAGTCAAGCCGACTGCCGCGCTCAAGGCGACGCTCGAAGGGATGCGCGTCATGCCGATGGATGAAGCCGCGAAGATCGGCGACATCTTTATCACCGCTACCGGCGTGAAGGATGTCATCATCGGACGCCACTTCGATGTGATGAAGGACGGCGCGATCGTTGCGAACACCGGTCACTACGATTGCGAAATTAACATTCCGCAACTCGAAGAGCGCTCGGCAACGCACCGCACCATCCGCGCGAACTGCGAAGAGTATCTGCTCAGCGGCAATCGCCGCGTGTATTTGCTGGCGCAGGGCCGTCTCGTAAATCTTGCGGCAGCAGAAGGACATCCCTCAGAAGTGATGGACATGAGTTTTGCCAACCAATTCCTTAGCCAGTTGCGCCTCGCGCGAGTTGACAAGGGCGAGGAGACGATGGACCGCGGTAAGGTCTATGACATCCCGACCGAGCAGGACCAGGAGTTGGGCGCGCTGAAGTTGGCAACGATCGGCATCTCGATCGACGCGCTGACCGAAGAGCAGCTCGCATACAATCTGGATTACGCGGCGGGCACCTGAGGCAGGTTTTGCGATATTGAAAACAGGGTCTGGCTCGCAATGGCTGGATCCTTTTTCGTTTGATGTGGGCGGGCATTTATCCGGCTGAGTTTGCTGTTCGGGAGGTAACACGCAAACGGAATCTGGTTGTGATCCGGTGGATGGGCGTGAGATCACCCATGATCTCACATCATCCACGTTAACCGAATAAGATTATGAAGTCTATCCTTGCCATCCTCGTTCTCTTCTTCGTTTCCAATGTCTACGGCCAGCAATCCGTAAAATCACCCCGTGCCTCGGCGGAGGCATTTCGTACGGAGATCGCGAATACCATCGCGAGCTATCCGAACTGCGAAGAGCGTTACCGAGAAGTCGATAACTTC
>JADGPZ010000229.1 GCA_017882165.1 Candidatus Kapaibacterium sp.
TCTCTGTCCCAGGCTCAGTTCACCGGCTGGGATCCAGCCGAGCAATCGCGCACGCACGCGACCGACATTTCGCACATCGAGATGCGAATCGCGTTCGATCAACCGGCCAAGAAATTGATCGGCACGGTGCTGCACACGCTCACGGTCCTGCCGCAGCGCGGGCCGGTCGATACCATCGTCTTTGACGAGAACGGGCTGAACATTCAGAAGGTGTGGCTTGAAGAAGGCAAGGGAAAGCAAACGTCGGTTCGTTTCGATACTGCCGCGAACAAGCTTACCATGCGCTTTGGGAAGCCGTTGCCGATCAGTCAGCCTCTCACGATAGGCATTCAGTACTCGGGCTCGCCGAAGAAGGGCATGTACTTCATGCGGGCGGATACCTTCTACACGCAAAAGCCCGAGCAAATCTGGACACAAGGTGAGGGTGAGGACAATCGGTATTGGCTCCCGACTTACGATTACCCGAACGACAAAACGACGACCGACATGTTCGTCACCGTTCGAGCTGACCAAAAGGCTCTCTCGAACGGAAAGCTGCTCGGAAAAGAGAAGAATAAAGATGGCTCCGTCACGTGGCACTGGAAAGAGGAGAAGCCGTATTCGACGTATCTCATCATGCTCGGCGTTGGCAACTATGAAGTGCCGACCGATATGTGGCGTGGCAAGGAAGTCCAGTACTGGGTCTATCCGGGTTGGTCCGCCGAGGCGCACCGCATCTTCGGTCTGACGCCGAGAATGCTCGAGTTCTTTTCGAACGCGACCGGATTCCCGTATGCCTGGGAGAAATACGCGCAGATCGCAATCGCTGACTTCCAATACGGCGGGATGGAGAACGTCTCGGCCACGACGCTCAACGATTACGTCATGTTCGATAAACGATCGGGCATTGATTTCAACGCAGAGGGACTCATCGCGCACGAGCTGGCGCACCAGTGGTTTGGCGACGTTCTCACCTGCCGTGGTTGGCTGCACATGTGGCTCAATGAATCGTTCGCGACTTACTTCGAGGCCTTGTTCCGCCAATTCCAGGACGGACAGGACGAGTTCGAGGAAGAGATGCAGGGCGCGGCCAATGCCGGCATCGGCGCCGAGACGAGTATGGGAAAGAAGCCCATTGTTGCCACGAGTAACTATTCGGTGAACCACTATCCGCGCGGCGCGGCCACGCTCAATATGATGCGCCATGTCCTCGGCGATAGTGCATGGTGGTCATCGATTCATCACTATCTGATGGTGCATCAGTTTCAACCGGTCGAGACGCATGATCTGATGCGGGCCATCGAAGAAGCGACTGGACAGAATCTGACCTGGTTCTTCGACGAGTGGATCTTCAAAAGCGGACATCCCATGTTCGATGTTGTCTACGCGTATGACGATGGTGCGAAGCAAGCCCACATGTGGGTCGCGCAAACACAAACCCATGACTCGCTGACCGGGATATTCAAAATTCCGATCGATGTCGAGCTGACGTTCCCCGATGGCACAACGCGGATCGAGACCGTTCGCATGCAGGACTCAGCACAGTCCTTCACATTCGCATCGCCGCAGAAGCCGGTGATGGTGATCTTTGATAAGGGTAACACCATCATCAAAGAACTGAACTTCCATAAGAGTGCGGAGGAATGGATCTATCAACTGACCCATTCGAAAATGGCCATCGAGCGCTCACAGGCGGCGCTGAATCTCACGCCCGAGAACGTTGGCCGCTCGAAGGCCGTATTCGGGGCACTTCTCGGTGCCGCTATGGAGGATACGTTCTGGGCCGTGCGCCAGCACGCCTTGACATCACTCGTGAAGTTCGCTGATTCGACACATGACATTACACCTGCCTTGCTCGAGCTCGCGACGGGAGACCGGCGCGCTGACATACGCGCTCAAGCAGCAGAGCTGATTCCCTCCCACATTCCCGCGGCGCTTGGCGAGAAGATCCTGATCGGCATCATTCAGCATGATTCAAGTTATCATGTCGTCGGCAGTGCGCTCGCCGCCCTTTTCTATTACGATCGCGCGAAGGCCTACGACTTGGCGCTCGGCTACCTGAAGACGAGTTCACCGCGCGACCGGATGCGGCAGTCCGCCATTAATATTATCGAGATGACGAAGAATCCAGAGGCGCTTGCCGAGTTGATCGTTCTCATCAATCAGCACGACATGCCAAAGTTCACACGGACGAACATCATTGGCTCGATTGGTGGGATGGCTTCGGTCGATTCCGGTCTGGTCTATCGCACGCTCTGGAACCTCACGCAGAATGGCGACAACGGCATTCGTGGCAACGCGATCAATAAACTTGCCGACATCGGCAGCATGATGACCCTGCACGAATTGGAATCGCAAGGGATGCTCCGGCCCGAGATGAAATCAACCTACGATGCCGCACTCGCGAAGATGCACAAGCGGCTGGGGGTTTCGAATTGAGAGAGGCAAGCCACCCTCTGTCTGAACCATGATTTCATGAGATTAGAAAGATTTCTGAGATAGGTATCAATTGATGTAATCTCTATCCTCTCAATCTCAATAATCTCCTAAAATCATGGTTCAGACACCCGTTCCCGATACCGCTCCAGCTTAAACGTCTCCCCTAAGTACAGCCGCCGAATCTCTTCATCCTCGGCAAGCTCTTCCGCCGGGCCGGCGCGATAAATCGTGCCGTCAATTAGGATGTAGCTTGAATTCGTGGCAAGCGATCGGGCGATTTCGCTGCGGCGCCGCTCGCCGCCGGAGCGCGCGTATCCAGGAGATTCCCGAATTACCAGAAGCCGGGCCGGGAAACCTAGCCACGACAGTATTTTCCGATTACTTTGCCATCCGCTCGCCGGTTTTGTCGATTTCCAGGAGGAGGGTGTCGATGCGTTTGGCCATTGCGGGGTCGTTCTTGCTTGCAATCGCTTTTGCGCGCTGGAAGTAATTCCTGGCGCGAGCCAGCGGTTCGGCGTGGTTGGAGTCGGAAATGGTCTGCGTCGTAAGGATGCCGGCATTGATGAGGGCATTGAGATGATTGGGATCGAAGGCAAGCGCGGAGTCGATCTGGTTCAACGCCCGATTGAGATCGCCGGTTGCCTGAGCGATGGCGTAGGAGTAGTCCACGCGTGCATCGGCATCGCGGGGCTTCAGGTGCAAGTAGGTCTGGAATTCGGAGACGCTCTCTGACCAATAGCCCGCGTCGTAAGCGACGTCGGCCAGCGAGAGGTGCGTATTGGTGTCGTTCGGATTTGCTTTCAGCACCGCATGAAGCGAGTCGATAACAGGTTGAAACATGAGGCGCTTCTGCATCATCATCGCGGTGTCCGGCTCGTGCGAGGGCGCATACATATCGGGCTTGGATGTGAAGCGGAAGATCGCAAAGGTGATCGCGGCCACAGCAGCAAAAATGAGACCGAATGTAATCCATCCCACCGGCTTCTTGGCTGGCGGTTCCGCATCGAATCGTTGGATGAGGGCTTCTTCCGTCGAAAGCCTGCGAGGGACTTCGGGCACGTCGGATGGAGCGGGCTGCTGGATGGCATGACCAGACGCAACCACCGCTGGTTCGGACGT
>JADGPZ010000119.1 GCA_017882165.1 Candidatus Kapaibacterium sp.
ATAGCATTAAATCCACCGCCCACAATCGATGCACGTGGTGACATGACCGTATTGGCCTGACCTCCAGCAACGTTCGAGAATTCCTCTCGCGCCCAGTTGTGGTAGCCGCCACTCACAACAGCAAATGTATCATTCGTGTATTGGGCGTCACCGGCCACATTAAACCCGCCGCCCCCCACAACATCATACGCGGATTGTGCGCGGTTACTATCGCCCCCTCCGATCACGGAGAAGTCGGCGCCTTGAGCCATCGTGTTCGGATAGGTCGCGTTTCCGCCTCCCGCAATGATCGATCCCTGCACTGCGGCACCCATGATATTCGCAACATCACCACCAATGATGTTCGAAACACCGGCTGTTGGTATCAACTGAAGCGTTGTCGTATTGTTCGTCACCATCGTCAGCGTGGTGCCGTCCGTCGTCCCGAGAATTGGAGATCCGGTAAAGTTTGAATTACCTGCTTCGCTCCACATGGTTAGAAGGACGACGCTGTTCGCGTTCTGCGTCTTCGCTCCTTTTCCGGTGTTGACATCGCCTGCTTTCAGCAACAAACTTTGGGAAGCTTGGTCGTAAACGGCATCAATTCCGTCACCTGCGGTGATGTTGATCGAGCTGCCCCTGCCTGTAACTTTTTGGCCGTTAATGCTAATGGAGCCAACATAGTCTGTTCCCAGCTTTGATGCTGTAACCGAATTGTCCGCAAGCTTTGCGGTGGTTATCGCGTTATCCGCGACGTTCAGCGCCATCGGCACTGCAGAGAGCGGCGAACGCACTTCGGCGCTACCGTTGATCGCTACTCCGAGCCATAGAGGCTTGTCCATTTCGATTGACATAGGGAGCGGTGTTTGTGACCCGAGTTGCAGATTGAAGATGCCGCCCCTGACGTCAGTTTCGAACGAGTCTTGCCAGACTCTCGTGCCCTCACCTGCATCCGTCCAGAGTGCTACCTGGATGGAAGCCTTGCCATCAGGTACTCGCTGGCCATCGGGACCGGCGAGTGATCCCTGATAGGAGATTGTCGATGCACGCCCTCCTGCTGCGGCGGACGAAAGTGTTTGCGCGTAGCCCATCCTTACGGATAGCAGCATCGCGCAGATACAAAATGCTCTGATTAGAACCGAATGTTTAGTCATGATCTGTTTGGAAAACTAAATGAGATTGACTTTGAGTGGAATTGAACTCTCCCTCTGCGCCCTCGGGAGGACCATCCTCTCGAGCGGCGCACTGCAAAACTCGGTTACCAGATGGTGCAAAGTCAATGCACTCTTAGACCTCTTTTGATGCACTTTTGGTCTCTCTCTCCGCCGGAACTTGACAAGCTGCTCTATGTTTCACAATACGGTTTCATTAGCTCCAGTTTGTTATGCCTGAAGGCGAATTGAGTGACGTTCACGCTCGGATTGCGTTCAAAATAGAGGTCGAGTCTGACCGTCCGGGATTTTTCAATGCTCTTCTTCTGAAGCATCCTCATCTCTCGGAGGATGAAATCATGCTTTGTGGACTTTTACTATTCGGCTCCCGAAGCAGCGAAATGGCGACGAAGCTCGGCAAGACCGTGCATGCCGTGAACATTGCCCGCTCCAAACTCAACAAGAAATTTCACATTGCAAAAGACGACGAGATAGCGCACTACCTCCGCAGCTTGACAAAACCGGACTGAGCCGGAACCATGGGAACTCCCTAACGTTATCAAAATCGGTGTTGGATCTTTGATAGGCACCTTTGCTCCTTGACAAAGGAGATCGTGGCCGGAGTGGGCATTCATGAACTTTCAATGCAAGAGAGAAATTAATTCATGAAAAAAGCACCAAGCACATTGACAATTGATTGTCTCGGAGAGGGCGTTCATTAAATGACAATTCAAAAGAGAGGAATTGACTGCTATGTGAAAGGCAACGTGGCCAATACGGTTCAAATACGTTGGTGATTATGGATGTAAATTGAACAAACACATAATCTCCCTATGGCGGATAGCGAATTTGAATCAAGGGAGCCATTCGGCGATGAAATTGTTTACGCACCGCTATTAGAAACGGAGACTCTGCGAAGGCCTCTCATGGTATTGGCCCGGCAGACATCCTCCGACAATCAACCACCCGTCGGGCGAGACGCCCGACCTACGCGATAGAACCATGGTAAAGCTGAGACTCGCACGTCAGGGAAGAAAGAAAGTCCCGATCTACAAAATTGTTGTCGCCGATGGCCGCGCGAAACGCGATGGCCGATTCATCGAGGCTGTCGGTCAATACCGTCCGCAGAATGAGCCCGGTGATAAAGTTACAATCAAAGAAGACCGCACCCTGTATTGGCTCGGCGTCGGTGCCCAGCCGACGGATACGGTTCGCTCGCTGCTATCGAAAGAGGGTATCCTCCTGAAGTGGCATCTCGAAAAGAAGAAGATCGAGCCAGCCCGCGCCTCCGAAATTCTCACCACTTGGAAGGCAACTCGCGACGAGAAACTCAATGCCGCCAAGAGCGAGAAGCAGCGCACCAAGGACGAGATCAAGCGTAAAGCAATCGAAGCCGCTCGCAAAAAGGTTGAAGCCGCTGCCGCTGCGGAAGCTGCTGCTCAGGCTGCCGAAGCCGCCGCTGAAGAGTCAGCTAAAGCTGCCGCGAACGCGCCAGCCGTTGCGGTCGATGAGAGTGGCGCCCCAGTTGCAGAAGCTGTTGCCGAAGTGCCAGGGCCAAATGCGCTGGCCGCTGAGGGTGGCGAGAGTGTCCGTCCTGCAGAGAGTATTTAACCTCGCGGCAGGATTTGACAACCGATTTGCCGGACGACTTAGTCCTGATCGCGCGCATACGTAAGCCGCATGGGCTGAGCGGCGAGCTCGAAATTGAGTCGTTCTCCTGGGACGACGAACGCTTCAGTAAGCTTAAGAGAGTATTCCTTCGGAATAGGGAAGGGATACTCTCAGAGATGCTGGTCGAGTCGTCGCGGCCAACCAGCCGAGGGGTCCTGATCCAATTTGTCGGTGTTGACAGCCGGACTGCCGCCGATGCGCTTCGCGGCTGCGAGCTATTTATCCCTGAAACAGAGCGCGCAAAGCTCCCCAACGGTCGCGCCTATTATGATGAGATTATCGCTATGACGGTCGTGGATGATGCCACCGGGAAATCCATCGGGAAGGTAACGAATGTCCTAAACATGCCGGCCGGCGATGTATTCGTCCTGGATCTGGAAGGCACAGAGCGGCTCGTCAGCAATGAAGGCGAGGAGGTTGTGAGCTTTGATACGACTAAGAAGGAGCTACGGGTTCGGCTCCTCGATGAGTATTAGGCTGCGCCGTTAGACGAGGATTCGTCTGTGATTGATGGGGTTGCCTTCGACCGGACACCGGCAAGGATCCCATAAGGGATGATGACGCAATAGCCCAGCACCAGGATGATCGGGCTGGCGGTCAGTGCTCCAAACCCCATGGTCGGGCTCATCCACATGATGAGATAGCCGAGCCCTACGACCAGCACGCCGAGCAGAATAATGCGGACGTTCTTTGCCTCGAACGGCATTTCGAACTTACGGGTCGGGGAGTCGTCTCGCTTGCTTGCGCGCGCGAGAGGAGTCTGGCGAGTCGGTGTCTGACGTGGCGTGACACGAACGGGTCTGGCAGGAGTAGCTACTTGTTTTGACATCGTGAAAGTTAACTTTTGATATTGAGAGGTCGTTCCGGTTCTTGGACTTGGCAGCCGAGATATTCTATAGAATCGATAGAACATACCGCGATGCAGGAGGGCTTATCCACAGTGCAGTTCGCCGATGTGACTTTACATAATGTATCTTATGGACATTTTATCCCTGTGGATTAATGCCTATTTCGAGACTTCCCGGACTACATTCAGCGATCGCATGTTCCGTTCGGCGAACTCGAAGATGTCTTGAACGTCGGCCTGCTCGCGAAGCCACGCGACGTAATCCTGCACGCTTTCCTCGGCGCTTCGCGTCGGCTGCCAGCCGAGCGCACGAAGCTTTGAAATGTCCGAGCATGAATTCCGCGTGTCCCCAAACCGGAATGCTCCCGGCACGTTCGGCAGGACCTCTTCGCAGCCCGAGACTCGCGCCACGATCCGGTCGAACTCCGAGACAGTATATGCCTTCCCACCGCCGACGCAATACTGCTCGCCCGGCATCCGGTCGTCATCGAGCGCCATCAGATTGGCCTTGACCACATCCCGAATATTGACGAAGTCACGGTGCATTAGACCGTCCTCATAGATCGTAGGTGCCTTTCGGAAATAGTAGTGGAGCGCGAAGATTCGGCACGCGCCGCTATAAGCGTTGTAGAAAGACTGCCTCGGACCCTGGACGATCGAGTACCGGAGCGCCACGCTTGGAATCTCATATCTTCTGCCAAATGACAGCGCCATTTTCTCCTGCGACTCCTTCGACAGCGCATACTGGTTTTCCGGGTGCGAGAAGCTCTCAGGCGTCCATTGCCACGACATCTCCGAGCCGCAGTCCGGACAGCGCATCGCCCAGTCACCGCGCTCAAGTTGCGCGATCGGCCTGCAGGATGGCCCCTGGAGTCCGTGCTCGGCGCACAGATATTGCCCCTCGCCGTTCACCGACTGTGAACTTGCGACAACGACGCGTTTAATTGGCAGCTTATTCGCCACGATTAGCTCGTAGAGCAGCGCCGTGCCCACAGAGTTGACGCTAAAGAACGTACTGAAATCTGGGAGATAGTCCTGATACGCCGCCAAATGGATTACGCGATCAACATCCTTCAGGGCATTCAGGAAGACCTTCGGGTCGCGGACATCGCCCACAATCAGTCTTGCTTTTGGATGAAGGTACGACGGTATCCCCTTCAAATGCACAGGTTTAGAGAGATTGTCGAGTAGGACGACTTCGTCGCCTCGCTCGATCAGAGCATCCGCAGTGTGGGATCCGATAAATCCGGCACCGCCGGTGATGAGTACTTTCACAATAGAACCTGGATTACGCTGATTAAGGGGGATTACGCTGATTGATTTTTCGGATTGTTAATCCTCAAACATTGTACGAAATGCAAAACGTTTGTCCTAGTCGCTTGGCTGGCTCTCAACCTTCTCCCCAGCCCGGTTCACCCAGCCCGCGTGTCTTGCTGGGCAACCAGTGACAATCTCGAAGTCTTGCACGTCCTTCGTGACGACTGCACCGGCTCCGATCATCGCAAAGCGGCCGATTGTGATGCCAGCCAGGATCGTAGCGTTAGCGCCGATGGAGGCGCCTTCGAGGATGCGGGTTCGCTCGGCGGTGGCGTGATAGACTTTGCTGCGCGGGCGGGTATCGTTCGTGAATGCCACGTTCGGCCCGACGAAGACCCGGTCGCCGATCTCGACGCCATCCCAGACGCTCACGCCGTTCTTGATGGTCACGTCATCGCCGATGACCGCACCAGATTCGACAAACGAGTGGTCGCCGATATTACAGCCCTTGCCGATACGAGCGCCCGGCATCACATGCGCGAACGCCCATACCCGCGTCCCCGCGCCAATTTCGCTCGACTCGACTAAGGCCTGGGGGTGGATAAAGATTGGGTCAGCCATGCAAGGAGAACAGAAATCCGATGGATGTTGTCCCGTGCTTGTCATCCTGAGCGCAACGAAGTGGAGCGAAGGATCGCATGATGTAAAGCCAGGGCATAATTCTTCGCTGCGCTCAGAACGACAACACCGGCGCTACCGGAGGAGCATCACCGGCACCTTCTCAACCCGCCCGTTCATCCGAACGATGCACTCGTATATCCCTGTAGCGCAACCGTCCCCGGTTGCGGCGTCCCATGTGAAGGTGCGCTCCCCCGCGGCAAGCTCGCCCGAGAACAGCCGCGCGACCTCCATGCCCAGCAGATTCACGACCGAGACATCCGCATAGCCGCTCGCCTCCGGCGTGAAGGAGATTGTCGTGGATTGGGAGAAGGGATTGGGATAGCCCCTAAGCTCGGGCTTCGGCACGAACGGCTTTGCTACCGCCGCCGCGCCGATCAGTTCGGCGAGCGGGCGGCGCCAGACACCGATAGAGGTTCCCGCGAACAGGTCTGAGTCCGTAACCCAGAGCGAATTATCGACTAACCCACTTATGGGTCCGAGACTCACGTCTTTCCAATTATTGCCCTCATCTGTCGAAAGCTCAATCTTAGAGGTGACGTTTGTCCAATCATTGGCAGCAGCGAAGAGGTTGTTACCGCAAACTGCCAGTGCTACGACATCTGCGTCTGTTACCCCATAATTTACTTGTGTCCAGCTGGCTCCAGTATCAGCAGAACGGAAGAGACCGTGTTGAGTGCCAGCAAAAAGAATCGACCCTTGAACTGCAATCGCTTGAACGCTGGAGTTTTGAATTCCAAAATTCGCAGGTTCCCAGCTCACGCCATTGTCTCTTGACAATAGGACACCGCTTCCGTATGTACCTGCAAGGAGGATTGTACCAAAAGAAGTGAGTGTGAACACCGCAGTGTCTCCGATGCCCATACCAGTCCAAGTGCTTCCGCTGTCGGATGACCGAAAAAAACCCGACGGAAGAGCAGCCCTGTTTCCTCCAAACAAATAGCCTCCCGTCGATACGAGGCACGTAACGATGAGCGGGTTTGGGGAAGTGTCCGCAAGTTTCCAACTTACGCCGCTATCTGTCGAGAGATAGACTCCACTGGAATAGTCGCCGATGCTGGTGCCAGTTCCAGTCGCTGCAACAAAAAGAACATTGCCGCTCGCCGCAAAGGCAACAGCGCCCGTCAGCCCTGTGCCTGCCGCTATCCAACTTGCACCGTTATCCGTTGAACGATACACACCATAGAATGTGCTCGCGAGAAGATTACTTCCACTAACCCAGAAGGCTTGGTTAACAGATGCATGAGGTAATCCGGTGCTCGCCGAGACCCAGCTCGTACCCTCGTTACTGGAACGGAAGATCCCGCCGCCATCCGTTCCTGCATAGAGATTCGTGTCTTCGACAGCAAGAGCAGCAATATCAATGAACGTCATGCCTGTCTTCGTCCAAACATCCCCACGATCTGTTGAGCGAAATACGCCGGTCACGGTTCCGGCGAACAGAGCTGTGCCGCTGACGACGAGAGAAACGACATTTGGATCGAGGAGACCCACAGTATCCACACTCCAACTCCCTCCATCGTCCGATGTATGATACACGCCTTGGCCATCTGTCCCGACGAAAAGCGTGTGGCCGAGAACAGCGAGGACGGAAATATTAACAATACTAGCTTTGGATCCTGCCAGTGACCACGTACGACCGCTATCAATCGATCTAAAGACGCCATCTGGAGTTCCTGCAAACACCTCTGTCCCGATTACGGCAAGTGCAAGCACATAGGTATTTGTCAGCCCCGAGTCCATGGCAGTCCAATTATCACCGTGATCGGTCGAAAGAAAGAGTCCTTCTCCACCGGCAAATTCATACGGGCCAATCATCGCGAAACCGTTGATTCGATGGTTGCCCAATCCGGCATCGGTCCAGTTCATACCTCCATCTCTCGAGTGAATAGCGCCTCCGCCGGTTCCTGCAAAAATGTCCGTTCCATTCTCTTTGAGAGCACTCACATATCCAGACGGAAACCCCAGTTTAATCCAGCTATTTCCATTATCGTTTGAGCGGTACATTCCACTATCCATGGTTCCAGCAAAGAAAGTTGATCCGCTGAAACACATGCTCATTATTCTTCCTCCATACGGTCCATTCGTCTGGAACCATTGCGCATGGCCAGCGAATGGAAGCAAGTAGAGCACGATTGATAGTATTAGAATTCGATGTCTGAAGTCATATTCCATAATCAATCGACACGCGAGATACCCCAATTGTTACAACGGTTCAAGTCATTTGAAATGCCTCAACAAATGCTTCCTATAGCTGGGCGCAAGCTAATGCGTGCGCTACATCCTCGCCGCCTCCGTTATCATCTCCAGCAGCCGCACGACTTCGACGCCGATCTTGCCGCCGTTGATGGGTGGCTTGCCAGACTCGATACAATCGACGAAGTGGCGGCACTCGGCGGCGAGCGGCTCGTGGCGCGGCAGCGTGGGGATGAAGATGTCGCCGGGCCGGTAGGTCAGTTCTGCCGATCCCGATTCGTCGGCGCCGATGCGCGTATCCACACCAGCGGAGTATATCTTGATCTTCTCGGCCGGCTGCATGTCATCGAAAACGACCGTACCGTGCTCGGCGGATAGCTGCATGAGCCGCACTTTGTTCGATGTGACCCAACTCACGTGGATGTGCGCCGTCACGCCGCACTCGAACTCGATGAAAATATGCGTCAAATCGGCGAGCTGCTCCTTGACGAAACTTCCGGCCATGACGCGTAGCGATTTCACGTCCGTGGGCAATCCTGATTGCCACATGAGATAGATCAGGATCGAAAGATCGTGCGGGGCAAGGTCCCAGACTACATCCACTTCGCTCGCGGGCGGTCCGAGATTGATGCGTATGGAATCAATGTGAAATAACTGTCCGAGCGTCCCGCTCGAAATACGCGTGGCCAGCCACTCGACGGCGGGTGAGAATTGATAGACATGCCCGACCGTCAATACCTTGCCAAGTGAGTCGGCCAGATCGCGGAGCTTGCGGGCATCGTCGTACGAGTATGCCATCGGCTTTTCGATCATCGCGTGCTTGCCGGACTCGAGGACCCGGCGGCCGACATCATAGTGCGTCGGCACGGGCGTCGCAACGACGACGGCATCGATCTCTGGATCCGAGAGGATGCTCTCCATGTCGTTCGTCGTGCGAATATGCGGATAGCGCTTCGAGACGAACTGGAGTCTCCCCTGCTTCGTATCCGCGACCGCCGCGACGACCGCCGACTCAGTGTCGTTGAATGCACGCACTAAATTCGAGCCCCAGTAGCCCGCGCCGATAATTCCGATTTTTACCATGTGTTCTGTTTATCCTCCACCCTTCCCGGTCAGCACCACGCCTACCGTTCTAAGAATAATCGCCGCATCGAGCCAGAGCGAAATGTTGTGGATGTAATACAAATCTAAGATTACCATATCATTGAAACTGACCGCGGAGCGGCCACTGACTTGCCAGAGTCCCGTCATGCCGGGCCGCACCGCGAAGCGCTCCTTGTGCCACGCGGCGTATTGCTCGAACTCGTATGGCAGGCACGGTCGCGGACCCACGAGGCTCATGTCGCCCTTGAGCACATTGTAAAGCTGCGGCAGTTCGTCCAGCGAGTGACGGCGGAGCCACCGGCCAATGGGCGTGATGCGCGGGTCGTTTTCGAGCTTGCCGGTCGGTCGCGTGCCGAGTTGAATGTGCTGCGCGACATGCTCGCGGTGTTGTTCGTCGTCATGCCCGAGTTGCATCGTGCGGAATTTGTACCAGCGAAACGGCGTACCCTTTTGCCCGATCACTTCCGTGCTGTAAAAGAGCGGCCCCCGGCTACCGAGCTTGATCGCGAGTACGATAATCGCGAAAAACGGAGATAACAGAATCAGACCGATGGCGGTACCGACCAAATCGACAACCCGCTTGAGAGTCGTGGAGTAGAACCCGTGCAATCCGTGCGAGATCGGCGCGGCAGTGACGTTCAGGAATTCCGATGTGCTCTTGGTCACACGCTCGTGGATGACCTTGAAGTGATCGCTAAGGAGGTGAATTGGCACTCCAGTCTCTCGCGCCTCGGCGATGAGGCGCACGACATCCTCGTATGGCAGGTCGTTCTCCGCAACGACGATCTCGTGAATATTGTGGAGCGAAACAAACTCCTTGAGCAGTGGTACGGTCGCAAGTACAATCGCGCCCGAAGATTCGCGCGAGAACGATCCGCTTCGATCGACGAGCGCGACGACTTCAAACGGATGAGTTCGGCCACTCAAACTTTCGGCGAGCAGCGCTCGCGCTTCCTCGCCCGCGCCGACCAAGAGAATTCGGCGTGCCTCAAAGCCTGTGATGGCCGGAAGGAGCAGCTTGCGGAATACCACGATCCGGAAGAACGACAGAAGCACGAGCGAGAAGAGGGTAAACAGGAACAGGTTCGTGCGGCTGTGTTGGATCCAGTCCTCGCGAAGGAAGAAGAGCACGGCGATGAGCAGGAGCGCATTGATGAGCAATGCGCGCGCCAGTTGTGCAAATTGCGATACTCCGGTCGAATAGACCTTGTACTTATAGAGCAGGTGCTGCCGGAAGATCAGCACCAGCAGCGGAAACGACGCATAAAGAATCGCGACGCGGAGCACGTACTCATCCAGTGAATGGGCAATGTCATACTCATCGAAGCCTGCAAAATAGTGCAGTGTGAGCGTCGCTAG
>JADGPZ010000035.1 GCA_017882165.1 Candidatus Kapaibacterium sp.
GAAATCTGGTGGCCACGCATTGAATTCCTGCTGGTAAATGACGATCCGATCTTTACGGAGATGGATCCAGCCACATTAGTCCGCAAGCACAACTGGCGGGATCTTCCGCTCGACGATGTGCTCGCGCAACTCATGCGGATCCGCTGGAGTCACTCGATGCGGCTCAACGGCCTTCCGGTCGAAGCATTCGACCGTACCGGCCAGCATCCCACCCATGGCGAGATCACGCTGCTCAAGATCGTCCAGATTCTCGTCGCTCACGATGCACATTCCCTCTCGGAGATTCGCGAGCGCATAGAACTGCCCGTTGGGAATTAGCGATAATCGCACTCACGCACGAATGACAGATGATTGAATACCGCTCCGTTCGAGGTCTCACGATTGCATTCGAGTGGGTTGAAGCGGGTCCTGAACTGATCGTCTTCCTCCACGGCGTCGGTGCCGACCGGCGCGGTTGGAAGCCGCAGGTCGAATTCTTCTGCCAACTTGGGTATTCCGTTGCCGCAATCGACATGCGCGGCTCGGGCCTGTCGCAGACCCGCACCGAGGAAGGCCGTGCGGTCCAGATCTCGATGCACGATTTCGCCGCCGATGTCAATGCGGTCATCCGCGCACTTGGTTTCGAGCACGCACATTGGGTCGGCAACTCAATGGGCGGAGTGATAATCATGGAGGCATTCCGGGCGGGATACACTACGATTGTGAAGGCCGTGCTTGCGAACACATTCGCTCGACATCCGGAGAGTGCATTCATCCTTCCGCGCCCTGCCCTTGCGTTGCGCGAGAAATCGCTCGCACAGTTCGCCACCGAGCGCATTCCTTCCGCGCTCAAACCGGACATCGCGCCGGAAATCCTGAACGAGTGCATTGACGCAATGGCGACAAAGGATGTGGAAACTTACCTCGCATCATGGCGCGAAACGTGGGGCTATGATTACCGCGAGGCGCTCCCAAAGGTCGCCGTCCCATCGCTTGTGATCACCGGCTCCTTGGACACGATCACGCCGCCGGCTTTGGGCAAAGAGATCGAGCGGCTCCTCCCTGGCGCGAAGTACCACCAAATTAACGGCGCCAACCACCTCTCGAATCTTGACCAACCGGACGAGTTCAACCGGGTCGTACTTGGATTCTTGCGGGGCGGGTAGAGGCATGCGGGAGTCTGACGAGACCTCACCGCAGAACATCGGGAGGTTTGCACGGAAACGGGTTGTCTGGATTCGCGTTTAAGTCTTCATGCGCACTTTCGATCTTGACATCGTTTCACATCCGGAGATTCACCGTTTGCTTGTTGGCGGAGTTGCGCCGCGGCCGATCGCGCTCGTGGCAACGACGGACAAGGCGGGCCATGTCAACCTCTCGCCCTTTAGCTTTTTCAATGTCTTTGGCGTCAACCCGGCGGTTGTTTGTTTTAGTCCAGCATACTCCGGCAGGACCGGGAAGGCCAAGGATACGATGCTGAACCTGCTGGATACCCGGGAGTGTACAGTCTCCGTCGTAAACTTCAACATCGTCCATCAGATCAGCCTCGCCTCGGCACCCTACGAGCGCGGGGTGGATGAGTTCGTGAAGTCGGGGCTGACGAAGCTGCCGAGTGTCAAGGTCGCGCCTCCGGGCGTTGCTGAGAGTCCGTTTGTAATGGAGGCAAAGCTTCTTCAGCATGTGGAGTTTGGTGGAGAACCAGGCAGCGCGAACATGATGATCTGTGAGATCGTCATGCTCCATGTGAGTGATTCGGTAATGAATGAGAGCGGCGGGATCGATCCGAGACTCATCGATCAGGTGGCGCGGCTTGGCGGACCGTATTACACTCGCGCCCGCGATGGACTTTTTGTTTTGCCGCAACCAGGACAGATCCTCGCCGGTATTGACTCACTGCCGGAAGAACTGCGGAATAGTCCCATCCTGACCGGTAAGCACCTCGCGCAGCTCGCAAGCCTCCCTGCGATTCCTGAAGACTACCCCTCCAATCCTTCGACGGTTCAGACGCGCCATAAGAAGGCGGCGCTTTTCCTCGAGCAGGGCGATGTCAGCGCGGCGTGGACTGCGCTCATTGGTGAATAGCGCGCATCCCTCGAATCTCATACTTCACATTTCCATCTTCTCAAAAGCAAATCCCCGCCGAAGTGATCGGCGGGGATTCGCGTGAACTCTCTCTGACGCAGTGTAAAATTTTGGGTCCGTCCGTGTCGGGCGGACCCAGTCAGAATTAGTGGTTGACGACTTCGTAGTTCAGCGCGGTGACGCTTCCACCACCGGTCGTACCAAGGGCCGCTGCACTCGTCGTTACCGTGAACGACCCCACACCGACCGAGGTGACTTGGAGCACGCCCGCCGTGCCCGCGCCACCCGTGATTGGCGTCACGATAATTACGCTGGCTCCGCTGACGAGGTTGTTATAGATCGTCATCGTGGATCCCTGTGCCGCCGGAACCGCCACTTGATCGGCCCACGCAATCTGCGGGCTAAGCGCCGTCTGTCCCGAGCCGTCACCCGTCGTGTACGAACCGAGACCGCCACGCACCATTAGCGCCTCGCCTCCGTTCGAATTGGAGTTCTGCACCGTCAACGCAGTCGACGAAAGACTCGTTGTGCCGATCGACGATCCATTGACATTGTTCGCGCTGATCGTCCCACCGAATGTCGCATTGCCCGTTGCGGTCAACGGTCCATTCAACTGCGTATTTCCGGTGGCGGTGAAGTTGCCGCTCACGCTCGTGGCACCCGTGATGTTGGTGGCGCCACTGACATTGACTGGCCCACCGTTGATGCTAGTCGTGCTGCCAGCATTACCAATCGTCAGTGTGCCGCTACCCGTCGCAATGTTCGTCGCTGCGCTGCCCGTGTTATTGATGTTGGTTGCACCAGTAATGGTCGTCGGACCAGTGATACCGGTCGTTCCAGCAATCGTATTGGTTGAGCCGGCATTTCCGATCGATGTGGTACCCGTGTAGGTGCCCGTACCGATGTTCGTTGCCGCGCTGCCCGACGTATTGATGTTGGTCACACCTGTCACGGTCGCCGCACCAGTGATCGTCGTATTCAGCAAGCTTGCCGTACCGGCCGTGATGGTCAGCGCACTTCCACCAACTCCCGCGTTCGAAAGCGTAAGAGTCGGTGTGCCAACGGAGTTGCCGGAGAAGTTGTCGCCTGCCGTGCTGGTCGTCAGTGTTCCACCAATCGTACCGTTATTCGAAATGTTGAAGTTCGAATTCGTCTGGACGGTCGCGGGAGTGAGGAAGTTGTTCACGATGAAGCTTCCAGCGCCACTTGCCCAAACCGGAGCACCGGCAACACCCGAGAATAGGATCTGACCAGTAGTACCGGCCGCAGATACTCCCATCGCGGTTGCGGAAGCGCCGTAAACGATACCACCAGGCGTGAGCGCAGCAGACTGACCCGAACCGCCATTGGCGACAGCCAATGTGTTCGTAACCGCTGCGGCCTGTGACAGATCAATCGCACCGAATACCGGAGCGCCGCCGCCGCCAGGAATGCGAAGCACCTGGTTCGCCGTGCCGGCTGCCGTGGATGTGAGCGTTGCGCCACCGAGAACAACCCCATTCGAGGTGAAGCTCGTTGCGCCCGTACCACCGCTACCAACGGGCAGCGTGCCTGCAACTTCAGCCGTGGCAAGATCAACAGCGTTCGTCGTTGAGCCTGTGCCGACAAACTGATTTGCCGTGACCGTACCAGCACCAGTCGGGGCAAGCGAGCCACTGACCAGCAGCGCATTCGCGTTGGTACCAGAGGTGACATTGCCGAAGGGGATCGTCGTTACTGTAAGTGCATTTGTCCAACTCGGTGCCGCGGCACCGCCATTGCTGATCAGCACCCAGCCTGCCGTACCCGCGCTGCCAGCGGTCGTGAGTGGACCAGTTCCAGCAAGCGTAAGTCCGCCAGTGATATTTGCGCCGCCCGTCGTAGCGGTGAGCGATCCACCGCTGACACTACCCGTGGTCTGGATCGTGCCGGAACCTGCATTGAGGCTCGTACCCGTGATCGCGCCAGCGCCGGTCACATTGAAGTTGTTAAGCGTATTCTGGAACGAGCCGCCATTGATGTTGCCCGTCGCAGTGATTCCGAGCGCGTTGATGATCGAGCTTCCGTTCATATCCAGGCCGCCCGAGACCTTCGCACCACTATTCGCAGTCAAGAGACCGTTAATTGTCGCACCACCGGTGGTCACCGTCAGACCATTGCTCGCAGTCAGCAGACCGGCTGAGGTGATCGTGCCAGCGCCCGTCGTAGTAATATTACCACTCGTTGTGATCAGGCCATTCGCGGTGATTGTCGTCGCACCCGCAATCGACCCGGTGTTCGTGATCCCGTTGTTATTCAGGTTCAGACCGCCGGTCGTTGTCGTCAGGTTCGTGAACGTACCAGCCGCTGCTGTGCCAGTTCCAATGGCTTGCGGGCTGGCCCATGTGTTGCCGAGCAACGTCGAGGAATTGATCGTGCCCGTGCCAGTAAAGTTGAGAGACGCCCCAGTACCAACGAGCATCGCCGCTACCGTATTGGTGCCGCTCGTGAGGTTGGTGAATGGCATCGTCGCAACAGTAATTGTATTTGTCCAGCTTGGTGCGGCAGCGCCGCCATTGCTGATCAACACCCAGCCCGCAGTACCCGCGCTACCGGACGTGGTCAGTGGACCCGTGCCTGTGAGTGTAAGTCCACCAGTGATGTTCGCGCCGGCGGTCGTTGCCGTGAGCGAACCGCCAGACACACTGCCCGTTGTCTGAATCGTACCGGAACCCGCATTGACACTCGTCGCTGTGATCGCGCCGGCGCCAGTAACGTTGAAGTTGTTGAGGGCATTCTGGAACGTGCCGCCGTTGATGTTGCCGGTTGTCACGATCGTGCCAGAACCCGCATTCAGGCTTGTAGCCGTGATCGCGCCAGCACCTGTGACATTGAAGTTGTTCAGCGTATTCTGGAACGAGCCACCATTAATCAGGCCGCTCGCCGTGATTGTTGTGGCACCGGAAATCGCACCCGCGTTGGTGATGCCACCGCCGTTATTATTGATACCACCCGTGATCGAAGCCGCATTGTTCGCGGTGAAGAGACCGTTAACAGTTTCTCCGCCATTTACGGTAAGACCATTGTTAATGGTCTGCCCAGCAGGCGACGTGCTCAGGATGAAGTTGGCATTCGCACCCGGATCGATCAAGGTATATGAACGATTCGCCGCGAGTGGGTTGATCGTGACATTGCCAAGATTCGCCGTCGCGCCGTCACCGAACAGGACGCGCCCAGCCGCAGTGTTGTTGCCGGTTGCAAGCGCACCTGTGGCGGTCGAGATGTTACCCGAGAGCGTGCTGACGCTTCCTGTACCCGAGACGAGGAGGCTGCCCGAGCCGGTGAAGCTCAAGTTGCCGGTCGAGGTCAGGTTCGTACCATCGTTCTGGAAGTTACCAGCATCATTCCATCCGCCTAATCCATTGCCGCGAAGCGTGTGATTGAGGATGGATGCCTGGACGTTCGTCGCCAGATCGCTCAACATTGCCACCGTGCCGCTCTTGTCGGGCCAGGTGTAAGTGTAGGTACCGGGGGTGGTATTCTGAATCGTCTGAATACCGTTAAACCCACCCAAGGTGTTCTGCGTGATATTCCCATTCACGGTCAATGCACCCGTGCTGGTCAAGCCGGTGATCGTGCCCGATCCACTGACGGACAAGTTGCCGCCGAGCGTACCGTTACCCGAGATATTGAAGTTTGCAGGGCTTTGCTGGACGGTGCTATTCAGGATGAACAGACCCGAGCCCGAACTCCAAACCGGAGCGGCGCCAACGCCACCCGAAGCAAGCACGGAGCCAGCCGCAACGTCGGAAAGCTGCGTCATCGCTGCTGCGCCGCTGCCGACCAGCAGAGCACCCGCCGCAGGGTTCGCAACACCCGTACCGCCATTACCCACTGGCAGCGTTCCCGTAACCTCGGTCGTCAGATTGACTTGGGATGAGGTCAGAGCCGTTGTGCCATTGGCATGCACGACGCCTGCGGCGAATGTCGCTGCGCCCGTACCGCCATTGGTGACGGGAAGCGCACCGCTGACAGCCGCGCCCTGCGTGAGATCGACCGCGCCGAAGGCCGGCGCACCGCCGCCCGTCGGAATCCGAAGTACCTGTGCGGAGGAACCCGCCGCAGTCACGTTGACCGGGCTGGCCCCATTGCCGAGCACGACGCCGTTTGCCGCTAACGTTGCAGCGCCCGTGCCGCCATTGGCAACAGGAAGGATCCCACTGACTTCCGCTGCGCCACCGGCCAGATTGATTGCGCCAGTTGTGAGCACTCCGCCCGTTCCTGTGCGAACGTTCGAATTCGCGGCAAGGCCAGGAATCGTCACGGAGTTACTGAACGTGGACGTACCAGTTACGATCAGGTTGCCGCCGATCGTACCGTTACCGGAAATATTGAAGTTCGCAGGGTTTTGCTGCGTGGTGCCATTCAGAATAAATACGCCCGCACCAGAACTCCATATCGGAGCGGCGCCGACGCCGCCCGAAGCAAGAACGGAACCAGCCGCAACGTCCGCAAGCTGCGTAACCGCGCTCACGCCGTTACCAATAAGCAGAGAACCTGCCGTAAGAGTCGTGTTGCCTGTGCCGCCATTGGCGACTGGAAGGGTCCCGCTAATATCTGTCGTCAGAGCGACTGCGCTATAGCTCGGAAGACCGGCTGCATTCCCGTGCAGGACCGTTGTCGTCGTTCCGGGTCCGACCCACACGGGTGTGTTGGCCGCACCGTTGCTCGCAATGATTGCTCCCTGCGCGCCGCCAAGGCCAGCAAGCTGAATCGGGCTGGATCCGCCAGCAAGATTCACCGCACCAGTGTGCGTCGTCACACCAGTGATTCCAGTCGCACCGGTGATCGTAACAGCGCCGTTGTGTACCGTGGTACCCGTAATGGTTAGCGCCGGGTTCGTAACCAAGCTGCTATTCGAACTGACGTTGAGGCTAGCAGCCGCACCCGTCGTCGTGATGGACTGGCCACCTGTGGACGTGGTCAGGACGTAGCTTGAATTGCCACCGGCATCGGGCAGCGTAACCACGCGGCTCGCGGCTGGAGTCGGAATATTGATGGTCGTGTTCGGACCCGCCAGTGGGCCATACTGCACTTGGTTCGTTGTGTTCGTCCACTGCGCGTTCGTGCCGATCACACCGGGCGCGCCGTTAAACGTTTGCGTGGCTGTCCACGTGTTAGGATTGGCGAGGTTGATCGCGAATGGCGTCGTCGTGCCATTGCCGAGCAAAGAGACGCCCGTCGTCAGATTGGCGTAAACCGGCAGCGTACCGTTCGAGGTAAGCACCATTCCATTTCCGCCGATGGCCACAGTATTGACAGGGCTGGTGCCATTGCCAAGCAAGAGACCGTTCACCGTAAGAGACGGAACCCCCGTGCCGCCATTCGCGACGGGCAGGATGCCGTTGACCTTGCTGTTCGGATTGTTAAGGTTGACTGCGCCATTCGCGATCTGGGCTGTGCCGATGCCGCCAGCGGCGATCATCACGAAATTGTTCGAAATGGTAAGTGTCGAGTTGTCGACGTTCACGTCCAACAATCCACCGTTATCCTGAATAAGACCATTCCCCGCAATTTGGGAAATCTTCGAACCGGCGATGGCACCCGGACCAACCATGTTGTTCGTAATCTGACCGTCTCCAATCTTGACGGTGACATTCGTCGAGATGCCGTTGCCCGGGTACGTGGTGATTCCCGGACCAGCCGTGATCGTATCAATCCCACCCGAATTCGGGCCAGAGATCAGGATCGTGTGCGTACTCGCGTTCGGCGTGATCGTAATGCCGTTGCCAGGAAGTAAGGATACGCCACCGCCGGCGTCCGGACCGACTGCATTAAGAGTCGTGATCCCCGGCGTTGGCACCGGCAGCACAGACGGATCAATTTTGCCAGTTCCATCGACCGGGACCGGCCACAGGTTGCCATTGACAGGAAGCGGAGAGACAGCAATGCCACCCACGCGCTCCGAGTTCAGCGCGTAAGGCGCTGAAAGCATCTCCTGTCTCGGGAAGATCTGCTCACCAGCACCGGCACCGGGGTCAAGGGTGACCTCCATCCAATACGGTTGGTTAAACGTCATCCCCGCGGGAAATCCTGATCCAGGCGAACCAAGGAAGAGATTGAAAACCCCATCGGTGAACAGGATGCTCGGGTGCATTTCATCTAAGAGAAGAGTGCCCGCTGAGGATGCATCATAATACTTGACTTCCACGATATGCTGGCCGCCAACGTGCGCCCCAGACTTACTATCGACCATAAGGCCCTGATAAGAGATGAGGCGGGGCACTTGTGCCTGAACCGAAGGTGCTCCGAAGCTGAGTGCGGCGCCAAGAGCAAGGCCAATTAACCACGAACGGCGTGATTTCATACGAACGTCTCCTTAGAATTTAAAAAAGTTGCAAACGCAAGCGTTACGATTGTTAAACTTCATCACATGGCTTAAGCCGCTTGCTGATCCCGAGGCCAAAGACCTCGAGGCTCCCCAATTGCGGCTTGAACCTTCGGCCGAGCTTGCAGAAAAACTGCCTGCACGGCTGGAAAGAAAAAGCCTGTCGGCGGACTCTCCGCCTCCGGCCATCCCAACTGTTACGCCGGAACCTGCCGGGAGTGTGCAGTAATGCCCGATTTTGATCTGCTTTGGCCACTTTGCTCCATTCCTGGAGCGTCGTACCAAGATCCACACGGATTCCTGCACGAATCCATTCCTACGAATATAGGACATTTAAATCCATAATGCAAGAAATTGACGATTTTGAGGCGAAAAAAATTTGACGGATCAGACGTCGCTTTCCGATTCCTAACACCTTGAACGAGCTACGTTCACGCCTCAATAGAGAATCACTCATCGAGACGATTCTCATCTCTCAAGCTCTCTCGCAAGAAATGGTTGCTACAAAACCTGAGAGGTTGCTGTTGTCATCTGCCATGAGCTTTCAAAAAGCGCTCGCGTGGAGTCTCTTCTGGATCGGCCTTTCGTTGTTGGTCGCAACCAGTGTTTATTACTATGCCGGCCCCGATCAGGCCGAAGCATTCCTGACCGGCTATCTTCTCGAGAAGTCGCTTTCGTTCGATAATCTCTTCGTGTTCTTGATGCTCTTCACCTACTTTGGTGTGAGCCCTGCGGCACAACGTCGAGCCTTGAACTTCGGGATTATCGGCGTGCTCATCCTCCGGGCCGTGCTGATCTTTGTTGGCGTCGAACTCGTCGACCGATTCGATTGGGTGATGTATATCTTCGGCGCTATCGTGATCTACAGCGGCTTTATCATGGCGTTCGGTTCTACGCACGAGTTCGATCCGAAACAGAACCGGACGATTAAGCTCATCTCGAAGCTCGTGACGGTCGGCCACGAGTTTCATGGCACGCGATTCTTCATTCGCGAAGGCAAACGCCTCATCGCAACGCCGCTCTTCCTCGTGCTCGCGGTGATCGAAGTGATGGACGTTCTTTTCGCGGTCGATAGCATTCCCGCGATCTTTTCCGTGACCCGCGATCCCTTTATTATCTACGCCTCGAATATTCTCGCGGTACTCGGATTGCGTTCGCTATACTTCTTGCTTGTCCGCGTTCATGAATCATTCCGATTTGTCAAGCACGGAGTCGGCGTGATCCTCTGGTTCATCGGTCTCAAAATGCTGCTGCCGATTCTATTGCCGAGCGTTGTGCTCACGAATACGCTCGCGTTGGTCGTGGTGCTCTGTGTCCTGCTCGTGTCCATTCTGCTTTCCGTCACGATACGGAAGAAAGAGTAGTAGCGCAACGGTCTCAGGATCGATTGCTGAGAAACACTTTCTGGTATTTCTGGCTTAGCACTCTGCACTTAGCAATTTAGCACTTTGCCAGTTACCCGATTCCCGCTTTTCGTCCTGACGCTGTTCATCTGCGCCCTGATTCTTTCAGCGACGCTCACCTATCCCTTCAACAACGACAACGCGCTGTACGCCTACATGGCGGATCTCGCGCTGCATGGTCACTTGCCCTACACCGGTTCGTGGGACCAGAATTTTCCGGGCATTATAGCAGTCCATGCCGCGCAGATCATGCTGAGCGGCCGCTCACAGCTTGCGTTTCACATCTTCGACATCGTCCTTCAGCTCATTGGCAGCACGCTCCTTTACAAGATCGGCGCACGCCTCTACGACGCTCGCGCCGGTGCGCTTGCTGCGGTGCTTGCCGCCCTCTATTATGTACAGCAAGGACTCTGGATGGCGGGCGAGCGCGATACCTACGTCTCGATCCTGCTGCTGGCGGCATTCTATCTCTGGCTACGCGATGGGGACAAACATGCGTTTGCAATTGGTCTTCTCGCCGGTCTCGCAATCGTCTTCCGCCCGACTTACGCGCTGTTCGTGCCAGTATTCTGCGTGGCCCAGGCGTTTGGCAAATCAAATGGGCGGCGGCGCGGACTGATGGCTATGACACTTGGCGCGGCAGTGCCGCTGGTATCGCTTGTCCTGTTTTATTGGGCATGCGGCGGACTTCAAGATTTTTGGGAAGCGAGCATTCTCTTCAATCTCAAAGTGTATGGTGGATCGGGGGCGTCGTTCGATTTTTGGCAGCCGATTCGATTCTATGCGATTTCGTTAATCGCTATCACCGCGGGCGTAATATTCCTTTGGCGCAAAGAGCGAGTTGCCTTGTTTGTGTGGGCTGGGCTTTTGGTCGCGAGCGTTCTTTCGCTGCTGCTGCTGTATCGTCACAGCGTCTATCACTATCATCCGGCCATGACGCTGTTCCTGTTACTTTCGGCGGTCGGGTGGGTGAGATTTACGGAGTGGACACGGTGGACTAAGTGGACGGAGTGGGGACTGATCGTCACGGTTGTGCTCTTCTATGGTTTCCAGACTTTCCGAGGCAACACAATCAAAGATGTGCTTGCTGGAATCGCCGGTGGTGAGATCCGATCGCTCGCGGAGTCTTATGCATGCTACGAACCGTCACCTGAGTTCGGCTATCTGGTCCAAGTGGAGTGCGGCGAGTATCTGAGCACACATACAAGACCCGGCGATACCATCCAAATGTTCGGTCCGTATAGTTTTCCGCAGTATTATGCTCGGCTGACCAGTGCGAGTCGATTCCAGACCTTGCACGCGCTCGCCATGCGCGGCTCGGATTCGCTCACACCCTTCCAACGCCGATGGCGAGCAGAGTACCTCTCTGATATGCGCCGGATGCGACCAAAATACTTTATCGTCTGCGATGCGCCCAAGGCATTCCGGCAATATTATGGCGGGCGTCTGGGCCACGAGATCCTTCGAGAGGATTACCGCGAGCTGGGCATGTGGCTCGATTCGAATTATTATGCTGAAACGAAGATCGGGGCTTTTACTTTATATAGAAGAACGAGCCATGAGTAACGAGTTCACCCTGCTACGACGCTAAACCCAATCTCTAAAACACAATGCCCGCCCGCTCCCTTTCCATCGTCATGCCGATTTACAACGAAGAATCGCTCCTCGGCGAGCTTTTCGAGCGGATGACCCGTATGCTTTCCGGGATCGAAGAGACGACGGGACTGAAGAGTGAGTGGGTGATCGTTAATGATGGCTCACGCGATCGGACACTCGAGATGCTCCGCTCCTTCGCCGCGCGGGATCAGCGGCTTGTGGTGCTCGATCTCTCCCGGAATTTTGGCCATCAACCGGCGATACAGGCCGGGCTCGAGTATGCGCACGGAGATGCAGTGGTCATTATGGATGGCGACTTACAGGATCCGCCGGAATTGATTCCAGAGTTAGTCCGCTCCTGGCAGGGTGGGCACAAGGTCGTGGTCGCCCAGCGCCGTTCCCGTGCCGAGCGAGGTGTGAAGGGCTTGCTCTTCAAGCTGTTTCACGCGATGCTCGCGCGGATGAGCGATCTCAAAATGGAAACCGGCAGCGGTGTCTTTGGGCTGCTCGATCGGCGCGCGGTGAACGAACTGCTCCGGCTCCATGAGCGAAATCGCTTTTTCCCCGGCTTGCGGACATGGGTCGGCTACGAACAAATTACGGTCCTCTACGACCGCGAGAAGCGTGCATCCGGTGAGCCGAAGCAAACATTCAGCCGGCTCGTCCGCTATGCATTCGATGCGATCTTTAGCTTCAGTCTGAAGCCGCTCCGCGCGATCTGGACGCTCGGTTTCTTCGTGAGCCTGTTCTCCATCGGGTATGCCCTCTATCTTCTCCTTTTACGAGTTTTTCACATTGATGTCGTGCCTGGATTTACGACGCCGACCGTAGCGATCCTCCTCCTGGGTGGGATCCAGCTTATTTCGATCGGGATTCTCGGCGAGTACCTCGGCCGGATCTACGACGAGGTCAAGCAGCGGCCGCATTACGTGATCAACGAGATTATCACTGGCCCACGCGATTCGGTGCCTACCCCATTGAGTAATTAGCTCTTAACACGTTGCAACTCGCAGAATACGAGGCACTCGAAAAGGTCGAGCGCGAACATTGGTTCTACAAAGGCAAACGGCTGCTCGTGCGCTGGTGGATCGAGCGCGCCGCAAAGCTCGCGCCGGGTGATCGCATCGTGGACGCAGGAGCAGGGACGGGAGAATTGGTCCGCGAATTATCTGGCATTTACGAGCGGCGAGGGATTTCGGTCGTGGGTATTGAGTATTCCGAAGAAGGGCGACGGCTTGCGCACGAGCGCAAAGGGACGGAGTTGCTCGATGGCTCGATCCTCGATTTGCCGTTACAGGATTCCTCCTGTGCCGTCATGATCGCGCTCGACGTATTGGAACACGTCGAAGACGATGCCCGGGCGTTCTCCGAAATGCTGCGGGTGACGAAACCCGGAGGCCTTATCATTATCAATGTCCCCGCATTTATGAGCCTGTGGAGTGCGTGGGACGTATCGCTTGGTCACTTCCGGCGCTATTCGAAGGGAATGTTCAGAACACGCCTGAATCTGCAATTCAAACCGTCACCGTTTGAGATACTGTACTTCAACTATACCAACGTTTTCGCATTCCCGGCGATTTGGCTCTACCGGAAGCTTGCACACATCATCAAGATTCAATCGCGCGCAGAAGACAAGATCCCCTCACCGCGACTCAACGCGCTGCTGATGAAGCTCTTCGTGGGACCCAGCAAGGCTCTTTGGTTTCATCCGCCGTTCGGAGTTTCTCTCTTTGTAGTGCTCAGAAAAAAATGAGTGCCTCAACCTTCGAGCGGTCCCTCAAATGGACAGCGATCGCACTCGCCTCGGCATTCGCGATCCTCTTCCTCGTGCTCGCATACATGCGACTTGTCTATCCCTACGAAGTCGAATGGATTGAAGGCGCCATGCTGGATCATTCGGTCCGCGTCCTCGCAGGAGAGCCGATTTATGCTGCTCCATCGATTGACTTTGTGCCGTGGCTTTATCCACCACTCTATTATTATGTCGTCGCTGGAGCGATGAAGCTGTTCGGCGTTGGTTTCTTCGCGGGACGGATCGTCTCTGTTCTGTCAACCTTGCTTACCGGGGCGCTGCTTGGGTGGATCGTGCGGCGGATCACGCGGAGAAATATCTATGCGTACCTAACGTTTGCATTCTATCTCGCGACGTATCACGCAACCGGCTTCTATTTCGACATCGCACGCAATGATGCGTTCTTTACGCTGCTGGTTGTATCCTCCGTCTGGGCAACTTTCGCATTCAAAGGAATGCCCGGCGCGATCGCATGCGGTGTGATTCTCGCGCTTGCGTTTCTTACGAAGCAGCAAGCCGTCTTCTTCTTTCCACCGCTTGCTATTTGGTTCTGGATGCGATCGAAACGGGACAGTCTGGTCTTTGCCGGTGTAGCCGTCGGCCTTTCGCTCGTCGTGTTGCTGTGCTGGAACAGCGCCTCCGATGGCTGGCTGTTCTATTATCTTTTTCACATCCCATCGGCCAAAGGCGCGGAGTTCTCGTGGCTGCGGACGCTGGACGTGTTTCCGCAGTACGTGTTCGGGGTGTTCGGGGTGTCATCCGTGGGTGCGGCTGGGCTGCTCATCATTCGGTATCGGTCGAATAGGTCAGACAGGACCGATTGGGCCACGCCTGATAACCTGCTGACGCTGATGGCTGTCAGCGGGATGTTCGCTGGCGCCATCAGTCTCGGCAATGAAGGCGGATACGCCAATGTGATGATGCCCTTCGCGGCATTTGTTGTGACGATGCTGCCGCTGACGATCCACGAAATTGAGACGGGATGGCCAAAGATGGCGCGCTACGCGTGGCTCACAATGCTCTTTCAGCTTGCAGCGCTCTACTTCAATCCACTTTCAGAGAAGATGTTGATCACCAGTGCGCATCAACGCGCAGGTGGCGATGAGTTCATGCAGAAACTGCGATCCATGCAAGGTGAAGTCTACATCCCCTATCACGGGTTCATCGGCCGGATGGCGGGGAAGCCTTCCCATGCCAACATCCTCGCTACACTCGATGTGCTCCGGATGCACGACACGACCGCGCGGCGATTGCAGGCCGATCTCGATTCAGCCTTTGCTCACCATCGCTTTAGCGCGGTCATAATGGAGGAATGCCCGCTCATTCCATGCGATTCCGTCACGAACTACTCCCTCCACAGCCGCATGATCGCGGAGCCGAACGTCATGCTCACACGTTTTGGCAGCGAGGGGACGCGGCCGGAGTCCGTTTTTGTACCGAAATAACTTTCCGTATCTTTGTAGGAATGTTTGCCGCCCGTTTGGCCTGAGTGCTAACAAAAAGGATGAAGACCGATCTATCCATCGTCGTTGCAGTCTATAATGAAGAAGCCGTGCTCCATGAGCTGCACCGGCGTCTGACTTCGGCGTTGCAGGCAATCGGCAAATCCTACGAGATCATCCTCGTTGACGATGGGTCGCGCGACAGCTCGCTCGCGATCATGCAGGAGCTTCGAGCCAGCGACCCGGAGCATGTCCGCCCGCTCTCATTTACACGCAATTTCGGTCATCATATCGCGCTCACCGCAGGGCTCGATCATGCCGATGGCGATGTCGTCATCATGATGGACGCAGACCTTCAGGACCAGCCGGAGGAAATTGCGAAGCTGCTAAGAAAGCTCGACGAAGGGTATGATGTCGTTTGGGGCGAACGAGCAACGCGGCAGTTCGCGTGGTATAAGAATCTTTCGAGCCGGATGTTTCTCTGGCTGATGAATAGCGTCGCGCGCTCGGAAGTGCCGTTGAACTCGAGCATTTTTCGTGCGATGCGCCGACCAGTTGCGGATGATCTGCGCAAAATGCGCGAACAAGCGCGCTACTTGCCGGGCCTCGTAAGTTGGCTCGGCTATCGCGAAACCAGCGTGCCTGTTGAGCACGGCGCCCGCTACGCCGGGGAAACGAAGTATTCCTTGTGGCGTCTCATTAAGCTCGCACTTAGCACCGCCACGAGTTTCAGCACCGCACCGCTGCAAATTGCGACGGTCTCTGGCATGGGCGCCGCAGCCATCGCCGTTCTCTTCATTCTCTATATCCTCATTCGGAAATTCACCGGCGCTTACACGGTGCCGGGTTATGCGTCGGTCATGATCGCCATCTTCTGCTTTGGCGCATTGCAACTGATCGTGATCGGACTCATGGGCGAGTATGTCAGCCGCATTTACCGCGAGGCGCAGGGCCGCCCGTTGTATCTGCTTCGCGACTTCGGAGAGGCATTCGCGCATCGGGTATCGGGCTTGGAGCTTCGCGCCCTGCACGATGTCGATGTCGAGCAGATCCGACACACGCTGGCCCTCGATCCCCATTTGCCTCTCGCGAACGTCTTTCGCAATGCCGACCCACGGTCGCTGGCAAGCTATCATTTGGAGGAATGGAAGCGGGATGGCATACGCGTGATTACCGAAGCACAATCGGGGTTCACTGCTTCCTGCGTGTTTGAAGAACTCGCCTGGGATTCGAACATTCTTGGCCTGAGGGCTGGTCGGATTCACTATGCGAACGCTCTCTGTGCTTCTCACGAACGCGCATCGCTGGTCAGTGTCGAGCGAGCTCATGCATTACAGAGCGTTCTCCGCGCGTGCTTAGCAGAAGCGCATTCGCGTGGCGTGGATCTGATCGATGCGCGCGTTTCTGGCCAGGATCAATTCCTGATTCGTGCTTTCGAGTCGGAAGGGTTTCACAGCGTCGATAACCTTCTCACGCTGGGAGCAGATCGAGCGGGCATCGAACGCAGCCTGAAGAGCAGTCGACAGGATCCTATCGCTATCATCCGTCCCATGCTTCCCACTGACGACACGGCGCTCGCGCAGATTTCCTTCGATGCATTCGGGGATTACGGCGCCATTCAGGACCGCTTCTTCCTCGAACCGACGGTCTCGCACGCTCGCTCGCAAACGCTTTTTCGCGAGTGGTTCTTGAATCTTGCGCAGAAATCGCGCGCTGGAGATGCCGCAATTCTTGTTGCCGAGCTTGATGGCAAACCGGTCGGCTATATTGCGCTCGAACCAATGGCGCCGTTTGATGGGAGCATTTGGTGGAAAGACACGCTTAACGCCGTTTCGAGCACCGCGCGAGGGCGCGGTATCTATCGCGCGCTCGTGCCTGCCGCATTCGAGTATGTTCGCAACGCAAACGGCGCCGGACTGATCACTAAAACCCAAGGCTCTACGTATCGTGTTATCAATACGTGGCTCCATTCCGGCGCCAACATCCTTGAAAGCTTCACAACATTACACTGGACTTCATCGTAACACGTCGATAAGCGACGAGCATCGAGTGTTGCCTTTTTCACTCATGACTTGTTGCGCGTTGCGCGTTACTACTTACACCTCGATTTGAAGACAATCTTAATCACCGGCGGCGCCGGATTTATCGGCAGCAACTTCCTCGAGTACCTCTACCGGAAGTACCCGGACTATCATTTGATCGTGCTCGACGCGCTGACTTATGCCGGCTCGCCGGACAACATCCCGGACGAGATCAAGAAGTCGAAGCGATTCGAATTCTGGTACGGCAACGTGACGAATGACGATCTCGTCAACCAGCTTGTGTCTCGCGCGGACATCGTTGTCCACTTCGCCGCCGAAAGTCACGTTGCGCGCTCGATTTACGATAACAAGATTTTCTACGTCACGGACGTGCTCGGCACGCAAGCCGTTGCGAACGCGGTAACGCGACACAAGGGGCTCGATCGGCTCATCCATATTTCGACGAGCGAGGTCTATGGCACGGCACACACTGCGCCGATGACGGAAGAGCATCCGCTCAACCCGCTCTCGCCTTATGCCAGTGCGAAGGCGGGCGCAGACCGCTTAGTATATTCCTACATTGCGAGTTATAGCATCCCCGCCTGCATCGTGCGGCCGTTCAATCAGTATGGGCCGAAGCAGCACCTTGAGAAAGTCGTGCCGCGCTTCATTACGAGCGCGCTGCTCGGCGAACCGCTGACCGTCCACGGGACGGGCGGGGCCATCCGGGACTGGCTGTATGTTGAGGATACCTGCGCGCGAATCGATAAGATTATGCACGCCCCCATCGAGACGATCAAAGGCGAGGTCTTCAATCTCGGCAGCGGATTCGAGCTTGACGTCCTTTCGATTGCGCGGCTGGTGCTCAAGATTCTGAAGAAACCGGACGATCTCATTTCGCACATCGGCAACAGGCCGGGACAAGTCGATCGGCATATTTCCTCGACCGAGAAGGCCGCGAGCGTGCTTGGCATCGAGCCGGGTCGCGCATTTGAAACAGGTTTGGAGCAAACGATTGCATGGTACAGCAACAATCGCCAGTGGTGGGAGAAGCAACTTTGGATGCGACACGTACCGATCATGACCGAGACTGGAAAGGTCGAATATCACTGAAGAAGCGGGCTTCACTCACCCCATCCGTCCGCATCCGGCTCGAAGGACTCGCCATCTTCGTGCTGGTTGTTGTCGTGCTCGTTTTCTTCTATTTCTCATTTCGAACGCTCTACGTATTTCCAGTACCGGATAGCTATCGATGGTACGGCGATGAGACGCAGACCTGGATGCTTCTGGGCTGGAAGAATCTTTTGCAGCACGGACGCCTGACCGTTCCGATCGCACTCGGCTCAACGCTCGAACAAGCGCCGGGCTTGCTGATTGGCTCCGCCTGGGTGCCCGCAGTCTGTTACGGCCTGCCCCAACTCATTCTCTCTGCCGATATCGATCCGATCACGATTGGCCGGACGGTCACAATGCTGTTCGCCATCGCAACACTTATCGCAATCGGCTGGGCCAGCTATCGTTTGAGACTGTCGACAGCCGCGATGTTGCTCTCACTCGGGTTGCTCGCAACCACGCAGAGTTTCACCTTCGCGTCCCACAGCGCGCGATATGACATGATGACAGGATTTGCGGTCGTCCTGTTCGTTGCGTTCTTTGCGCTTCGCCTGAATGTCTCCTCCGAGGGTAGAACGCAAAGTACGCGGTCGTTCGCGTTCTGGCTTGGACTCTGCGCGATGCTCACGGCGCTCGCGATTAGTCCACACCTCGAAGCACTCCTTTTCTTGCCAGCCCTGTATATTGCATGGCGCTTCGGCGCGCTCGGCAACCGGAAGAATGCACTCGCCTTCTTCGGTGGAGGTCTCGTGGCCATTACCGTACTCGTCGGCGCCTATATGGCTGCGAACCATCACGTCTCGATCGGCGGTGCGCTCTTCGAAGAAAGTCAAGCAGGCTCGTATCTTGGCAATCTTCCGATCATGCACCCGTTCTCGTGGTCCGCGCAAAGCCATCAGCTTTGGGCAAAAGGATACTATCTCTGGCACGAAGCACCAGCCTTCGTAATGATCTTTCCGTTGCTCGTTATCTCGACGATCATGCTTGCGGTACTTCGGAGACACGTCGATGATCGATCCTCCATCGAACAAGCCAACTTCCTCACGATCTGCCTGGCTGGCGCGCTCTTCAGTGCGCTTCTCTTCCAGAGTACTCTCCCCTACTATCTGATTCACATTCTGCCGCTTGCTACGCTCACTCTGCTGGTACATTTGAACGCATGGCGGGGTACGCCGTGGCTTCGGCTCCTCGTTGCGATGTCCGCGCTCGCGTTGGCAGTCGTGATGGTGCTCGTTTGGATTCCGCAATTGAGGAACGCAGGCCGCATGGGCAAACGAATCGACGAAGCCAATACGACCGCCGTACAGGCCGCGATCGAGCAAGAGAGCAGGCTGTGGGAGGCCGGCTCCTCACGACCGATCGTGCTGGCGCAGGGACCTTCCGTGCATGAACTTCTGCGCGACACGACAATTCGACTCATGACCGAATCCTTCCTATTCTTTCCGGCAAGGCGCGAACCACCGGAGGCGACGATTGCGCGCGAAGGCGTAAATTACATCATCGATTACAACCGGCCAATGACGCCGGAGTATCAAACGGCTGTCCGCAAAGCAATGCCGATTTTCTCTCGCTCGGGGCCGCTGCTCGACCGCACCATCGATTACTTCCACGACACAACGAGCGAGTTGGACACCCTGACGCTCTATCAGGTGACGACTTGCGAGCGGCGACCGGATGAGTAACCGGCGAGGAATGACGAATGACGAGTTACGAATTACGAATTCTAATGCTCCAATTCGTCGTTCGCAACTCGTCATTCGTAATTTGCTCGTTGGGCTGATTGCTCTCCTGGTAGCAGATCAAACGAGATTCCTTTTCACGTATCCGGTCCCGGATACGGGCATGTGGTTCGGCGATGAAAGCTGGACGATGCTCACGGCGCGCGCGCTGGCTCACAGTGGCGTCGCGCGCGTGCCAGAGGCTTTGGGATCGTCGCTGGCACAGTCAAACGGGTTTGTCAATGGCAGTATCTGGATTACAGGACTCCTGTATGGCATTCCCGCGAATTTATTTGCGAGCCTTGCGAATCCGGTCGCCATCGGGCGGGTAGTGAGCTTGATCCTGTCGCTTGGGATCGTCTATTCAATAGCCGTATGGAGCCGCGTTCGCAAGCAGGAAGGCTTACCCGGTCTTCTTGCTGCCTTCGCGCTCATCACATCGGACGCATTTGCATTCTCAAGTCACTCCGCACGATTCGATGCTGCCACAGGGCTGGCGGTACTGCTTTTCGAGCTCATGCTGATTTGGCTATTCAAGCGGTCGCAAAAGGAGACATTGTTCACAGGCTGGTACTTCGCCATAGCCTTTCTCGCTGTTTTGTCGCTCGCTGTTTCGGTGCATGTACCAACGCTCATTGCTCTCCCTGCTTTCTATGCAATTGTAAGACTCGGCGTTCTGAAGAATTTACGGCGTATTACGGCCGCCGCTCTCGGCCTCGTTGCTGGGTGTGCTTTGCTCGCCATTCTATACTGGAGCACCACCGGTAGCCTCGATCTACTCGGGAAAGGTTACAACCAGTATTACAACGTCGCAAACTCCCTGCCCATCCTGCATCCCTTCTCCTGGCAGGTGCAGAGAATCAACACCATCGACCGAGCGGTACAAGTCTGGAACGTGGCATGGCCGCTCGTGCTCGCGCTGATGGCTGGTATCATTGCTTGGTTTGTCCAACGGACGCATTTCGGAGCAATAGAGCGATTTGCCCTTGTGCTATCGCTGCTCGTGCTTGGATCGTGGATGCTCTTCGAGGGACCGGCAGTATTCTACAATATCCATATCTTGCCGGTCGTGACGCTCTCCGCGTCGATTTTGCTCCGGCCGGTCCTATCCTCTGTGCCCGCACGCTGGCTCGCTGTCGCAGCAGCCATTGCGATTGCTGCCACCGCGCTGCTTCGACAAGAGCAGTATGGCCACGCCGGAGAGCGGCTCGTGAACGGGAATCGAGCAGCCATCCACGTCCTTGTCGATCCATTGTCAGCGCGAGGAGAGCGGCCGCTGATTCTCACGGACGAACCAGGGCTGAATGAGATTGCCGCTGACACGAATGTCCGGCTCATGACAAACCACCTGCTCCTGTTCGGTGCAGAAGATAAGCCAGTGCCTGACATTCTGCGCGAGAACGGTGTCAACTACTTACTGCTGTACTCGACGGTCAGGTGGCACAGCCCGTTTCGCGGGATTGCCGACTCGCTCTACACACTGGTTGGCGAGCGGACGGGCACGCTGACCGATCAGGCACGCACTTACAGCGATCCGGCATGGAACGAGATCGATACACTGCGCCTCTATAAAGCGAAATGAGTTTTGGTAAGCAGATTGAGCGAAGAACTTCCATGGCGGTGTTTGTCACCGTGGTTCTTGTACTCGTGATGCAAACTCGCTCGCTCTATACCTTCCCGCAGCCGGATGGCACGCGCTGGTGGGGCGATGAGACCGGACAGATGCTTGAACTTCGATCGGAATTGCAGACTGGCTACGCGCATATCCCGACCGCTCTGGGTTCGAGCCTTGCGATCACAAATGGTCTTGTGCGTGGAAATTCCTGGCTGGCCGCAATCGAGTATGGGCTTCCCGCTCTCGCATTCTCGAAGTATTTCGATCTCGTCACGATTGGCCGCACTGTCACATTTCTGCTCTCGCTCGCGATGTGCTTCTGCACGTACCGCCTGTTGCGCAAGTTGGGCGTGAGTGTAGCACTTGCACTTCTGGGCGTTCTCCTGCTTATCTCGACGCGTAGTTTCTTTTTCGCCAGCCATGCCGCGCGTTTGGATGTTGCCGCCGGGCTCAGCGTATTGCTTTTCGTCTGGTATCTCGCAACGCATTTCGAACAATTCAAGCAGGCCAAGTGGCAGGCAACAACTTCCTGGTACGTTGCCTCTGGCGCGATCGCAATGTTGTTCGCTACGCTTTCAATTCACTTAGTGACATTGCTGGGCGTGTTGTCATTCTACACCTTCTGGCGGTTCAGAGCATGGCGTATACCCAAAGACCTCTTTGCCGCAGTGGGCGGCGCAAGTGTTGTTCTTGGCATACTCATTGGCATTTACTTCCTCACCGGCGCGCCGATGTCGCTCTTCAGTCCATCAGTGCAGCCCAATCAGTTTCAGAGTGTCGCGAGTATGTTGCCAATCCTGCGGCCATTCTCGCGCTCAGTACAAATTGCAAACGTGCTGGAGCGCGCAACCGGGATTTGGTTCGAGGCTCCGCAGATTGTGCTCCTGGCCTGCATTGTCCTCGCGCTCCTCATTGTGCGCCGGCGAATGACTACGAACACTCCGGCTACATCCTTCACCACTGACGCTGGCATTGTGATCCTGATTGCTTGGCTCTTCTTCGAAAGTCCCGCCCTGTACTATTATGTTCAGGTGCTTCCGCTTTTTGTCGTGGTTCTTCTGTCGAAGATTGCCAGCCGTATCCGTCCAAGCGCCGGCTTCTCGGCTGTGATCCTTGGTTGCGCTGTGCTATTGGCAGTTTTTAGCGTGAAAGATTCTTCCATGGCGCATGAACAAGCATCAAGAATCGAAACGGACAATCACATGGCGCTCGACGCCGCAGTCCGAACGATTGCTTTTGATTCAAAGAATACACGCCCAATCGTGCTCGCGCAGAATCCTGCGATTGCGTACTTAGAACATGATACAAGCGTTCGTCTCATGACGGCACATCTTGTCAGCTTTCCCACATCGTTGGGATCACTTGCCAGTCAGATCGAATCGACCGGAGCCAGATACATGTTGCTGTATGTCTCTGGCGATGGCACCCGCTACAGCGAGGATTACGCGGCACTCCGGCCTCAAGCCGATAGTATCGGCACCATCATGTTTAAGCGAACAGGAACGCTCTTTGACGTCCACCGCAATTATTTCGAGGCAGTACATCTTTCGGTGAAGCCCGACACCATGATCCTTTACAAACTTCAGCGTGCTCGATAAGCTCATCTCACATCTTCGCACCTCGTGGGAAGACCTGGTCTTCTTCGCGGTGCTTGCGGCGTCAAGCGCGCTCATCATGTTTCAGGTGACGTCGCTTTTCGTCGCGCCCATTGCCGATTCCTATCTCTGGTGGGGAGATGAGTCCTGGCTCATGACGGAGTTCCGCACGCAGATTCTCATGGGCGTTTTCCGGCATCCGTATGCGCTCTCGTCGAGTCTCGCGCATGGCAGCGGCATCGTCTTCGGCAACATGTGGCTGACGGCCGCGCTCTATGGCATTCCGGCAGCACTTGCAAAATCGAGTGATGTCGTCATGATTGGCCGGACGGTCACGGCGCTGCTTTCCGTCACGCTTGCATTTGTGCTGTATGAGGTCATCCGCAAGCTGACTGGCGAGCGGCTGCTCGCACTCTTTGGTGTGCTGCTTCTCATCACCTCGCGCTCGTTTCTGCTCACAAGCCATTCTGCACGCTATGACATTCTGAGCGCGCTTGCGATTCTGGCTGGCGTCTTCTGGCTGCTTCGGTTGCGTGGGGCCATGAAGGCACGAGCCTCGTTCCTTACCGGCCTGCTTGTGGCGGGAGGCTTGCTCATCAGCGTCCACGTATTGCTTGCACTCGGTCTTGCGGCGCTTGCGACTGTATTCGTTCGCTCCCAGGCCAAACTCCGGAACGTCATGCTCTTCGTTGCTGGTGCTGCGGCGTTCGGCATTGTCCTTTTCTTGGTCTCGCTTGCACAAAGCGAATCAACGCTTGGGACAGCATCTGGCGCGTTCACGCTCAACATTCGTGATGTCCCGGCACTCAGACTACTCTCTCGCTCGGTGCAGATTGCCAATATTCTGCAGCGCTGGAGTACAGCCACGTCCTTCGCATTGGGATATGTGGTTGTTATTGCGATAGCTCTCGCGCTCGTCGTTATGCGGATCATCCGGCAGCGAGGTCGTCTGTCCATCCCGGCGTGGGGTTGGCTGATCGCGATTCTACTGGTGTCGTGGCTGGAATTCGAAAGTGCCGCGCCAACCAGCTATCTCATCTATATTTTGCCAGTGCTGAGCGTAGCAATTGTTCTCACGATACAGGCGGTTAGTTCGAAAGCCGTCTACTCTGTGCTTGTTGTGATTCTGAGTATCGCGCTCATCGTATGTTCGTTTCACGACTCGTGGCAATCACGCTGGAACGGTATGCGGCTCTCGCGCGCGAATGACGATGCCATTGCCGCCGCATGCGCAGAGATTGAACAGGACACATCTCATCCACTTGTGCTCGCGTTCAATCCTGCCGTACATCGCCTGATGACCGATACAAATATCCGGCTGATGACAACGCAGTTTGTCGAGTTTCCGGAATCGAACACACCGGTGGATTCCGTGCTGCGAAAGGAGCACGTCCGGTACGTTCTGCTTTACCGCAGCGCATTGAAGCAGGATTACATGCGCGAGGTCCAGCCGATTCGGGAAGCAGCACAACGCATGGGCACGCTTGTATGGGAGCGCTCCACTGCGATCATGACCGATATTGGCCGGTCATATTTTGCGCCGAGTTTTAGTGGGTATGACACACTCCAAGTCTATCGCATCCGTGACTAACGAATTGCATGCCGGATTCGAACGATGGGCGAGCTATCTATTGCTCGCGCTGATCGTCGCCCTGTTTGCGATGCAACTCTCCTCGCTTTTTGTTTTTCCGCAGCCGAACTCGCTCCGCTGGTATGGCGACGAGACATGGCTGATGAGCGAAGCGAAGACGCAAATCACGACCGGCGAGGTTCGCTATCCGCTGGCCGTTGGCTCGACGCTCGAACACTCGAAAGGACTTGTGCTCAGCATGACGTGGCTCTCGGCGGCGCTGTACGGACTGCCTGTGGCAATCATCGCAAGCGATCCCGTTGCCATTGGCCGAGTCGTTACAGCACTGCTGTCACTTCTGTTGCTGATGGCGCTCTACCACACGTCCCGCTTGCTTGGCGCTTCACGGATCGCCGCTCTCGTCGGTGTCGCTTTGCTGCTTTCAACGCGAGCATTCTTCTTCGCGAGCCACTCCTGCCGGACAGACTTGCTGGCAGGATTTATCGTGCTTCTCTTCGTCGCAACACTGCTGCACACCATACTCACACCTAAGGACCGTTCGCGATGGTGGTGGTTTGGGTTCGGTGCAATCACGATGTTCCTCGCGATCAGCTCTTCGATTCATTTGCTGACGCTGCTCGGCCCAGTCGCTCTCTTCTTTGCTTGGAGACTCGGTGCATTTCGTCGGTGGAGTACGTCGCTTGCCTTGATGGGCGGCATTGCCGG
>JADGPZ010000120.1 GCA_017882165.1 Candidatus Kapaibacterium sp.
TATGGCACGGTGCCGGTCGTTCGGAAGACCGGCGGGCTGGCCGATACGGTGATCGACGTGGATGATGCAACCCGGCGCGCGCCTGCGACGGGCTTCACCTTCGAGAAGTACGATGCGAAGGCATTCTGGAAGGCGCTCGATCGTGCGCTGCACATGTATCGGAAGAACAAGACGCAGTGGCGCGAGTTGCAGATCAATGGCATGAAGCGCGACTTCTCGTGGGATCGACCCGCGGTGCAGTACGCCGAAGTCTATGAGAAGATATTGAACGCGGTAAGTAAGAAGTAAGAGGAAATTTTTGACCTTTCGATATTTCGGTCTCCTTCTCCTGGTCGCGGGACTTTCGGTAGCAGGGCTATCAAGCTGCGAAGAGAAAGTCTCGACGCTTGGCGCGCCATATTATCGCGATACGGTGCAGTTCAACCGTAGCGTCCGCACGGATACGGGCTTTATGAAAATGCGGCCGGTCGCGGTCCCGGCGATTGCAATCGGCGGCAATACCTACGCGATCACGCTGCTCTCGCCGTTTATTATCGTGGGGAAGGTCTCGACTCCGTTCGAGAACATTGAATCCTGGGGCGTCCTGCAATTCCCCGCCGTCAATGCGGTTGGCGGGTTGCCCGATTCGTTGCTCTCCAAAGTGACCGGCATTCGGTTGCTGCTCAAGGATCAGAACTTCAAGTACGGCGACACCATGACGAGTCCGAACCGTTTGGATTTGCAAGTCTATGAGTACTCGCCGCCGAACGGAGTCCAATTAGATTCGCTCACGCAACTTTCGAAGTCCGTGCTGATTCCCCTGCCAAGTGCGACGTTCCAAGGCGATTTTGCCGACGTGAGCGATAGCGTGCTTGCGTTCACCATCGATCTGTCGATTGTGAAGGACCTTCATTCAGCTTCGCTTGCATTTGTTGTCGCACCGGGCCCGACCATGACAGACGCGCGTGCCTTTGGCGCGATGGAGAGCAGCGATACAAGTGCGCGCCCGCAACTCGAGTATACCGTCAAAGTCGATACCGGAATTGTTGTATTCAGGATTATTCCTACGCTCGATCTCCACGTTGCAATGGACATGAGCGGCCCGCCGCCGTCGGGTGAGTTCACGCTTCGCGGCAGCACGGGGCAACGTGTGTTCGACACGCTCTTGCTTGCGTGCCCGTGGGCGCGTGACACGGCTCAGCTCTCCGGATTCTCAACGATCAACAGTGCGGAACTGGTGCTCACGCTGGATCCCGACCGATCGCGGCATTCGACGCTCTCGTTCGACACAGCCGGACCAGCGATCATCCAACTACTCACCCCGAACGATACGGGTTCAGCACTCTATGCCAACGGCTATCGTGACGCAATCGATCAGAACATTTATCACTTCCAAATTCGGACGATGGTCGAGTATTGGCTGCGCAATCCAGGTATGAACTTCGGGTTCGAGTTGCGGTCGGGCTATATCACGCGCACATTCGTCACCGGCAGTGCCATCGGTGTCGAGGACAACACGATCAACCGCTGGACATTCTACGGCCAGAACTACGGCCAGACGGACGATCCGAAGCGCCCGAAGTTCATTCTGTCATACTCCAAACTGCCCTGATGCGAACCTGGCAAATGCTCTTCCTCGCGGCCGTGCTCGCGCTTTGCGCGGGACGTTCCGCACATGCCCAGGGCTCGACCTATAACTTCCTCGGCTTCGGCACGCCGATGCCCACGGCGGATCCCACGATCGAGGCGTTGGGTGGGACGGGCGTGGCGCTCGGAGGCACGCGGGTCGTCAACGACATCAATCCTGCCGACTGGACCTGGCTCACGCGCGCACGTTTTAACATCGTGCTACGGCTTGATTACGCCAGCGATCAACTCGGTGCAACTACGGAAGCGCAGCGCAATATCAGTTTTAGCGGCGTTACATTCGGAGTGCCGTTTTGGAGCGACTATTCCGCATCGCTCGCGCTCGGGTACGTCCCGCTCACGAATGCCAGTGGACAAATTGCGAGCAGCGACGCGATCACCACGAAGACATACGTGCGCAAGGGGGGCGCCAATATGCTTTTTCTCGGTGCGGGCTTTCGGCCGACGGGCGCGGTTGCCCTCGGTGGGCGACTCGATCTTATTACGGGCGACATTCGCCATCAGGATCATCTCGCGTTCACGGACACGACGCAGGACTCCGCAGAGTATGAGCGCGACTACGTTTTCTATGGACTCCGACCGACGTTCGGTGTCGAGTTGATTGGTGATTCACTTGGCCTTCCCGGACTCTTGTTCGGCGCATCATACAGCCTCGGGGCGAATCTCACTTCCACGCGCGAGACGATCATCACACCAATTTCAAGCAGCCTCGACACAACAATTGACGAAGCGGGGCAGGGGTATTATCCATCCGCATTCGCGATCGGCATTTCGTATCAGGTTAGCCATCGCTATCGTGCCGAAGTCGATTACTCCGCGCAGAACTTTGCGAGCGCGTATGTGTATGCGCCTACTGCGTCGAGCGGCGATCCCTCGCTTCAGAATGGCAATCGCATTTCAGTTGGCATCGAACGGCTTCCAAATATTTCCGGCGAGTTTGGCACATCATTTGGCCTGGATCGCTGGGGTTTACGGCTTGGATTCGCATACAGCCAATTACCCATCTATGCCGATGGTGCTGCTGTCGGGAGCAATTTTGGGAATAGCGGCGTAACCGAACTTGCACTCTCGGCCGGTCTGGGCATTCCACTCAGCTTCGAGACGCTGATGAATCTCTCGGCGACGGTTGGCCAGCGTAATCCTACAGCCGTGGGTTCAGCACCGAAGGAGAGCTTCCTTCGTTTGGGAGTAAGCATCGGCCTCTCGGACAAGTGGTTCAGTCCGACGCGGCGCGAGTAGTTCGAGGGGCATGGTATCTGTTATTGTCATTCCCACGCTTCGCGGGGATGACGCTCCACCTTAACGCTTTTGGAATAAGACAGAATGGACACCCAGGTATTCAGCGCCATCGGGCGCGAACTCGACCGGCAACAGACCGGGCTCGAACTCATCGCCAGCGAGAATTTTGCCTCACAGGCCGTGATGAGCGCGCAAGGGAGCGTGCTTACGAATAAATACGCCGAAGGCTATCCCGGCAAGCGATACTACGGCGGCTGCGAGTTCGTCGATCAGGTCGAGAACCTCGCGCGCGACCGGGTAAAGAAACTCTTCGGCGCCGAGTATGCTAACGTTCAGCCGCACTCCGGTTCGCAGGCGAACATGGCGGTCTATTTTACATTTCTCAAACCCGGCGATCGCGTCCTCGGCATGAATCTTCAGCACGGCGGACATCTCACGCACGGCCATCCCGCGAATTTCTCGGGACAACTTTATCAATTCAGCGCGTACGGCGTTTCACGCGAGACTGGATATATCGACTACGAAGATGTCGAGCGGCAGGCGCATGAGACAAAGCCGAAGATGATTATCGTTGGCGCGAGCGCTTACTCACGTGATATTGATTTCCCGCGTTTCCGTGCGATCGCCGATTCTGTCGGCGCGTTTCTTTTCTGCGATATGGCGCATCCGGCCGGACTCATCGCGAAGGGACATCTTAGCAGTCCCATTCCACACTGCCACGTCGTGACATCAACGACGCATAAGACGCTGCGCGGTCCGCGCGGTGGGCTGATCCTGCTCGGAAAAGATTTTGAGAACACCTGGGGCGCGGTTGCGCCGAAATCGGGACGCACAAGGATGGTCTCGGAGTTGATCGACTCGACGGTAATGCCGGGCATTCAGGGCGGCCCGCTCATGCACGTCATCGCGGCGAAGGCCGTTGCATTCGGCGAAGCATTGGAAGACAGCTTTACGGAGTACGGCGCGCAGGTTATTCGCAACGCGAAGCGGATGGCGGATGAGTTTGTCAAGCGCGGTTTCTATATCATTTCCGGTGGCACCGACAATCACCTGATGCTGGCCGATCTGCGCGGCAAAAACGTGACGGGCAAAGTCGCCGAGGAAGCATTAGACAAAGCCGCGATCACCGTCAACAAAAATGCCGTCCCCTACGACGACAAGTCCGCGCTTGTCACAAGTGGCATCCGCATCGGCACCGCTGCCATCACCACGCGCGGAATGAAGGAAGCCGAGATGGAGCAGATCGCCGCGATGATTGACCGCGTCGTCTCGAATCCTATCGATGACACTGTTGCGCAGAAAGTCAGAGAAGAAGTGAGGGCTTTGACGGCAAGGTTTCCGCTCTACGTCTAATGATAGATGCTATAGCGTTCATTGAATCTGATGATTCAACTGAAACCGAGGTGTGCCTATGAAGGAACCCAACTAAGCGCAGAAGTTTTCAAGGTTGCTGTGTTCGTGCATTTAATCCCATATAATCCAAATCGCAATGAAAAACCTGAACCCGATTGCAGCGGTCATGATCGCTGGGATCAGCTTTTGTTTTTTGGCCTGTTCCAAAAGCGGTGAGAATCGACCCGCTCCCGGCACGCTCCCTGTTTACGAAGTCACTCAGTCCGGAGCTAACGACTCCCAGGTGAAGGGTCTCGCCGAGAACTTCAAGATACCACGAGCGAGGCTCTCCGTGAGAACGGGGATGGTCTCGTTCATTGATACCAACCAATACCTCGCGATCCCGAGCCAGACTGTAACTGATCCTGCTTCCTTGAAGCAGTTGCGTGCCTCCGCCAGGAATGAGATTGCCGATGCGCCAATCCGTTACGATGCGATCGACTTCGATGCTCTGAACAAGCGGTCGGTCTTCGATATCGCTGCTGCGTCAAAATCTTCCACGTCGGCATTTGCTTCCGCCGGATTCCACATGGAGTCTGCCAAGCCGGTCACCGGTCACACGGTCTTTACGGCGACATACAAGAAGGAAGATGGTAGTATCGAGTCCATCAATAAGCAGTTGGATACGAAAGTGAACTACCGATTCACGGACAAGAACGGCTATCCCTTCATCGGTCCGGGCGCACAAGTGCAGGTGAGTTACAATGCCACTGGCATGGTCACTCAATTGCATTACGCCTGGCGTGAGGTGAAAGCGGGACCGGATGTCAAGATCATCAATGAATCAGAGGCGATGAATCGGATGGCAAAGCTCCTGCCGGCAAAAGCGAAGATCAACATGCGGCTTGTCTATTGGTGTCCTCCGTTCGAGAACGCCATGGGCAGCGTGGACGCGCGATCCAACAAGGTCGCGCCGCCCGCGCCGACGACCATCATACCGTGGTACGCGTTTACCGGCATGATCGAGATTAAAGATTCGGCCACGGGACGCATTTCGAAGATGATCACGAAAGAGCGTCTGATTCCGGCAACGGATGATCCCCAGTACATCCCATCGGCTCACATCAAAGTGTCCGGAGCGGAGAGTGCGAAGGTCGATGCCAGTGTCGAACCCAGCGGTGGCCGCCCGCCATACCGGTACGTGTGGAGCGGATCGAATCCCACCGTGCTGGCGAGCACCGGCACATCGGTCAGCTATGCGCCGCTCGTGCGCGCAACGCCCAGTGCCGGCTCCCGCTTCGCGCCGAACGAGACGCTTCGCTCGAACGAGATCGTTTCGGTGACGGTGATCGACGCGAACGGAATCGCCGTCATGGCAAGCACGATGCTTCCCGTTCAGGCGCAGCCGATTATTCCCGATACGCACGGTCCGCTGTCTCACGGAGTGGCGAGCTACGGGTGCGAAAGCCCGGGAGAGCCGGAAATGTGGACACAGGAGAGAGTCGGGTGGCAGCAGGGCATGTCGCACCCTGGCGCGGGAACGGAGAAGTTTTGCTGGTTAGGAAATTCCTCCTGGCCCGGCGACTACATCAAACCATCGCCGGCCGGTTCGCTGCCTGCAAGCCCGTGGATCAATGGCGATGCCGATTATGCGAATTGGGGCGCCAACACCGCGAATCTCGTGCTCATCAATGGCGATGGATGGCCGGATGGTTTTACTGCGATGTATCCCGGAGCGCCGCAGTCTGCATACAATAGTTCGGTATACCTCTTGGTACCGGGGAATGCCGGTGGCACGGTGCAGATGCCGGTGCCCTCGAACCCGACCTACTATCATGTTAACTACAATGGCTCCTGGGGTCCAGTGGGTCCGAACGATCGACTGTATTGGCTCGCCGGTCTCCTGTGCGAATGCCTGGACTCGACCGATGGAGCCGGACTGAATACCGGGCAACGGTGGGGTCCGGCTTTTGGCGGATTGCACATCTATACCGGCTTCGCATCCAACGCGGCGTATAGCGCGGGTGCATTCCCGAAGGCATTTGCGGAAAACTTCCTTGGAGTCTATGGAGCAACGCAGACGATTCTCAACGCGTGGTTCAATGCCTCGACCTCCACGAGTGAAGGCACGGCAGCAGCAATGGGTCCGATCACCACGGGCGGCGTCTCCGACGTGAACGACTACTACATTGGCAAGGGGAGCCGAGGCCCGACGATCACCGGGTCGGCCATCACGGGTTGGTGGTATATGCATCAGTAGCGTCTATCGCGCTGTGGGCCGGGTTTTTGGCATGTGCCAATTGGGCCGGGTTGAAACCCGGCCCACACTTTTTATAGGATATTTCGAGAGTCGCGGAACTCGTTGTTGAAACAAGCAAAAGTGAGAAAACGAGCCGTAATCGCCATTGTTCATGAAAAACAAACTCAAATAGTAAAATGAGAGGCCGAAATTGTGGCTATTAGAAAACAGGGATGAAAGCAAACGCACGCGCGTTTAGCGCGGACAATGGCGAAGGAAGAAGGTAAGTTACCACCAGCAGGCGACGAGGAAATGTCCCTATGGGATCATCTCGAGGATCTGCGGTGGACAGTAGTCCGGGCGGTGATCGGGATCATTGTGGGGATGATTATCTGCGGCATCTTCTTCGATCAGATCACAGCATGGGTTATTACAGATCCGACATCGAGCACCCAGCCCCCCATGAAGCTGATGAACACGGAGGTGTATGGTCAGCTCTCCGTCTGGATGCAGATCGTAATGTGGGGCGGGATTATTCTCTCGTTCCCATATACCCTGGTACAGATCTGGAAATTTGTTGCGCCGGGACTGCACGAGAAGGAGAAGCGGAATGTCGGGAAGATCACCTTCTTCACGATCTTCAGCTTCGTATGCGGACTGGCCTTTGCGTATTGGGTGATGTTGCCGATGGTGCTGAGTTTTGCGATGGGATTTGTCATTGGCACCGTGACGAATATGATCGAGATCCACAAGTACCTCTCGGTCTTCCTCGAGATCGTGCTGCTCAGCGGCATCGTATTCGAGCTTCCGCTCGTAGCATATTTTCTGGGACGCATGGGCATCCTTACTCCCAAGTTGATGCGGCATTACCGCCGGCACGCGATTGTGGGCTTATTGGCGGTGGCGGCGTTTTTGTCGCCGGGTGGCAATCCGCTGTTGCAGTTGATACTGTTTGGCCCGCTCTGGGCGCTGTTCGAGCTATCGATCCTAGGTACGGTGCTGGCTGCTCGTCAGCGGCGAAAGGCCGAAGCCGTTGCCATGTCGTAATTTTGTGGCCCAGTGAACGCTCCATCCATCACGTCCCGAAGTTCTGATCTTGGTGGGATCGCCGCGCCCGTCGAGCGGGAAATGCGCTCGTTTAACGCGGAATTCCGGCGTGCGATGGTTTCGGAAGTGCCGCTCGTCAATCTGGTCGCGAAGTACATCATCCGCACGAAGGGCAAGCAGGTGCGGCCGATGCTCGTACTGCTTTCCGCGAAGGCCTGCGGGGAAGTGTCGGATGCGACATACCGCGCTGCGACGCTCGTCGAGCTTCTGCACACGGCCACGCTAGTCCATGACGACGTGATCGACGAGTCCGACACGCGGCGTGGCTTCGATAGCATCCGCTCGCTTTGGAAGAACAAGGTTGGCGTCCTGATGGGGGACTATCTACTGGCTCAAGGACTGCTACGCACTGTGGAAACCTCGGAATATCACTTCCTCGAGATAACATCACGGGCTGTTCGGCGAATGTCAGAAGGGGAATTGTACCAGTTGCAGAAGTCGCGGCAGCTTAATGCGACCGAAGCAGACTACTTCCGAATCATCGGCGATAAGACGGCGTCGCTTTTCGCGACGTGCTGCGAACTTGGCGCGGCAAGTGTAGAGCAGAATCCCCTCCAAAAGAAGGAGGGGGCTGGCGGTGGTTATCAAGTTGCGATGCGCGAGTACGGCGAGTGCGTCGGCATCGCCTTCCAAATCCGGGACGATCTCTTTGCGTTCGATCCATCGTTAGGTTCGACCGGTAAGCCTGCCACAACTGATTTCAAGGACAAGAAGCTGACCTTGCCGCTGCTGCATGCGCTTTCGAAGTCGTCGAATGGGGAGCGGAAGCACATGCTATCGCTGATCAAGAACGGCAAGGCAGCCACTCGGTCGTATGGCGAAGTGATCGGGTTTGTCGAGAGTCGTGGTGGTATCGAGTATGCGGTCTCAAAGGCGCGGGAATACTCGGAGCGCGCCAAGGAGGCTTTGCAGATATTGCCTGAGAGTGAGGCGCGGGAATCGTTGGTCGCGTTTGCGTCCTATGTGATCGAAAGGGTGAAGTAAAAAAAGTTATGAATTCCGTGTAACTTTTGGCTTCGAAGGGGGTTCTTCTATTACTCAACAAAACGGAGGAGTCCATGAAAGTCCATTTTTCGCATCTTCTCGGCAGAATTTCAAAGTCAACGGGTCTGGTCGCAGCCATTATTTTACTATTTGCCGCCGCAGGCTGCCGGCGCGCCACGGAGCCACCGACCGGCCCCGACACGCAGGCCGGTCAACCGATGATCCCGGGTTCCGTCGGCGTGATCGGAGTCAAAGCGATTAGCTCGCTTGGCAACGCAGGAGATTTCGAACTCGATCTTTTCCTGACCGATTCGAACGGCAAACCGGTCAATAATTTTGATCCATCGACGATCAGCATCGTCTCAGCGATTGATACACTGTTTTCACCGGTCGGCCTCACGGCTGCGACAACGCTCCTCGGTGGGCCGTTTTCAGCCGAGCTGTTGATCGATCAATCGAACAGTATGGCCTACAACGATCCACTGAAGCTTCGCTGGAAGGCTGCGGACATATTCCTCAGTGCTGTCACTCCTGCGCTTGGCAGCGACGAGGTGCAGCTTTCGACATTCAACAACTTCATGTTTGGGTTAACATCGTACGGCCCATTCGCGCGCAACGGACATGACTTCGACCATGCGGTTGACAGTCTTTCGAATGTGCTCGGACCCGGCACGCCGCTGTATGATGCGATGTATGCCGAATCCGATTCGCTGGCGGTGCTTTCTCACAACTCGAACAAGGCTCTCATCGTCATGACCGATGGTGATGACAACGAGTCATACCACTCGTTGTGGGACGCCATCAATCATGCAAAGGCGCTCGGGATTAAGGTTTTCGCCATTGCGCTCAAGACTGGCAAAGACACGGTCACGCAGAGTGTCCCTGGCAGCGAGTGGTCACTGTTTACCGCCGCGATGAACACGGGCGGTGGCGTGATGAAGACATCCGATCCCCAGCAGGTAGCTAACTATTATGCCGGCTTGCCGAAGCTCGTCCATGGTGGCGTATCTTATTTCAAGAGCACGTGGCATGTGAAGCTTCCAAGTGCAAGCTCGCTTGCTGGCCGCCAGGTGAACGGCACGCTCCAAATCGTCACGAAGGCCAATACGAAGCTCACCGCACCGTTTACGCTGACATTCCCCTAATCGGAAGCTTCGGTTGCGAAATTTCGAACCCGGAGGCGTCATTGCCTCCGGGTTTTGTTCAATAGTACCAGTGACAGAAACGGCGTTTTTCGTGCAGGATGCAGGACGCAATCCGGGTGTATTCCGCAATGTGCAAGAATTCGGGAACGGAGAGGGGCAAAAATGAGCTTCTCTGGCCGATTCTTGTACTGGCATGACCTTGTATGTGTCTGGAGTAGAATCGCGAAGACGAAATTCACCCATCAAACGTAACCCATGCAGAAGAACTCACTCTTTGTATCGATCGTCATCGGTTCGGCCACGCGACGATCACATCAGATCTCGCCCTTGACTTCAAGCTCACTTGAACTTATAGCTTGCCCGTCATGTCATCAGCCATCATCACCGGCGCGTCCCGCG
>JADGPZ010000036.1 GCA_017882165.1 Candidatus Kapaibacterium sp.
GCTATGGCGTTTATTGGGCATGGAGGCAAATCCGTGGAATTCACTCGTCGCCAGGTTGTTCCGCTATCGAACGACCGAATGACGCCGTAGCCGTTTGCAGCGAATAGGGTTCCGGAAGAATCTCGGCCAATTGCATTGTATCGTGGAGCGAAGTAAGAGTTTACGGCCGACCAGGTATTGCCCCCGTCCTTTGACAAACGCATTCCAATCTTCGAACCAACGATCACATTGTCATTTTCCCCTGCAACCGCAGTGACGTAAGCGGGAATGAACTGATATGGAGGATTCTGCGATTTGGTCCCGAGTGGAAGACGAACCCAGTTAGAGCCGCGATCAGAAGAGACAAAAAGTCCACTGTCGTTACCGAGAAATACTCGATTCTGAGATCCTGCGGCCATGCCGGCAACCCATCGAATTGGCGTCGTGGAATGTGCAAAGCTGGCCTCCCATGTTGCGCCTTGGTTTGAAGATCGAAATAGTCCGCTCCCACCAGCATAAACGGTTCCGAGAGAATCCACAACGAGGGCAGCCAGATCTGATGTACCCGGACTGATGTTTTCCCACGTTACGGCGGCATCTTTTGATCGAAAAACATGGCCTGTGGAAGAACCGGTATAGATTACATTGTTTGGACTGATGGAAAGAAAATCCACCAAGGAAACCGTTAGTCCCGCCGATGAAGGAATCCATGATTCACCATTATCGCTAGAGATAAAAATTCCGCCTAATGCCGTACCTGCAAAAATGCGATTCTTTGAATCAATGGCTATCGTTCGTACGTCAATGTTCGTCAAGCCCGAATTAACCTTTGACCAAATGTCGCCACCATCTGTCGAGCGGTAAATCCCTGTGCTCGTTGCGGCAAAAATATTATGAAGAGAATTGACTGCTACCGCACGCGTATCTTCCGGCCCGTCGGGCCCACTCGCTGGCTCCCAAAAATTCTGCCCGCTCGCCTCGCGCGGTGCGGCGAGGGCGAGTGCCGTGAATGCAACCCAGAGAACTATCTGCTTCTTCATGCGTGAGTGTTAAAACGATCAGCAGTGGCAACGGCGCGTGCGCTGTATCGGTTCGGCGGTCAGCGATTTTTGACCTGACCCGGCGCGTGCTGAAAATTCTCTGAACGACACGGTATCCCATTCCGGTTATCTGGCGGAATGCAGAGTCTTAAGCGCGCGCTCGGTCTCTACGCCACGACCGCCATCGTGATCGGCTCGGTGGTCGGCTCGGGCATTTTTTCATCGCCCTCGCAGATGGCGCGCGATCTTCCGAGCGCGCCGTATCTCATGGGCGTTTGGGTGCTCACCGGTATCCTGACGCTCTTCGGCGCCTTCACGCAGTGCGAGTTGGTCGGGCAGATGCCGAAGACCGGCGGACTTTACGAGTACTTCCGCGAAGTCTATGGCGAAGGACTCGGCTTCCTCTATGGCTGGGCGAACCTCATGATCGCCGGCTCGGGCGCCATCGCCGCGATCAGCTTCTTCTTCGCACAATATTTCGAGAACTTCGTCGCGCTGCCACACTTCACGCACGCGCTAACGGCACTCGGACTCTCGGAATCAACTCCCTGGAACATCCCGCTGCTCGGCGCGATCTTTCCGTATCAATTCCTGGGGCGCAAGCTCATCGCGACGGGCCTCGTGATATTCCTGACTGCGCTGAATGTGCGCGGCGTCAAGCTCGGCGGGACGCTCCAAAGCATTTCGACCACGATGAAGCTGCTCGCAATTCTTGCCATTGTTGTCGTGGCATTCGCCGCTGGCGGGCATGTGGGCAGCGTCAGTCATATCACCTCGTCAACATCGTCGTTCTCGGGCTGGACGCTGATCGGCGCCGTGGCGCTCGCGATGTCCGGCGCGTTCTGGTCGTATGACGGGTGGGGGAACGTGGCCTATATCGCCGGAGAAGTCCGCGATCCAAAGCGGACAATCCCGCGTGCGATCATTACAGGTACGCTCGTCTTTATTACGCTGTACCTCGTTGTCAACATGGCCTACTTCTACATCCTCTCGGTCGAAGGTGTTGCGAACGCGCCCGGCGACCGCGTCGCCTCGCAGATGATGTTCGCCGTCGTTGGTGCTGGCGGAGCCGGAGTGATCGCGCTCATCATGATGCTCTCGGCATTCGACACGACGAATTCGAGTGTGCTGACGAATGCCCGCGTCTATTACGCAATGGCGCGGAATCAGATTTTCTACCGTCCGGCGGCGACGGTCCATCCCAAGTTCCAGACACCGCACATCGCGCTCATCCTGCAAGGCGCATGGTCGATTATCCTGCTTGTCACCGGTTCCTTCGATTTGATCGTGAGCATGTACGTGTTCGTTAATTGGGTGTTATACGCGCTCATGGCGCTTTCGGTCTTCATCTTGCGCGCACGAAAGCCCGATGCCGAGCGGCCGTTCTCTGTGCCGGGCTATCCGTGGGTGCCTGCGATCTTCATTCTTTTTGCGAGCGCGTATGTTATCATCACGCTGGTGGCCGATATTCAGGCCTACAACGCCGGCACACAGCCGCTGATCCGGAGCGTAACAGGCATTGCGCTCGTGATGACCGGGCTGCCGTTTTATTACTACTGGCGAAAAGTCCGCTCGATGCGCTCGGAGTCATCTGAGGGATCGGACTGACTGTTGGCATAAGGGTGAGAGTGCATCAAGAACTATCCCGTCTTCCCGGCGTTATTCTGTATTATGGATTTCTTGGTTAAAGTTGACGACAGCCAGGCGCCGTTCTTTCTGGAATTGATGAAGAACCTTCGGCGCGTTAAGGTCGAGCGCATTTCGACGGAGAAGAGGAAGCTGATTCGGGAGATTCGGCAGTCAATTGAAGAAGTCAAGGCTGCCGAGCGTGGCGAAATCCGATTGCGTCCCGCTCGAGAATTGCTCCGTGAACTATAAGGTTACAACCACTCCGACATTCGAGAAACAGGCTAAGACGTTAGCCAGGAAATACCGTTCTCTGAACGACGATTTGACTTCCTTGATCTCACAACTTGAAGTCAATCCCGAAATCGGTGTCCCGCTCGGCCATCATTGTTTCAAAATTCGGTTAGCCATCAAGTCGAAAGCAAAGGGAAAGTCCGGTGGCGGCCGCGTGATTACTCATGTCCGCGTCATCAAACAAACTGTTCGGATGATCGCAATTTATGATAAATCGGAGAAAGAGACCTTAACGGACGCTGAGCTTCTCGAATTGCTGAAGCAGTTTGAGTAATGAAGAACTCTCTTCAAAGATACTTACCACTCATTCTTGATGTGCGATGATAGAACTTCTTGCAATAGCCGCGCACCCCGACGATGTCGAGATCGGCTGCGCCGGTACCATGCTGCTCGCCAAGCGGGATGGCAAGCGGACTGGCATCGTCGATCTGACGCGCGGCGAGCTATCGACTCGCGGCACGCTGGAATCGCGCGCGCGTGAGACGGAGGCAGCAACGAAAATTCTCGGTCTGGATTACCGGACGAATCTTGGAATGCCAGACGGCAACATCGAACTCTCGCAGGAGAACATCGCTCGTCTCATCACTGAAATTCGCAAGACACGGCCAACGATCGTTCTGGCTCCTTCGCGCGAAGAGAGGCATCCCGATCACGAAGCGGCAGCCGAACTTGCGCATCGTGCCTGTTTTTATGCGGGACTTGAGAAGTATTCTCCCGAGTGCGGTGAGCCGCACCGTCCGCTACTCATCCTCAATTACATGCAGACCTACGCGATCGAGCCGCGTATTATCGTTGATGTGACTTCCGTCTTCGAAGATCGGATGCGGGCTGTCGAGGCCTATTCCTCACAATTCAGTGGAAGTAATAATTCTGGTGATCAATCGCAGCGGGAGACATTCCTATCGCAAGAGGGTTTCTTCGATTGGCTTCGGGCGCGAGCCTCTGCAAACGGACTCAGAATCGGCGCGAAATATGGCGAAGCCTTTTGGGGACCCGAACCGCTTGGTACGAAAGACCTGTTCAGTCTGGTAACAAAAACGATTGCGTAGTCTTCTTCTCATAGCTTTACTCGCTACTCTGGCCGCCGGTTGTGCGACGCCGGTCGAGCGACATCCGGTGTCGTGTCCGCCACCACCGGAGCCGGTCTGCGCGCCCGGCAAGTTCGACAAAGTACTTCTCGACACGATGTTCCACGGCCTCGGCCACATCCAGTCGCACATCGTGGAGCTTCCGCCGCTGGTGAACAGCCCGGCACACGACAATGCAATCGCATTCGTGCCGACGCAGAATGGACTCATGGCGATCATCACCAGCGACCGCTCGGACCTCTCCCGCACTGCGCGATCGAGCAGGGTGCAGCGACTCTTTTGTGCGCCGTTTATCAACACGACTCAATTCGGAGATCTGAGAGCCGTCCACACCGGCTCGTTTCCTGCGCCCATTGGCGCGGGTTGCTACTCAAGCGCCGATGGCCTGTTCTACTTTTCCGCGAAGGCGGAGAATGACGATCCGGATGATTACGACCTCTTTGTCGGAAAGCTCGAGTTCAGAGGGGAAGAGGTCAATCTGACGGATATTCATCCGCTCTCTGCCCTCAACTCACTCAGCCATTTCGAAAGTCAGCCGGCAGTGAGTCCCGATGGACTTGACATTTATTTTGTCAGCGACCGTCCCGGTGGCAATGGCGGGACGGACATCTGGCATGCGTCACGTAGAAGTGTCTCGTCACAGGAGTGGTCCGCGCCCGAGCCGCTGGCGCCACCGCTCAATTCTGAGTGCGATGAAATGTCCCCATTCATCTCACCGAGCGATCCGAACGCGCTTTACTTCGCCTCCAACGGGCATGAGACGGTGGGCGGCTACGATCTCTTCAAGTCCGAGATCAAGCATGGTGTTTTTTCTGATCCACAAAATATCGGCAAGCCGATAAACTCGCCATTCGATGAGATGTTCCCCGTGCCGCTCAACGACACGGCCTTCTTCTGGTCGTCGAATATGCCCGGCAATCAATCCGGATTCAATCTCTTCACAATTACCCGAACGACTTTGACCGGTCCGGGCGGCAGGGGACAGGTCGCCGATGCGGACAAACCAAAGATCGAACATCTCAAAATTGATACAGTGCAGCCGCCAACACCGCCTCGTGGGCCGGTCGGACTCGAAGTTTATGTGACGCGGGGTGCAGATTATCGCCCGGCCGTTGGCTCAGATGTATTTGTGAAGCGCGACTCGGGCACGTTGTTTCGCGGTGCGGTGCCGGAGAATGGCGCGATCCTTTTCAAAGTGTTGCCAGATCAGGAATACGAGGCCGGGGCAGAGTCGGAGGAGGCGTTTTTTGATGTGAAGCACGTTGATCTTCGAGGGCTTCACGATACGACGATTCGTGTCGATCTGCATCTGCCGGATACACTCGTGCTCCGCATTAATTTCCCGTTCGACGATTACTTGCATCCCTACGAGTTTGTGATCGACGTGAACGGTCAGCCCTCGAACATGACATGGCAGCAGACCCTCGATCTCACAGCACATGCTGCCTTGCGCTCTCTGGAGAAGCTGAAGGAGCTTGTGCTTATCGGACACACGGATTCGCTTGGCTCAGACTCGTATAACGACCGGCTCGGATTGCGCCGCGCGACCTTCGTTGCCGATGAGTTGGAGAAGCGTGGTGTACCGCGTAGGCTTCTCCATGTTAATTCTAAAGGGCGCACACAGCCAGTCGCGATCCGGCCCGGCGAGTCCGACGAACTCTTCCGTCTTCGCGCGCGCCGGGTGGAATTTATTAAGGTGTTTAAATGAGAGTGAGAATGTCCATGCGAGGTATCTCGGTCGCCGCACCACTTGCGGCGGTTGCGTTCGCGCTTGCATTGGCGCTCGCCGGATGCTCGTTCTCACAATGGATCAATCGGACGGAGACGGACACCTTTACGATAACCGATCGTGATACCACGGTCATCGAAACGGTCCGGAACGTCCCCGGTGAGACGCCTGACACAAGCCGCGTGGAGACGAGTTCGCGCAAAATTCGGGATTACTCACACACGAATTCGTTCGACTCCGTTGCCAAACGGGATTATCCAAACTTCCTTCGACTTGGACTACTCGAAGTTGCCTCTCTCTATTCGGCGGGACGTGGCAATAGTGCATCTGGCATGTTCGGTGCCTACGCTGCCGGTGATGACGATCAGTCCAGAAGTATACTGTGGCGGAGCGAATTGGTCCGTGTCGCGCCGATTGAAGTCCGGCTGCGGTGGTTTGACGACGCGCCGAATTGGACCCTCGGCTGGAGTGCCTTCGAGCATTGGGCCATGGACGACTCCATAAGCCATAGTTTTGTCAGCATTGCGGGCTGCAATTACTATGTGCGGCGCCGGTTCTATCTTCGCGATCAGATTCCATACGTGATTTTCAATCCGTATCTTGGGGTGAGTGCCTTCCCGAGCGCGTATGTCAATCTCGGCGGGGAGTTACACGTCGGTTCGCTCGGCGGGCTGAATCTCCGGGCATATGCCGGCCTTATTAGCGGCTTCCTCTGGCTCGATCCGTCATGGGGAGGGACGTATCCGTATTTTGGCATCGGTGTGTCCGCGCTCGATTTTACGAACCGGTTCGAAGAGACCGAGCGCGAGTGGAAATACTATACCCGTTCGACAATCGATGCGTGCGTGCTCGACGTGGCATCCAACTATTCGAGTTGGTCGCAGGCACGGTTTGCCTCGGTCCAATTTCCATTGCCCATCGGCAATTATCACCTGTGGGTCGGCACATCGCTCGTTGATTACATGAGTTTCTTCACACGTACGTCGGGTGGCTCCATGACCGATCTTTCTGAAGGTCTTGGGGTGTTACCGATCAGCGTGGGATACCGTCAATATCTTGGGTCTGATGCATTTATGATCGAGCCATTTGTGGAGGGGAGCTACTATCCATCGGGATTCTTCAATCTGGGCGCGCGACTCAAGATCGTCGCCTCAGAGGGATTCAGCATCGGTGGCCTCGTCGGATTTGCCTCGGGATCACCTGGAAACTTCAAGCCGCAAGAACCAAGCTTCAGCGGGGTATATTGGGGACTGAGTCTCTCCTTGGCAGACTGGAATAACACGCCGGAAAAGATCAGAGATCTCCGCGCGAACGAAATACCATCGACGATCAAATGAGAGCCAACACAAATGATCGGACGTTAGGAATCGCGCGAACCCTCGCTGCGATGAGCTTGGGTGTGCTCATGCTTTCCGGCTGTGGTATCACAAGGACTGAGACCGATTACTGGACGATCACCGATCGGGACACAACCTCGCGTGCCATCGAACGCTTAGACACCGGGATGGCCGGAAACAACGGCATTCTTTTTCCATCCGCCCGGACGACCGATATTGACCGGCATACGATCCAGCACGATTCGACCTACGATCGCAAATATCCAAACTTTTTGCGAGCCGGAGGGATTGAGACGGCAGGGTTGATCGGATCGTCCTCGATGAATGGCGTTGGACCTGGCTTGTTCGGGATCTTCGCACTCTTTGATACGTCGCAAATTCCATACAGGAATTATGGGACGGTCTATCATCCAACTGACGACCGGCACCCGCAAAACACCACCGGAAATCAGACCTTCAAAGGCTGGATGGTGCGGCTCATGCCATACGAATTCTGGCTTCGGTGGTTTAACGATGCTCCGGACTGGACGCTCGGATGGAGCCCATTCGAACTGCTGGCACCGGACGAAGATCGGTCGCACTGGCTCATGAGCACGGTTGCCAACATCTATCTCCGCAAACGCTTTTACTTGCGCGACCGGATTCCGTATGTGATTGTTTCCCCGTTTGCTGGTATCAGTGTGGTGCCTTCACTGTATGCGAATGTAGGCGGCGAACTGACCGTGGGCTCACTCGCCGGACTGAACCTTCGGGCCTATGCTGGTTTTGCTGCCGGTAGTACCTGGCAAACACAGACGACAGGGCTTCCGACATTAGGACCGACGGTCAAATTCCCATATCTTGGCCTTGGCATCAGTATGATGGACTTCATCAACCGGCCAGAGGAAACGGAGCGGGAGTGGAAGGACTACGTTCACAGTGGTATCAACGTCAACCTCGTTGAGGCCTCGTTATTGAAATTCTCTCAGGATTATCCAAGTATCTGGTCGACGATCGGGATGCCATTCTCCGGCCTTCAGATGAAGGTTGCAAATATTGAGATTCCTCTGCCGTTTGGCAACGATCATTTCTGGGCAGGCACGTCCCTGATCGACTGGATGGCCCCCGGCCTCACACAGCAGGGCCTCGGTGTTCTGCCGCTCAGGGTTGGATACCGGCAGTACATCTTTGCTGAGGACTTGATGTGCGAACCCTTTGCCGAACTCAGTTACTACCCTTCGAGCTTTGTCAATGTGGGCGCCCGCCTCAAGCTGGATACTTGGTCCGGGCAGAATATCGGGATCACCGCTGGATATGTCTCTGGGTCTTCCGGCAACTTCTCGCCAAATGTCTTCAATTCGGTGTATCCTGAACTCGCCGCCGATCTCAGCAACTTCAGCGCGTTCTATGTCGGCGTTACCGTTTACATTCAGGACCACAACTACACGCCGGAACGCGTTCACGCTATGCACGAATCGGAACACTGACATGAAGGCACCGCTCATTCTACTTCCGATTCTTTGTGCCGCCGCCATCGGCTGCAAGCCGTATGATTTCACGATGGGCCGCGAGCATATCGTTGCGTGCAAGGTTCTAACGCCGCTCGCGACGGTGGAGCAGGGCCACACATACACCACGCTGCACAACTCCGGCGCGATCGATATTAATTACTTCGGCGCAACGCAGTACCTGTTTTCGATGGATATTCGTCTCCTCCACGGCACGGGTTTTCGCGTGCTGATTCGGCCCGATGTGGAACAGCGCGATGTACTCGACTCCGGGATGATTCTCACAGTCACCGACCGTGGGACGACGCTCGATTCTGCGCACCACATCATTCTGGAGCGATCGGATGTCCGAATGGCCGAAGGAACCCAGCTTCCGCTGTCTCTTCTTTCCGAGAACAACTTTTCACAGATCGTCCTGGGCTGCGACACGCTTACAAAAGGCTGGAGCCATAAGTTGGAGTCGGATGACATCGTCGTGCAGGCGCTTCCCGGCAGCGATGTGCAGGTCATCCAGCCTGATTGGGCGGATGTGCCGGATCGATAAATCGAACCGGGATTCCGCTGATTCAAGCGGATTACGCAGATTGATTTTTCGGATTAGAGTTGTGCTCTATCCTCAAAAGCCTCTGGTTAGATGCAAAAAGGGCATGCTGTCAGCATGCCCTTAATTCTGAAAATCAATCAGCGCAATCCGCTTGAATCAGCGGAATCCCGGTTCTCTTTCTTAGAAATTCAGTGTGAGCTTCGGAGAGACGATCACATAGTCCTTCCATTCCCATTTCTCCGGATCTCGGCCGATAACCGTCGCGTACTTCGCATCGAGTGAGAGCCAGGAGAAGAGCTTGACCCATGCTTCGGTCAGCAATTCATTGCAGTACTGCACGCTGACGCCATACTCGTCGCCCGCGTCCGTTGTGTGGATGTATCCGAGCTTGACAAACGGCTCCCAATAGTCCTTGCGATCCACGATGTTGAGATCGGTATTCGTATTCGTCAGATCCTTCGAATTTGGCTCCCCGATCGTAACGGGTTGGACGCCATGCATGCCGCCACCAAGTTGAACGTACGCGCCTTTCAGCACTCGGTCCGGCAGACTATACGAGAGGTATGCATGCGCTGAGAGGGCGAGGTAATACAAGCTGTCGTGCGCACCATAGAGTCCGGCGGAACCGGTTCGGTATGGGGAATTGGCCAAATAGCCCTGGCCGCTCGGATCGGGCGGAAAGCTCGTAATGTTCGGCGTGAACGCATTGCGGAATTCAAAGCCGAAGTGGAGCTTGCCCGATTGTTCGGAGAGCAGCCCCAGGTCTTGCTGCATCTCGGCGGAAAACGCCATAGCGCCAATGAGAACGTGAGGACGGATTTGCAAGCCTTGCGAGATCACGAAGGACTGCATCCCGGTTTGGCCCAGCGGCCACTCGATACCCAGCTTGAAATCGGTCATGCCTCGGCGGATCACACCGTATGTCCCGATTGTGCCCGGCATCCAGAACGGGTACCCGATGTAGTCGTTGCCCATGTTGACACCGAAACCAAAACCGGATTTGAATACGATGCTGCCACCGAAGAGTGAGGCGTCCATCGAGACGAACTGAATCTTCTTCTGCGCGGGCTCGGTCGAAATCAGTGTGTACTCGTACCCAGTGCGCTGGTTGATCTCATCGCGAAGCGTACCGCCGAGCACGCGTTGAATGTTCGGATCGCCATAGAGCTGGGCTTGTTCAATGACAATACGCAGCAATTCCGAATTCTCGCTCATATCCGTCGGCGGCTTTTGCATTACCGTCATCTCGGCCACGGAGTTCGGCGCGATGTGATAGCCTGCTTTCCGAAGCGCGCTAATGACACGACTCCGCACCGTGCGATCGGTGATGATCCATTGGATCAGTTCGCTCTGGCGAGCGGTGTCAATCGACTGGATCGACGAGAGAATTCTCGTCAGCGCTTCGTTCTCGGCTTCCGCCATGCGGATCGAGTCCGCTGCCGATGTCCTCGTCGGAAGTGGCAGGGTCGTTCCGTTTGGCGGAGAGCCACCTGGCTGCGCGCTTGCAAGGTTAGCGGCTGCTCCTAAAAGCGCCACGGTCATGAGTCCCCCCAGGGACCATCCCAGAATTGATTTCATCATGTGTCTCGTCATGGTGTGTTAAGCTCTGTAAGATCGTTGATTGCCTCTGGGCTTAGAAGTAGAGACGTGGGGTGATTTCAAAGAAATACGGCGGCTCGTATGGTTTGGCATCCCGCACCAGAGGCGCTGTGTAGCTCGCTTCGATCCGAAGATGATCCGGGATAATCTCGAGCCAGCCACCAAACGTAAAGAGATGGTCATACTGGAAGTTCAGGCCGAACTTATTCGAAAGCTGATTCACAAGTTCGATCCCGACGTGCGGCGTGAATGGCGTCGACACATTGGACTTGCCCTGCCAGAGCAAGTCTTGAACTTTCCCCCCCTGGTTCGAACCGTAGCCATAACTGGCCGCTTGTGTATCGCTCGAGGGGATCCAGCTTAGCTTCACCTGGTGGATGCCGATACCCGCCGAGAACTGAATGAAGTTCGTCTGGTTGAGCTGAACGATGAACGGGATGTAAAGCTGTCCGATGAATGAGGTCCGATAGAACGTCTGCTGGCCTGTCAATGGCCCGACCGCTTTGCCGTTCTTGTCGGAAGTGCCATCGGTGCCGTTGTAGATGATGCTCGGGTTGCTTCCGCCACCGCCGGGGATGAAGCTGAAGTTGAAGGCCATCGGCATGTTGAACGCGCTGAAGAAGTCGAGGCCCGAGAAATACGCAGCCACCGATCCGCCCCAGAAGCCCGAGAGCTTCCGTGCCTGGAATATTTGGCCCTCATCGCCGCCTAAGTTAGCAGGGAAGAGCAAGCCCAGCTTGAAATCGCTGCCGCTGCCGATCTGATTGCGCATGGTAAGCATCAGCCGTGCTTCGCCGCTCGACCAGAACGGGAGACCGACTTCAGGATTCCCGAGCTGAAGCTCCAATTCGTTCTGGCGGGAGATGTTGACGCCAAGATGGTCGATTGAAAGATCGATTCGGGGCTGATAGCGAAACGCACGCGAGTTAAGCACCTCCGGCGTAAGCGCTCCTGCATTCTGGTCGGCCTCCATCGTCAACTGCGGTACCGTCGAATCAATCGCAATATCAAAGACTTCATCACTGGTCGGAATGCCGAGCAGACGGGCTTGCTCATTGACGATAACCTTCTTCGAGTATGGCCCGGTGAACATCCCGTGGAAGATGTAACGCACATCGGAATTCTTGATAATCTGCGCGCCGCGTGGAGCGATGTCGCCCGGCAATTCGACCGTCTCTCCTTGAATCGTGCTGATGTCGTCCACGAGACCCGGTTGTCGCATCATGGTCCGAATGACATCCTTGCCCTTAAATGCGATGAATAGCGGTTTGCTACTTGCACGACGTGTGACAATTCCGAGTTCTGCTGCTGCATTCTCGGAACTGGCTGAATCACCGCTTGAACGCTGAACCCTTCTTCCCTTAATGAGGATGTGAAACGGCTGGTAGCGGTCATTACCAACCGGGACGCTGAAGACGTAAATGTCTTCAGGATTGAAATCCTTAAGCTGGTGCCCCTGAGTACCATTCTCTCCATAAAGATCGGTATAGGTGCGAGTAATCTCGGCGATCAACCCTGTGTCTTGAAGGTGCCATGCGACGACATTCGTAAACTGGTACGATGCGCCCTTGTCATCCATATTACTGAGGTCGCGGTACATCCGCTCATTCTGGAGTTGCAGCTTCTTGAGCTGGCTGTCCGACTGGGCGGCAACTCTCAGCGAGGGGGCGAGCACCACGCAAAAGAGAAGAAAACCGAAGAAGTGAGTTCGAGTTGAATGTTTCATGCTCTCGGGTCAGATATCAAAAAAGGTCTGCTGACAGAGTGAATGGATACGTCACGCGCTCGTTTCAATTGCAGACGAGCGCGTGACGAAAATAAGTTTATTGGATGCCACCCTTGCCAGGACGGCCCATCGCCCCACCCTTTTGCGGGGCCTTCGGCGTCACGTGAACGACCATCTGCTGCGTTTGACGGGTCGTTGGATCGGTTATGGTCACGTTCACATCTTCCCCATCTTTCTTCTTGATGACGGATGCCGCTTTCGAAGGATTCATCTGCAGGAAGAAGTGAAGCTTCATGTCCTTGTTCTTCTTGGCAACCGTATTGAAGATGCCTCGATCATCTGTAACTTCGAGGTGGTCTGATCCAATCTCATGGAAGTCACCTCCAATACCGAGCACGCCTACGATCTCAATCGGGTCGCTGCCGATTTCAGCATCGCCACCACCACCAGAAAGGAACGGTGGAGAAGTAATCTTCCAGGTCTGATCATCGACGAGCGTATAGTCCTTCATGACGCTTGACTTGTAGTATGTCTTAAGTTCAAGAGTCTTGCCCTCATCCTTGAGGAATTCCGGCGTGTAGTCTATTGTCGATTCGTTGGCTTCTTTCACCTTCGTGCCATTCAGATAGAGCTCGGTTCGATAAGCACCGTCAAGATCCTTGAACTTCTGGTTGGCCTTGAAGATCAGCATGGTGTATGGCTTCGCCACGTGCGTCTTCTTATCCTCTGGATAATAGTGCGATGCGTTGGCAAACTCCATCTTGTTGACGAGCACGGGGAATTGTGCATCAGCCAGATCGTTGGCTCCGCCGCCGCGATGCGCTTCACCCTTGAGATGGACGGTGTAGCTTTGGCCAACGGTCGAAGGCTCCGGTTTCCAGACCCAATACCAGATTGAATCGACCTGCTTGATCTCGCCGGGGCCATCGACTTTCTGCATGGTGACTCCGCGCGGGCCGGTGAGGGGCGCTTTCTTGACATTGATACGATTCCAGAGCTCAAGCCCACCGAACGCAGCAAACGGAGTGTATTCTGGCGTAAGCTCGACCTTGTCGACCGGATTTTCCTTCACGTTGACCGTGAATTCGTTCGAGCCGATGTTGGTCGCGAAGTTCTCGTAGAGACCTGTCAGCAACGAGTCGATGTAGCCCCGGAGTGTGACATTCTCGGTGATGCCGTCTTTTACTTCGGAGAGCTCGCGCACCGTCAGGTGTACCGCGCCGATCTTGACCGTATCGTCCGGCGAGTGCTGTGAGGAAACGCCGACGATCTGGTTCGTCTTCGCGTCGAAGTGGAGCTGGTACTCGCCCTGCCCATACATCGGCTTGAAGTTGTAGGTATAGATGTAATCGTGTCCATCGACGCGATAGGGATACTTGACCGAATCCTTTGCGAGATTCAGCACGGTCATCTCGTTCTTATTCCGGAGGATGTGGAGGTCGAGGTCCTTGACGGTGTCGCGCATCGGATCGGCCACGCGGACTCGGACGTTGAAGTTACGCCCGTCCTTCTCGTTAGGATCGCCGATAATCATGCTCTGGTCGGAGGTCGAGCTGACGCTCGTTGCCGATCCACGGAGCGAATTCAGGATCGTCTCAGCGATGAGCTGGATCTGCTTGCGCTTTGCTTCGAGCGCAACCTTTTCCTTGCGAAGTTCATCTTCTGCGTCATCGCGCTCGACGATGATGATCAGCAGTTCCAGAAGAACGGCAAGGTAAAGAATAAAGTAGACTTTGCCGGCGCCTCCACCTTTTGACATGTGCTATCCCTTTACTGAAGTTACGGTTACACAGTTGTTACACTCTTTAGCTCGAACCGGGATTCCGCTGATTGATTTTTCGGATTGAATCATAGGGTTGAAGCGAAAACGCGTTTGTGCTTCATGAACATTGGCGTTTCCAGTCCAAAAACGCCAATCCCTAAATCAATCCTCGTAATCCGCTGACTTTCGCAACCATTGTTGCGAAAGCCGAATCAGCGTAATCGTGGTTCGATTAATCGCTCGACCATCTTCGCAATCTGATCGAGTTCGACATTCACCTCGTCACCAATTTTCAAGTACTGGACGTTCGTGTGACGGTAGGTATGAGGAATGATGGCGATCTTGATGGTGCTCGCTTCGATGGCTGCCACGGTAAGGCTGATGCCATCGATCGCGATCGAACCCATCGGGATGACATAGCGCTCAGCGCCTGATGGGAGATCGAACAGGAACTCCCAACTGCCACCGATCTCGCGGATTTGGCTGATGCGAGCCACGCCATCGACGTGCCCCGCGACCAGATGCCCCCCAAGCCGTGTCATCGGAGTCACGGCCCGCTCGAGATTGATCCTCGTACCTATTATCAAAGAACCCAGAGTCGTCTTTTCTAGCGTCTCCCGGACGCAAGTGACCTCAAAAAAGGGCGGCGTGACTGCTTCTGCTGTCAGGCACACCCCGTTAATGGCTATGGAATCGCCAATTCTGAGGCTGTTTTGCGGGTTTTGGGGCCTATCAGGACCCTCTTCCCGAAATACGCCGTCTGCCTTAATTTTTAGACATAATGACGTACCCGATAAGGTTCGGTCAACGACTGTGCCGAGTGCTTCGATGAGGCCTGTGAACATGGGACGGTGGGTGTTGTGAGGTGGGAGTGTAGGTGAAGAGTGGTGAGGCTTGGCTTCCGCCAATGCCCGGAAAGGCACACGAAGGTTCGGTTAGTTCCGCGACCGATCCACCAGACCGGCATGACACCGATTTAGGCGGTTAAGAAAAAATTCTGACAATTTTTCATAATATAGGACTTTTGGAGTCCGACTTCGTGTTTAACGTCAGAACACATGCTAAGATTATCGAAACGGGTGGAATATGGGCTGGTCGCGCTTCAGCACTTGGCGCGGCGCGGCGGAGTCTCGACGGTTCGGGAAATGTCGGATGACAATGGCATTTCCTACGACCTGCTCGCAAAGATCATGCAGGATCTGAAGCGCGATGGGATGATCTGCTCGCACCAAGGGGTCCGAGGTGGCTACACGCTGATTTTAGCTCCGCAGGAAATCACGCTCACGCGAGTCGTCAACGCCCTTGAGAAGGAGAACTCGATCACATCATGTACCTCGGCCGGGGAAGGCTGTACACGCGAGCCGGACTGCTCGATCAAAGACTCGATGCATATCCTGCAAGGGACGATGGAGCAAGCTTTGAACTCGGTTACGCTCGCGAAATTATTGTAAGTTTTGGAAATGGTCAAACTACCGATTTATTTAGACAACAACGCGACGACCCGCATGGATGAGCGGGTCTTCGAAGCGATGCGGCCGTATTTTATAGAGTATTATGGTAATGCCGCGAGCCGCAACCACGCCTTTGGCTGGAAAGCTGAGGAGGCGGTGGACTGGGGCCGCGAAACGATCGCTCGTTCGATTGGCGCTGACCCGAAAGAGATCGTCTTCACCAGCGGTGCGACCGAGTCGGACAATCTCGCGATCAAAGGCATCGCCGAGATGTACGCGTCGAAAGGCGATCACATCATCACGCTTACGACCGAGCATAAGGCTGTTCTCGATACCTGTAAGGCGCTGGAGCGGAAGGGACATCGAGTTAGCTATCTGCCGGTTACACGCGAGGGGTTTGTCGATCTCGATATGCTACGCGATGCGATCACGGACAAGACGGTGCTCGTCACGATCATGCACGCCAACAATGAAGTCGGTGTGATTCAGGATCTCGAAGCGATCGGGAAGCTCTGCCACGAAAAGGGAGTCATCTTCCACACCGATTCGACGCAGTCCGTTGGGAAGGTCCCGTTCGATGTGCAGCGGATGAATGTCGACTTGGCTTCGATTTCAGCCCACAAGATTTATGGTCCGAAGGGTGTCGGCGCCCTCTATGTGCGCAAGAAGAATCCGCGTGTGAAGCTGGCCTCGCAGATGGACGGCGGCGGCCACGAGCGCGGAATGCGCAGCGGCACGCTGAATGTCCCCGGCATCGTCGGGTTGGCGAAGGCGATCGAGATTTGTATCGAGGACATGGAGTCCGACACGAAGCGGATCCAGTCGATGCGCGACAAAATGTGGATGGATTTTCGGGCGGAGCTTGACGAGATCTACATCAACGGCCCCGACCCAATAGACAAGCCGGAATCGCGTTTGCCGGGCAATCTGAATGTGAGCTTTGCCTTCGTCGAGGGCGAAGCACTGATGATGGGTATCAAGGACATTGCCGTTTCTTCCGGTTCAGCCTGCACATCGGCGAGCCTCGAACCGAGCTATGTGCTCAAGGCGCTCGGGGTCGGCGAGGATTTGGCTCACACATCGATCCGCTTTGGAATCGGACGCTTCAACACACAGGAAGAGTGCGACTACACCGTCAAGGATGTCGTGCAATCGGTTCGGCATCTGCGCGAGATGTCGCCGCTTTATGAAATGGCAAAAGCTGGCATTGATTTAACGAAGATCGAATGGGCAGCACATTAACGAGATGAACACCGAACGAAGATTGGCAGCGAGCGCGCTCTCAGATCCGAACGAACTGTTCGGATTCATGCGGCGTACCCGGAAGCCGGTTTTTCATAAGTCGAACGTCTTTTTCCGGGACATTCAACACGCGATTGGAAGCTATGCTGAGAGCGTAGAACACATAGTGCTGACGAGACATGGTGTGGAACGGATGGCGAATGATTTCGTAGAAAGATGTATAGCGACCGGAGTGCTGCGAAAGGTCAGCAATCAGGCATACCTATTGAATCTGCCCGCGTTCGCAACGCCGGCAGCCGGGACATACACGATGCTAACACTTCAGGGCGTACCCCTGCCGGACTCACTCGGAGCAAAATAATTTTTTCTTGTTGGAGAACACTATGGCATACTCAGAAAAGGTAATCGAACACTATCAGCATCCGCGCAACGTGGGCACTCTCGATCCGAACGATCCGAACGTCGGCACGGGTCTTGTCGGCGCGCCCGAGTGCGGCGACGTGATGCGACTACAGCTCCGCATTAATCCCGAGACCGGGATGATCGAAGACGCGAAGTTCAAAACATTCGGCTGTGGCAGCGCGATCGCATCGAGTTCGCTGGCAACCGAAATGATCAAGGGCAAATCGGTGGACGAAGCCTACGCGATCAAGAATACCGTGATCGTGAAGGAGCTGAACCTGCCGCCGGTGAAGATCCATTGCTCGGTACTTGCCGAGGATGCGATCAAGGCAGCGATTGAAGATTTTAAGAAGAAGCGTGCATCCGCCACGGTGGAAGCCGAGGCAGTAGCATAAGTTTTGATCAAGGAGAAATAGCAATGGCAGATGTAATGACAATGCCCTCGCTGGAGGGCCCCTCGTTAGAGGAGACGACAGTCGAGCAGGCGTTCACGAATATCGAAAGCGAAATCTCGCTTACCGAGAAAGCCGCCAGCGAAGTTCGGAAGATCATGGAGCAGAACAAGATCCCGGAGACGTATGGCCTGCGGGTCGGTGTCAAGGGCGGGGGATGTTCGGGACTCTCGTACTCGCTCGGCTTCGACAGCGAAAAGCGCGAGAACGATAAGCTCGTCACGATCGATGGGATCCGGCTGTTCGTCGATCCGAAGTCGCTCTTCTATCTTTCGGGCACCGAACTCGATTTCACGGACGGACTCACCGGCCGCGGCTTCGTGTTCAACAACCCGAACGCGACGAAGACGTGCGGCTGCGGCAGCTCGTTCGGCGCCTAAATATTACGCGTGATGCGAAGTGTGGCGCTTGCTTTAGGCAAGAGTCACACTTGCGCTTACTCCCGCGCGAAGACTTGCGCTATCGCATCCGCAACCAGGCTTGACGCTCACCATGACTGATCATTTTTGCAGATTTGGGATCGACCGCACGTTCGCGGTGGATCGCGAGCGCCTTGAGTTGCGCTTCCACGAACTTCAATCGCACTCGCACCCTGATCGCCACATGACTGCCGAGGAGGCCCGGCGCGATCAGGCCGTGGCAGAGTCGAGTGATATCAACTCGGCCTATCGAGCGTTGCGCGAGCCGCTCCCACGGGCACGGCACCTCGTCGAACTCTACGGTTTTCCGATCGGAGAACAAAAGAGTGTACCTCCCTCGCTGCTCATGACCGTAATGGAGGCGCAGGAGAAGATCGCTGAACTCGAACAGGCCGCAAGCCACGAGGAGAAGGAGCGGATCCGGCGCGAACTTGCCTCGGTCGCGAAAGAACTTCAAAGTCGCCGCGAAACGCTCGACGAGGAACGACTCCGAATTGCTGGCCAGTGGGACCACGCGAAGCACGCAGAGAATGCCCAAGCGTTATCCTCAGAGGAGCGAGCACACCTTGACCGCATGGCAAGACTCCTTGCCGAGCGCGCATACCTGGAAACGCTGCATTGGTCCGTTCAGGCGGCGCAGCAAGGCAAACCGGCTTTTATTCAGCATTGACGATGGGTGATCCTCACATTCTCGCAAGTCTTCACGAAGCGCAGGACGCGCTCTCAGAGTTCATGGCGCAACCCGCGAATCTTCGAGGTGTTGAGGATTTCGTCGAACTCCTCGTGAAGACATTCAACAGTGGCGGCAAGGTTTATTCCGCCGGCAATGGCGGCAGCCATTGCGATGCGATGCACTTCGCTGAAGAGTGGACCGGCCGCTACCGCAAGGACCGCAAGCCGATGCCAGCTCTGGCCTTCAGCGATCCGTCTCATCTCACTTGCACATCAAACGACTATGGTTTCGAGCACGTATTCGAGCGAATGGTCGAGGCGTTCGGCGGCAAGGGCGATGTCTTCGTTGCAATCACAACCTCCGGCAACAGTAATAATCTTGTTCTTGCCGCAGAAGCGGCAAAACGCAAGGGCATGAAGGTTGTTGGGCTGCTCGGTAAAGGCGGTGGTGCGATAAGGCCACTGTGTGATATTCCAATCGTCGTGCCAGGTGAGACGAGCGACCGGATTCAGGAGCTTCATATCAAGATTATCCATATCGCCATCGAGTGCGCCGAGCGACGACTTTTCCCAGAATTATATTGATTTAGATTTGCCAATGCCGTTAGAGATTCAACTGCCTGGACAAACGAATGGGAGCACGGGTCGCATCGTCGGGATCGATCTCGGCACGACAAACTCGCTTGTTGCTTACGTCGATCATGGCGTGGCGAAGATCATCGAGGGTGCGGATGGTCCGCTCGTTCCGTCCGTCGTTACGCTCGATGATTACGGTGCAGTGATGGCCGTTGGCAATTCGGCCCGCGAGCGCGCCATGGTCGAGGCCTCGCACACCGTCTATTCAGTCAAGCGGCTGATGGGCAAGTCGTTTCAGGATGTGAAGAAGGAGTCCGGGATGCTCTCCTATCGGCTCGTACCCGCAGATGAAGGGCTGATTCGCATCCAAATCGGCACCAAACTCTATACACCAATCGAGCTTTCGAGTTTTGTGCTTCTCGAGCTTAAGAAGCGGGCGGAGGCGTATCTTGAGGAGCCTGTCACGCGTGCGGTGATTACGGTGCCCGCCTATTTCAACGATGCACAACGGCACGCGACAAAAGATGCCGGGCGCCTTGCGGGGCTCGACGTGTTGCGAATTGTGAACGAGCCAACTGCGGCTGCGTTGGCATACGGGCTTGACCGGAAGAATGACGGCACCGTTGCGGTGTACGATTTTGGTGGCGGCACGTTCGACATTTCGATCTTGAAGATTAAGAACGGGATCTTCGAGGTGCTATCGACGAACGGAGATACCTATCTTGGAGGAGATGATATTGACCGGCGGCTGATGGAGCTATTCATATCGCAGATTCAACACATGGCGCCCGCATTCACCCCGACGCCGGAGCAACTTCAGAAGATCCGCAGGGTTGCGGAGCAGACGAAGGTAGGTCTGTCATCGGCAGGGCACATGGTGGTCGAAATCAATTTGCCGGAAATCGGAATCGCATACCGGCGCAATATCACACTTCAGGAGCTTGAGCGGATTGCCAAGTCGGTAATCGAGCGGACGCGAAAGCCATGCGAAGACGCCTTGCGCGATGCGAAGGTGACGGCCGAAGACCTTGATGAAGTCGTGCTCGTCGGCGGTTCAACACGCATGCCGATGGTCAAGGCGCTCGTGCATGAAATATTCGAACGAGCGCCACACGACGAGTTGAATCCCGAAGAGACCGTCGCACTCGGCGCGGCGATCCAGGCGGATGTGCTCGCCGGTCAAACCAAAGACGTGTTGCTTCTCGATGTCACGCCGCTCTCGCTTGGCATCGAAACAATGGGCGGCATGATGAGCACGATTATTCCCCGGAATACAACAATTCCCACGAAGGTCACGGAGACATACACCACATTTGCCGACAATCAGACGGGTGTAGAGGTCAACGTCTTCCAGGGTGAGCGCGATTTCGTGCATGACAACAGACACCTTGCATCCTTCACGCTGAAGGGTATTCCTCCGTTGCCGGCTGGGGCTGCAAAAGTTGAAGTGACCTTTCTCATTGATGCCGATGGTATTCTGCAAGTTCACGCGCGAGAGACACATACCGGAATCGAGCAGGAGGTTGAGGTTAAGCCGTCTAACGGACTGACCGACGAAGAGATCGAACGGATGCTCAGAGAATCCATCGAGCAAGCTCCGGCCGACATTGCCGCTCGCCGAATGGTCGAGGCGAAGACCGAAGCACAAAGGCTGCTTGGCGCGACCGAAAAAGTTTTGGGCCAATTGCGTCGAGGGCAGCTCAGTATCTCTGCCGCGAAACTCAAGCAAATCGATGTCGCCAGCGTGATCGATGCGCTCTACGCTTTGCGTCGTGCTGCGAATAGCAACGATGTGCCAGAAATTGTGAAGCTCCATGAGGCCTTGGAGCGCGCGACGGAGCCGCTCGCGCATGAGATTATGAATGCGAGTCTCGCCGAGGCGCTGACTGGCAAGACCGTCGAACAAGTGTAACCTTTAGAATAACCTATTACTCTTACGCAAATGAAGGCAACTGAATTCACACTCAAAAAGCGTCCGTATTCGGACGAAGAAGCCAAGACTCTTCTCAGCAAAGTCGTTGATGCGGAAACGACCGATTGGCACTACAACACGCACCACAAAGGCTATGTCGATAAGCTGAACGAGATCGAGAAAGCCCTGCTGGAAGCCGATCCGGCGAAGGCGAACGGCAACTACTCGCAGTTTGGCGAACTCAAGCGCCGCTGGACGTGGAATCACTCCGGGACGATCCTGCACGACGTCTACTGGGATAACTTAGGCGGCGATGGCGATCCGGCCATTGGCGGGGATATTAAAGCGCAGATCGACCGTGACTTTGGCTCGTTTGGCGAATGGAAGACCGACTTCAAGGCCACGTCGCTCGCCGCGAAACTGTCCGGCTGGGGATTGCTCGTATTCGATACGCTCGGCTCGGGACAACTCAAGAACGTTCTGGTCGATGAGCATCATTATGGTGCGGTGTGGGGAGCAATCCCGCTTGTAGCCTGTGATGTCTTCGAACACGCGTACTACCATAAGGATGGCCCGAAGCGCGCCGCCTACATCGACAACTTCATCAACAACCTTCACTGGGGCCGAATTAACGAGCGGTTCTTGAAGTACTTGGCGCGCTAATTGGCCACTGTCACATTCCTTCCCATGGGCATCACGTGCGAAGCTCTCACCGGTGAGAGCTTCCTCGATGTCGCGCTCGCGCACAATATCGACCTGCAGCATAACTGCGGCGGTGTCTGCGCGTGCTCGACATGCCACGTGAAGGTTAAGCAAGGAATGGACCTACTGCCAGAAATGGAGGATGACGAGGCCGATCAGCTCGACGAGGCAGAGGGATTGGCGCTAGAATCCCGCTTAGGATGCCAGTGTAAGATCGAAGCAGACGCGGATTACATCGTCGAGATTCCGCAGCTTAATCCGGCGATAGCAAAGCTATTCCATGAGGGAGCACATTAGCGGAAAGTGAACCATGAAATGGTCTGATCTTGAGGATATTGCCGAAGCGCTAATGGAAGCTCATCCGGGCGTTGATCCATTGGAGGTGCGGTTTACCGACTTATTGCGGTGGATCGGCGAGTTGCCCGAGTTCGACGACGACCTTCATTCATCGAATGAGAAGAAGCTTGAAGCCGTACAAATGGCTTGGTATGAACTAAGCCAGGAAGGATGATAATGCGGATTACAGCGATTGATTCTCCCGTTTCGATGGTTTCTGTTCGTGGATTAGGCGCTATGATGTTCTTAATCCATGTAATTCAGGTTTTTGGTCATGGCTGAATCAGAACGCATTCCAGTGTTTCCTTTGGGTATCGTGCTCTTTCCAGAGAGCCAGGTCCCGCTACATATTTTTGAAGATCGGTACAAGAAGCTCATCGACCAGGCGGTCAAGGAGAAGTCACCGTTCGGGATCAACTATGTTGAGGAGGACCGGCTCCATGCCGTTGGCTGCTCGGCACGCGTCGTGGAGGTGCTGGAGCGGCATCCCGATGGAGAGCTTGATATCATCACGGAAGGCGAGCGGCGCTACGAAGTGCTAGATCTCGAACAGAACGGGCCGGACCAGATTTCCTTCGCAACGGTTCGCTGGCTCGACGACGAGCCAGAAGAGCGCGACAGCGAGCTTGCGGAAGAGACGATCCAGCTATTTAATGAGCTGACGGAAGTCGCCTACAAGGGCACGATTCCACCGCTCGACGAGTCGATTTGGAATGCCGAGAATCTTTATCCTTCGTTCAAGATCGCGCAGAAGTCCGGACTCGAAGCACCGCAACGGCAGGCGTTGCTTTCGGTCACGAGCGAGAACGAGCGACTTTCGATGCTGCACAAGTTTTTAACGCAGCTCCTGCCGAAAGTGAAAGAGTTTGAAACGGTGCAGGAGCTGATCCGCAACGACGGATATATTGTCAACTGGAACAAAAAGCCGCCGCCAGGCGATACAGGCGCGGCAGAACAACCATAAACGAGTCACTGATGAACAAGAAGACGAAGAAGGTCAACAAGAAGCATAAACGCAGCGTCGAACGTGTCAAGCGCAAAACGCGCGAAATGAAGGCAGCGTCAAAGTCCGTTCGACGCACGCCGCGCGTCGCGAAGAAGCCTGCTGCCGCCTCAGCGGCCGCTCCGGCTGCGGAGTAGAGGAGTCCTTCGTCACTGGGCGTAATGATTACGGCCCGGCAATGATAGCCTCTAACCGAATGCGTTCGCTCCAGGCGTTGCTCGGTGAGTCACGGCCCATAATTATGGGTATCCTGAACGTTACGCCCGATTCGTTCAGCGATGGAGGCAAGTATTCGTCTACTCTCACGGCAGTCGATCGTGCCCTCGCAATGATCGCTGAAGGCGCGGATATTATCGACATCGGAGGAGAATCCACGCGGCCCGCCGGTTCGACTTACGGCGCCGGTGCGAGCCAAGTTCCGGTCGAAGAAGAACTGCTGCGGGTGCTTCCAGTTATTGAAGCGATACGCTCGCAGAACGACAAAGTTCTGATTTCCGTCGACACACAGAAGTCCTACGTAGCAAACGCGACACTCCCAATTGGCGCGGACATCGTCAATGATGTAAGTGCCGGCACCGCCGACGCGGAGATGTTCGCAACCGTTGCAAAGCACAACGCGCCGATCATCCTCATGCACGGTCACGGCCCACGATTCCAGCAGGCTCGGATTGAAGATTGCAAGTACGACGATGTTGTGAGCGAAGTCCGAGCATATCTGGAAGAGCGTATCTTGCTCGCGCGATCGGCAGGCATCGAAACCATCTTGGCGGACGTGGGCATTGGTTTCGCGAAGGGCTACAAGGATAATCTCAAGCTGCTGAAACATCACGGCATGTTTGCTTCGCTGAATGTGCCGTTGGTTCTTGGCGTTTCCCGGAAATCGATGATCGGGCAAGCGATGGGAGGGAATCTCCCTCCGAACGAGCGCACCATCGGCAGCATCGCCGCAGCCTGCTACGGCGTCCTTCGCGGCGCAAAGATCATCCGCACGCACGATGTGAAGCAAACCCGCGAAGCGCTTGCAGTTGTGAATGCAATTCTAAATTCCTGAGAGCATGAAGACCTACCGTAAAGAACTCTGGATGCACCTGCCGACCGAGTGGGGCTATGTCAACATCACGCGAGACGTGCAGGCAGCGATTGATGAAAGCGGCGTGGATGAGGGACTGGTACTCGTGAACGCCATGCACA
>JADGPZ010000121.1 GCA_017882165.1 Candidatus Kapaibacterium sp.
GCTATCCAAAAGTAGGTTTCGCGGCATCATACTTCTCAACGTGGGGCAAGCCTGTTTTATATAGGACCACGGATGGCGGGATGTCCTGGAAGGGCTTTTACAGTTCCAATTTCTCTAATTTTGGAGGGGATAGCTTGAATTATCTCGATATTCAAGATTTTGCTTTCAAGGATAGTCTCATCGGGTGGTTCGCTGAGGTGGATTGGGGTGTTTGTAAAACCACGGATGGTGGCGTTACCTGGCGGGTGCTTGGAGATGGTAGCGGCATCGCTCCTGATCCCTTTTGGAGCTTGGCAATTTCTTACGATAGTGTTTCAGGCGGACTGTTTGCTGCAAACGCATCCCATGAGCAGTTCGCTTCCTGGGATGAAGGCGCGACTTGGACTTACAACGAAGGAATTTACGGGACGGGTTACACATTTGCGGATGGAAATTTAGGGGTGCTTGCTTCACAAAACGCACATTATCCCTCGATGCCCTGGCTTCGTACCACGGACGGCGGGCATAACTGGAATACCATCGCCATGGATAGCACAACATGGCAGCCCCTGGCAATCCCGGGTACGAAAACACAGTTCGCTATCATGGGTTTCAGCGCAACTGTTTGTCGAACAGACGATGCTTGGGATACATGGAAGGAAGTCTATCGCTTCCCGCTAAGCGAAGCTCTTCAGGATGATGGCGAGGGTCATGCAATGAGTTCTGGGTGTATCCGAGGCGATCTATGCCATCTTTTCGTGCAGCTTAGAACAGGTTGCTACATGTCAACGGACGAGGGATTGTCCTGGCAATACCTTGGCGGCCCTCCGCCGGGCCTCTGGCGCATAGGTTGGCGTCGTTTTTGGGTCGAGGGAAGTCGAATCTATATGGGTACACTCGATACGACGAACGCGCCTTATGGTTCACCGGCTGCGCTTTGGATGCTCAATCTCGATTCGCTCGAAGCGGCGAATGTGCAGTTCGGGGTTATGTCTGGCGCAAGCGTTCGCGGCGGGGACACGGTGCAGTTAGATGCCGGTTTGTCTCAGCTTGTTCTGGGATACGATACGGTTTCGTTTCGTCTCAGGTATGATACAACTTCTTCGGAGCTTGTGCAGCTTCAAACCGCGAGTGATTGGGTGCTTGTAGATTCCAGCCGCTCGGATGGATTCTTGCGTCTTGTGTTCCGCAAAGCAGACAGCACCGCAGGCGGCCACATCGCAAAGATATTCTTCCGCACACTTGTTTCTGCAAGCGAGTCGGCAAAGTTTGTAACAGATAGCGTTCACTTCGCTGGCTTGCCCACCCGCGCCGGTTGCGCCACACTCGCCCTCGGCGGCGGCGATTCGGTTACCATCAATATTCAAGGCTGCGGCGAAACCACTCTGCGGCAGTTCATGTCGGACTCGCTGCTGTTCCGCATCGTGAGCGTGCAACCCAATCCGGCGCAGTCGGAGATCGCGGTAACGCTCTCGAAGTCATCGCCAGCGGTTGGCATCCGTTACCAGATCGAGAATCAACTTGGCGTGACGGTCCGGGAAGATGCATTCCGTGGCGCACCCATCGGCGTTGGCAATCTCGCGGATGGCTGCTACTATCTTCGTATGAGTTGCGGCGGGTTTCACCAATCGCGCAAGATCGTGGTGCAGAAGTAGTGCTTCCTCGCAGGGTGGAGGAAATCGCGCCCAATAATAGCGCGATATACTACGACCCGGTCCATAACCAGTACCGCCTCATCAGTCCGAGCCCGCGCTCGAACGTTGTGGCGATCGTGGTGCCGTAGGCATTTGCAGTCTGCGCCGCAAATCCGAACGGTGCCCGCTACAAATCCGTTAAGGGCACATGACCTTTAACTCGATTCTTGCAGTCATTCACCTCATCACCGCCGTTTGCGGGCTGGGACTTATCACCGCGCTCGCGCTCATGGCGCGGAAACCGGGCTGGGCGAACGCCATATTCATGCTTCAGATCTTCAAGATTGTCGTCTGGAGTCTGATCGTCATGCTCGTGACCGGAGTCGGAATGCTCTGGGCAACCGATTGGATGAGCGAGCACACCTGGTGGTTCCGCATCTCGTTCATGTTCTTCCTCGCGCTGTTCGCGTTTCACGGCATCGCGCAAGGGACACTCAAAAAGATCGTCGCCTCCGGGACACCGCTCGCCGCATCGCCCTTGCTCGGCAAGCTCCGCACGATGACGATGCTCATGAGCATCACGCTCGTGCTCATCGTGCTGCTGATGGAAGGCAAGCCGTTTTAAGCGAATGTTAATCTGGTCCGGCTGCGCCTTTAAACGGGTAGCCGAAGAAATACCCGTAGGCGACAAACAAGACCACGAGTAGGACGACGATTATTACGTACCCGCCCACGCCCACTTCGCGATCGAGCAAGTCGCGCCCGCGGCGCACAGCATTGTGGTAGAGGCCGAGAGGAAACGGCTCGGGCAGCGGCTCTTCCGTTGCAATCATCGGATCGAGAGGCTCGGTGTTCTCACCGTTCATCTCGAGATGCTGGCCGTTCAATGATGTTTCCATTTTGCTCTCGCTACGTTAGATAACCCAACGCTTGGCGAACTCATCAATCTGCTGAATGAATCCACGAGCGGAACGTCGGACGGTGTGCCGGAAGAATCTTTTACTGTGAGGAAGATTCTTCCTCGATCTTCCGGCGCGGTTGTTCTGCTGATTCGCGTTTCCTTCGGCTAAACCTTCATTCCCGAATCGAGGCATCCGAAGGCATTCCTCTTGTGTTCATCGTCTCAGTAGAATCATTGATGATTTTACGAAGAAGCAAAACAACTGATGGCAACCGACTCTGAGGTAACGATCCGGACGCGCGGCAAACGGATTATCGTAGATAATAGCGCGGGAAGCATCTATGGCTTCGCATTCTTAGGCGCGGCTGTTTATTACATCCAGCAGGCCGCGACATTCTGGGCGGGCGTGCTCGGAATCCTCAAGGCGATCTTCTGGCCGGGCGTGCTCATGTACAAGGTAATGGAGCTTTTGAAGATGTGACTCGTGGCAAGGTACTGCCGACCGGACTTGAGCGAGAGGATGTGAGATCATGGGCGATAGCACATCATCTCACGTATCGTGGCGGCGATGGTCCGAGGTTGTTAATGAAGAGATAACCCGTGAAAACGGTGCCTTCGGAGCAAATATAGGTGCAGTTCATAACAATCGAAACGAAACGCCCAGCGCCCGTACAGGTTTTGATATAAGAACATACCGAGCGTAAACGCGGGCTGCGATCTCACTCGCCATATTCACAACGACCGAAAACGAATGAATTCCGACCTCCCCTCACCGGGCGAACAACCGTCATGAAGGTATCTCAATGAGCCTTTCGACGCGCCGTAAGTTATTTCTTGGCTTTTCGAGTCTATTGCTGGTTCTCGCCGCCGCGGTGTGGGTATTCTTCGCGTTTTATTTTGACGATGTCTTCGACAGGATTGCCCGTGAGAAGCTAAGCACTGCCGTGAGTTCGGCCACGCATGGCACGTATGAGCTTGCGCTCAAGCGAATCACCTATTCGCATGGTGTTGTCATCGCGAGGGGCTTCGAGTTCAAGCGCGTGGGTTACAGAGCTGAGGAGAATGGATTGACGGTCCGGGAAGTCTCTATCGACTCCGTTCGTCTTGCGGGAGTAAACGTATGGGATATTGTCTTCGGGCGTCCGCTCACGTTTGCGAACCTGCTCGTGAACGATCCGAGCATCCATTCGTGCTGGCTCGGCGATGAACGGGCGCATCTGAAGCTGCTCCCACCGGATACCATGCGTGCGCAGACTTCCAATACTCCCAGTATCTCACTCGATACCGTCATCTTCGCGAATGTCCGGTTCTTCAGCGCATCTTCCACTGGCGATGTCCAGACTGGAATGGTCTCGCTAAAGACCTACCGGGTGAAATGGGATTCGAAGACGGTTCCCGCTCCCGGCGTAACTTCGAAAGGGCTCCAGCTCACAATACCGTCCCTCGATTTCACTGACTCGGCAGGATTGTACGTCTACCAAATCCGGAATCTCGTCGTAAACACAGAAGACTCTCTTCTCACGATCGACACGATAGGATACAATCCAACGCGAACGCTTCCAATCGAAGAGGAGAACGATCTCCAGTTTGCTGGTGTACGCGGCGAGGGCATCGACTTTGCGGGCCTCCTGGCGGGTAGAGGGGTCGCGATCCGGTCGTGTACGGCCCACTCATGGCAGGCCACCCAAAACACGATTCCCGCAATGATCGCATTTCCGATTCGTGTCGGGCTGCTCGATCTTCCCAAAGGAAATCTGAGACTTACTCTGTCGCACGGCAGCTGGGTGCTTCTCAAGGACATCGACCTCACAGCTTCAGAATTTCAGTTCGATCCGAAGAAGCCATCCAAAGAACCTCTCTATTCGAAGCAGGTGGTGTTCGACATTCCCCAACTCAGCTACACTGCCAACGACGCCGTGTTGAAATTAGGCAGAGTGCACGCTGACATGAGAGAGCATCTGCTCACCATGGGGAGCGCCGCATATTCCGCGAGTGGAAGCGAGTACCGGCTTGCAGGGACGCGGGCGGAAGCCATCGACTTCGGCAAACTGCTCGATGGCAACGGCCTGTCTCTCGGAGTGTTGAAGACGGCATCTTGGTCGGCCCATCAGCGCTCGGTCAGCGGTGGACCGAAGCGCGGAGGAGCTAAGCGCGGCGGAAGCAAACCGTCGGCATCTTCCGGTGGTCTCGCAAGCTCCCTCTCATTCCCAATCCATGTTGGCCGCATCGATCTTCCTCATGGTACCATCCAGTATACTTCGGTTGCCAAGGATAGTGCCCGGACCGCATCCAAGATGGTAACGAAAGGCGTAAGCGTCGGTGTATGGGAATTCAACCTCGATCCCAAGTCGCTGAAGAATCAGTCGATGCTGTTTTCGAAGCAAGTGAAGTTTCGCGTTCCGAGTCTGAGCTTTGATGATGGCAAAGGTCTCTACACAATCGAGTTGAGAAACTTACAAGGAAATCTTCGCGATTCTCTCGTGACGATCGATAGCCTCGGCTATATTCCGAAGTTATCCGAGGATGGTTTCGCCGCCCGGTACCAGTACCCTCAAGCGAGAACAGACTTTCGATGTGCGAATCTCCGGGTCGAAGGAATATATGTCGCAGGATTGCTCTCTGGCCGGCGTGTCGCCGTTCGAAGTGTCGTGTCGTCGGTTTGGACGCTCGACTCCTATACGGACAAGCGCATGGCGGCAGATCCACACCCGCCGGAAGCGTTCATGGTAAACGATCTTGTTCGAAAGATCACATTCCCCATCACCGTTCGTACCATTGGCCTCAAGGATGGGTATGTCCGGTATCGCGAACGTGCGGCCGGAAGCGCTGTGGCTGGTGTTCTCAACTTCGACCATTTGAACATCATCGCATCGCCGTTCACGACAGACTCCAAGAGTGCGCTTTACCGGCTACCGATGCAACTCGATTTGCACGGTGTGTTCGTCGGTCAGTCGGTTCTCGCAATTAGCGCCCAGTATCCTCTGCATGATTCCGCATTCAATCTTTCTATGGATGCAACGGTCGGGTCGTTCTCGGTCAGTCGAGTGAACACATTTCTCGTCCCGAACGAACGTAAGGAAATTACGGACGGGCAGTTGGATACAGCCTGTCTCAAAATGGAGATCGTGGCGGGCACCTCCACAACGACGTTGACACCCCGCTATCATCAGGTGTCGATGAAAGTGTTGGCAGCGGATAGCAAGGATTCTGCCGGTATTATTGAGGGCATTAGTACGCTGGCCGCCAATACATTTATCCTGAGAAAGGATAATCCCGGCGACTCCGTGACCACAGTCGTAACAGCTACAACGACACGCACCCGCGCAAAAGAAGAAGAGTTGCTCCAATTCATTTGGTTCTCGCTCCGCGCGGCGCTCGGAACGGTCGTTGGGGGATTCAAGTAAGGAGTGCGAAAGTGCATGCGCCGAAGACGTGCATGGCTCTTCCAAACGTTCAAAGCAGGAGTTATCGCTCATCCGCTGTGACCTAAAATAAAACGTGGGGTGTTCGTTGCCATGGATTCTGTCTCAAACGATAATACAACGACCATGAATTCTTCCCTGATCAGTCGTTCTCCGCGAGTCATTGCCATGCTTGTGCTGGCGTTCTCCAGCATGGTGATGGTTTCTATCGCGCGGGCACAAGCGCCCGTCGATTATTCGGATGTCGGTCTCATTGTCAACGACAATAGTGACAGCTCGAAAGCGATCGGTGCATACTTCGCCGCAAAGCGCCACATCGCCGCCCGGAACATCATCCACATCAGTGTGCCTGCCACGGAGCAGATTGACAGCCTGACGTTCATCTCGCTCCGGAAGCAAGTCGAGACCTATCTGATCCAGACCAAACTGAAGGATTCTCTCAACTATCTCGTGACGACGAAAGGAATGCCGCTCGGCGTCTATCGCTCCGGAAGCAATGCCTCCTCGGTCGAGAGCGATCTCATGCTAATCCTGGGCGTCGATAGCTCGCAGATCGGCAAGAACGGCTGGTATCAGCAGAACTACGGCGGCAAGCGCGAACACTTCACGCGAGCGAAGTACCATTTCTATCTCATTACACGACTCGATGGCTATACGAATGCCGGCATCTTTCGCATGATCGACAGCAGCGGGCCGAATACGTTTGTCGATCAATCGAAGGCACAGTTTATTTTGGATGAAGACCCGACGCCTATCGATGGCAACTACAATCTCTTCATGCAGCAGGTTGCGCCGATCCTCGCGACCCGAGGATGGAATGTGGTACTCAATGCGGACTCGGTGTATCTTACGCACGAACAGAATGTGATCGGATACGTCAGTTGGGGAAGCAACGACGATCACTTCTGGCGATATAGCACTCATGCGAATCCCATGAACACCTGGCTCCCAGGCTCCATCGCCGAGACGTATGTCTCCACGGGCGGGCGTTCCTTTCAACCCGGAACGGGGTACGGACAGTCTCTGGTCGCCGACTGGCTTCAGGAAGGCGTGAGCGGGATCAAGGGCTATGTCTATGAACCATACACGGCCGCATTGGCCCAGGTGCAGGTGCTGTTCGAGCGCTATACCGACACGTCACAGGACATGCCGTTCAATATGGCCGAGTCCTATGTAATGGCCTCGCCGCTCGCTTCATGGATGGATGTGATTGTCGGCGATCCGAAGATGTCGATCATCACACACATTCCTCCACAGCCGAACCCAACTGCTTCAGCGCCGAGCACGGTGTGCAAAGGAGATAATATCTCGCTCGCCGCATCCGATTCTCTGCATGGGCGTCGCAATTGGTTTAAGGGAAGTGCCGCGCAAGTTCGTGCAATCGGTCCACCCTACGACTCCCGGAATGCGCAATGGTTGAAGGCCGGTACGGCTGCAACCGTGGCCGCAACGAATACCGGCACCTTCACCTACTGCTACTGCGATGAGAATATCTCAGGCGCGGGATTTGCGGAAGTCACGGTGACAGTTCTCGCGCGACCAACGGTAACGATCGGACTGCCGAGCGATACGATCGCTCCTAGCGACTCGATTTCATTTGGGGTCACGGCATCGAACGTCACCCATTGGTCGTGGAACTTCGGCGATAGCTCGGCGATGGATACCATCGAGAAACCCCAGCATCGGTATGCTGCAACGGGCAGCTATCAAGTGCGGCTAACGCTCTCGAATGGAGTATGCGACACCGTCATCACGGGTAACATTGTGGTGCAAGCGAAGGCGGACGTTCTCGCCATCGCTCAATCCGTGACGCGAGTCAGTCTCTCTCCCAATCCATCGAATGGCGAGTTCAAACTCCATGTCGAGTCGATCGCCCACGATCGGCCAAGCACTCAGGCAATTTCCTACCATGTATTCGATATTACGGGCAGAGACATTCTCTTCAAGGAACTCCCCGCTTCACCGCAGTATGATGAAACGCTTTCGATTGGTAACGCTCCCGCAGGAGTGTATCTGCTTGAAGTCAGAGCCGGTGGTAACTGTGTGCGAGAGAAGATGATTAAGCGGTAAATGCTGATGCCCGTTGGGTGCGCGGACGGCGTCGCGCTCCCAACGAAGAGACTTACGATGTGGCCAGCAGCGCCCGATACGCTCGCCTATGTCTGCTCTGGCGGTTCAAGCCCGGTTGCGATGGCGATGCGATTCCAGCAGTTGATAATATTGATAACACTGATGAGGTCCACATACTCTCGTTCATCGAAATGGGTTCGGACCGTTTCGTAAAGCTCATCAGGGACTCCTCGCTTGCTGATTCGCGTCACGGCTTCTGTTAGCCGAAGTGCAGCCTTCTCACGCTCCGAGAACATCCCACTCTCTTCCCATGCCGCGAGGACATGCAGCCTTCGCGAGGTCTCGCCGAGTGCCAGCGCATCCCGAGTGTGCATATCGAGGCAGAACGCGCAGCCATTGATCTGCGACGCGTGAATCTTGATGAGTTCAACCAACTTGGCGTCGAGCTGTGTCTCGTGACTGTACCAATTGAAGGCGAGCATCGCGGCAGCGGCCTCGGGGTTCGCGCGTTTGTAGTCGAATCGCATGATACCAGCTTGAAAGAGAAGGGATGAGGTGGAGGCGCCGGCACGAACTTACGCCGCAGTCGCCAGCAACCGCTCGACGCGCTCTTTGTTCCGCGCGTGGACACGAAGTCGCAAACGCACGTGCGTCTCAGTGAAGACGCGCTCGGTTACCTCGCCGAGGTCGTGCAGGCGCGAAGCGATCTCGTAATGCGCGAGCGGAATCTCAACAGTGAGTTCGAACGACGCTTCGGTAATGACTTTCTCGATCTCGTTCTTTAACTGCTCGATCCCGATACCGCGCTCCGCCGAAACGAAAACAGCGTGCGGGTACTGGACGCGGAGTTCGTGCGTGATCTGCTGGCGATCGTCGCTGAGCGCGTCGATTTTGTTGAAGACCATGATCGTCGGCTTCAAATGCGCATCCAACTCACGGAGCGTTTCGTAGACAACCTCGATCTGTTCTTCGAATGACGGACTGGCAATATCGACAACGTGAAGCAAAATATCTGCCTCTTCCACCTCGCGCAACGTCGTGCGGAACGAAGCGATCAGGCGAGACGGCAGCTTGCGAATAAACCCAACCGTGTCGGTCACGAGCGCCTGACGCCCGTGCGAGAGTGCCATCGCGCGCGTCGTTGCATCGAGCGTGGCGAAGAGCCGGTTTTCGACAAACACTTCCGACACACCGGATGCAATCGTATTCAGCAGTGAAGATTTTCCAACATTGGTATAGCCAACCAGCGCGATCCGCGTGAGTTCATCGGAACGTCCTTCGCGGCGCGTGCGGTGCTGGCGCTCGATCTCAGCGAGCTTCTCTTTGAGAATGGAGATGCGCGTCTTGACTAACCGGCGATCTGTTTCGATCTGCGTTTCGCCGGGTCCCTTCGTGCCGATGCCGCCCATTTGCTTGGATAGGTGAGTCCAAGCGCGTGTGAGCCGAGGAAGTAAATACTCAAGTTGCGCCAACTCGATCTGCGTTTTTGCTTCGCGCGTTCGGGCACGGCTGGCGAAAATGTCGAGGATGAGGCCTGAGCGATCGAGAATCTTGACGCCAAGTTCTTTTTCGAGATTTCGGATCTGGACTGGAGAAAGGTCATCATCAAAAAGCACGAGTTGAATCTCGAGCATTTCGATATGCTTTTTCAGCTCTTCGACTTTACCCTTGCCGAGATAGAGTGCAACGTCCGGCGTGGGCCGCTCCTGCGTCAGGCGATAGAGCACATCGGCACCGGCAGTATCGGCCAGCAACGCAAGTTCGCTGAGATGTTCGAGTGCTCGGGCGCGCGTTTCTTCGTCGTTCGAGCGAATAAGGGTGACGATGGCCGCGCGCTCGCGGGCTTTGTGAGTCTCAAAAAAACGAACGGATTCTTTCAATAGATATTTGAACCTGGATTACGCAGATTTGAACCGATCACGCGGATTGCTTTCTCGGATTCCTGTATGCTAAGCTGAACCCACTATTTGGAA
>JADGPZ010000122.1 GCA_017882165.1 Candidatus Kapaibacterium sp.
CGCGGCTTGAATCCGAAGGAAGTACGTACCCGACGGAAGCTTCGAAAGATCGAGCGTAATTTCGGAATTGTGGGACATGCCTCCCGGCTTGTCCAAGGTGAGCACCTCCACCCCCAGTACGCTCAGCACACTCACCCGCTCGATGGCCGCATAGCCACCACCAACGAGAATCGTAACCAGCCCGGTGGCCGGATTCGGATAAATCGCAATCGTATCCCGCAACGCCACCGGTTGTTGCACCGCGCTCTTTGCTTCTTTCACCATCTCCGGGATCGGGCGGTTGGCTCCATAGCCATTATCGTCAAAGCCGGGACCATTGGAGCCGGCATCGATCGAGGCAAAGAGCAACGTATCCTCGAACACGGCCATCGCCGTGATTACAGGCTTTCCCCCTTTCATCGCTAACAGGCCGTCGCTTACGCTTCTCCAGTTTGAGGCAGAATCGAGCGAAACATATACCCCGGAGTCAGTACCAGCAAACAAATAGGTGCCGCTCACCGCAAGTTCCGTGATCGTCCGGTTGGCGGGACCAAACGGCACCCAATTCATACCGGAATCAGTAGAGCGGAACACCCGCGTGCCACCGGCAAATAGTTGAGAACCAACGGCGGCAAAAATCGAAAGAGAAAACCCGGATGGAGGTGTAATTTTTGACCAACTTATACCGGTATCCGTTGAACGCATGACACCACCACTCGTACTGGCAAAAACCCAGGACCCGTGTGCGGCGGTGCTACTGGCTCTGAAGTTTTCGATGGAATCCCATGCAGAACCGCTATCCCGGGAGCGAGCGAAATAGGTAATTTGAAAGCGATCATAATTTCCGAAAAGATATTGTCCATTGGTGGAAACTTCTTTTCCATGTGATGCCAACCAGTTCGATCCGTTTTGACTCGATCGATAACCGTACTGGTACCCGGATTTAGGATCTTCAACATTCGCAAAAAAATACTGGCCAATTGATGCGAAGGAGGTCACGTTTCCGTTCGAGAACCCACCCGAAGCGACCCACTGGTTTGGCGGAACGAAGCGACCCACACTGTTTTGGCCGTTTTGAATAAAACTTGCGAAAAGTGTCGTATCATGGACGCCATAGGCATGACACTCACCCGGAGTGCCGATCCCTCCATTATAAATATGCCATTGGGCAACTGAAGTAACAGAGCCAAGGAACGTCACGAAGAGAAATCCCAAAATTTGTTTCATAGCTTACTCCTTATCTATTGTGGATACCCTGAAATTTTCATATCGGCCGGAACGTCCCACACCTTCACGTAATCGAGCAGGTGATGCGCCGCATGATATGTTTTGCCACCGATAGTCACATCCTTAAAGCCCGGGTTGCCAAGGTGTGTTTCGAAATATTGCCGCTCCATTATTCCCGCACCACCTTCCGCAGCACACTCCCGGTCGCGGCTTGAATCCGAAGGAAGTACGGCCCCGCCGGAAGTCGCGAGAGATCGAGCGTAATCTCGGAATTGTGGGACATGCCTCCCGGCTTTTCCGCCCCTGACACATCGACCACATCCACACCGAGCATATTTGAGATGGCGATACGCCGTACATCCGACGGGACACCTCGAAGCGTGATGAGGCCAGACGCGGGATTTGGATAAATCCGCAAATCGGTAGCCCCAGATTCAGAGCTTTGCGGCACGCCGTCCCCAAAGTCGGCAAGCGGGAGGCGCCAGACTCCGCTCGTGTCAGTCCCGGCAATGAGATCCATGCGACTGACCGCAAGGGCGGTCACATGGAGGTCTGTCAAGCCCGTATTGACCTCCATCCAGCTTGTGCCGTTGTTGGACGAGCTAAATACGCCGCCTTCGGTGCCCACAAAAATGATCCCGCCCCCGTCGCTCACCGCAAACGCGCGGATCAGAAGGTTCGCGAGGCCGTTATTCACCTCCGACCAGTTTGTGCCGCTGTTCGTCGAGAGAAATACGCCGCCGCCGTAGGTCCCAGCGAAGAGATTCGAGCCACTGACCGCAAAGCAATCGACGCCGCTATTCGTCAGACCGTTATTAACCGGCGACCACCGGGTACCTTTGTCCGTCGAGAGAAACGCACCAACCGCAACGAACATTGGTCCACCAGCGCCAGCAAAGAGATTCGCGCCGCTCACCGCTAAGCATGAGATCGCACTGCTCGGCAATCCGCTACCCGTTTCCGTCCAGCCTGTCCCATTGTTGGTGGTGATCCGAACGCCCATGCCACCGGCATAGAGATTCGAGCCGTTCACTGCGAGTGAATAGACATACGATGTGCTGTTGGTTGTCATCCAGTTCGTGCCGCTGTTGGTCGAGTGAAAAACGCCGCTGCCGAAAAGCGCGACATAGAGATCCGTGCCACTCGCAGCAAAGGTCTCGACACCATAATCCTTTGGCAAGCCGCTGTTGATCGGCGTCCAGCTTGTGCCGCTGTTGGTCGAGAGAAATACGCTGCTATCGATCCCTGCAAAGAGATTCGGGCCGCTCGCCATCAAGCAGGTCACAGCGCGGCCAGACCCAGGGGTCTTCACCCATTGCGCGCGCGCGTCCCGCGTGATGCAGACTGTAATGAAAAGAATCGAAGTGAGGATTACGATTTTCTGTTTCATGTCGTATTGAATTCTCTCAAAGAAACACGATTCGGATGTTCTCGACTGTAAAATTACGAAGGAAAGTGAGCCTCTTTTGTGAACCGTGGATTATTATTTAATTCTGAGTCCGTTCAGTGACGCGAATATGGCGGAATGACTATCTCTCCAGCATCACCGGCAGAATGCGTGTGCCAGTGGCGGTGCGGATAAAGACCCGAAACGGCTGAAACGGTTACACGTTAGTGGCGATATTTTTGTTGTGATCTCGTTCTCAGCGTAAATTTGACGTATGGCACAACAATTTTCATTCGATGTCGTCTCGGAAGTGGACCCGCAAGAGGTCGATAACGCGATCAATCAGGCGCGCAAGGAAGTCGAGCAACGCTATGATTTCAAAGGCTCGAACACCAAGATCGACTGGAATCCGAAGGAGCACACGATCGTGCTGCATACCTCGGACGACATGAAGCTCCGCGCGCTCCAGGAAATCCTGAACGGCAAGATGATCAAGCGGAGTGTCTCGCTCAAGGCGCTCGATTACCAGAAAGCCGAGGAGGCAACCGGCATGTCACTCCGGCAGACGATCAAGATCAAGCATGGCCTGGAAGGCGAGCAAGCCAAGACGGTCACGAAGCTCGTCAAAGAGCTGAAGATGAAAGTGCAGGCACAAATTCAGGGCGATGCCGTCCGCATCGTCGGCAAGAGCAAGGACGATCTCCAGGAGGCCATCGCCACACTCCGCGCGCAGACCTTCGAGTTTCCGATCCAGTTTACGAATTATCGGTGATAACGATATTCGAAATGCAAAAAAGTACTGGAAAGACTACAAGCAAAGGAAGGACTCAACCCCCTTCGGTGAGCTATGAGGATGAGTTGCTTGAGGACTTGAAGAATCCGAGTGAGGCGGCTGCTTACCTGAAGGTCTGCCTTGAGGATGAAGACCCTCGTGTCTTTCTCATCGCCCTCGGCCAAGTAGCTCGCGCGAATGGAGGATTTGCGCTGCTATCCCGAAACACGGGATTGAACCGAGAGAATCTCTATCGCACGCTTTCTCCAAAAGGGAATCCAAAGATCGAGAGCGTCGGCGCGGTCCTGCGTTCGCTGGGAATGAAGCTATCGGTCGAAGCCATCAACACACCGGTATCAAGCGGTGCCAGTATCTAACAATTTCGACTTGCAGATTCAGTTTACGAATTACCGGTAGCTTGAAGTTCATACTGCTTCTCGTCCCAATTCTGTTCGCTTCTCTCTTCGGAGCGACTACGATTGTCGACAGAAGACCGAAGCTCGATGTCATCGTCCTCGATGCCGGGCATGGCGGCAAGGATGCCGGCGCGGTCGGGACGAACGGCTATTACGAAAAACAAGCCGCGCTTGGGATTGTGCTTAAACTCGGAAAGCTGATTGAGAAAGAGATGCCGGGAGTGAAGGTCGTCTATACGCGCAAGGATGACCGTTTCATCGAACTGTACCGGCGCGGCGAAATCGCCAACGAGAAGCACGCGAAGCTCTTCATCAGCGTCCATTGCAATTCGACACCACAGAAGCCCTCACACGCGACCGGCTTTACAACATACATGCTGCGTCCCGGCAAGACCGATCAGGCCATCCGCGTTGCGGCCAGGGAGAACGCGGTTATCAGCTACGAAGCCGAACGGGCACGCTACAAGGAGTTGACCGACGAAGATTTTATCCTCACCTCGATGGCACGAAGTCAGGATGTGAAGTACAGCGAGAAGTTTGCCGCGCTCGTGCAGAAGGAGTTGTCGAAACGGCTCACGATTCGGGATAACGGCGTCTCCCAGGCCGGATTTCTCGTGCTCGTTGGCGCAGCGATGCCGAACGTACTGATCGAGACTGGATTCATCAGTAATCCGAAAGAGGAAGCACTGCTCAAAAGTGAGACCGGAGAGATGAACTACGCGCGCGGAATTCTCGACGCGATCAAGAAGTATAAAGTGCTATACGAGCGATCGTAACGACGCAAAAAGGGCGAGCCGAAGCTCGCCCTTTGCAAATACTCATTCGCCTCGGTCAGCGATTACTCGCCCAGGATCACACGGCGCATGCGGCTCTCACCACCGGACTCCAAACGGAAGAAGTAGATCCCTTGCGGCAAATTTCCAGCCGGAATATCCAGCCAGTATTCACCCTGCTTCTGTGTTTCCGCTACGATAGTGCGGACTTGCACGCCAAGCCCATTGTAGAGATTGAGCGTGACCGGACCCTCGGCCGGAATCGTGTAGTCGATCCGGAGTGATGACGAGCCGAGCGACGCGGGGTTCGGCGTGATCGGCGCCAGCGAGATCGCCGTCGGCGGGGCGCCATTCTCGCTGATGAACGGCGAGCATGCACCCTTGAGCGTCAGCGTGCCGCCATTCAGATTACCGAATGGCGCCGGAACGGTGATCGTCGAATTCTGTCCTCCTGGTATTGGCACTGGCGTGCCGCCGTTGTAGCTAAGGGGATAGACGATGCTATCGCAGGTGTTCGGGTTCGGATCGATCTGGATCACCGTTTCGTCCGTCGTTGGGCTAGCGGTGCCATGGAACGTCAGAACCAGCACCGTGTCCTCCTTCGCGCCCCAATCCAGTAAGGCCGGGCCACTCGCGGTAATGGTGTAATCGCGATTAGCGGCCGACCCATTGGGCGTTGCAGTGGCGGTCCACCCCGTCGCATACGAACCCTTCGCCACGGAGACAAAATTGATGAGATTGCTCCCGGTTAAATGGAATGAGAACTGGAGTTGCGTCAGATTCTTCTGCGGCGGATGGATCGGATCCAACGTGTCGAGCATGATCGGTACGGCAAAATCACCGTCCTGAAGCACGACTTTCGCTGCCTTCATGTGAAGGTCCTGCGCATAAATCCAGACATCGCTCGCCGCCGTGTGGGCCGATTGGAACGTCGGGTTCTTCGCTCCGAACGTATCGACCGCCCACAGCTTACCGTAGGCCGACTTGCCAGGCGTGATGACATTCAACGTAAGATTATGGCTGCCCGCCAGCGTCCTATTGTCGAATGGCTGGAAGTTGATGGCGTTCGTCAGCTTGAACTCTGCGATACCGCGATCCCGCGCCCGATTGTCCGATACGTTGATGTCAACCGACTTGCATGTCGGGTTTGAACCGACAATCAGTGGCGGCAACGAATCGGGTTGCATCGGGAACGTCCAGGACCAGCAACCGCCGACCAGCGTTAAGCTCGCGCCGTCAACGGCGCAGATCGTCATGCTTGCTGGCGAGTATGGAACGTTGTTTGTGTCAGCGATTGACACGGTGAACGACACGGATCGTTGGAATAACGGATGCCCGGTCGGAAGACCCGATGGTGTACCGTGAATGGTCGCGAATGTCCCCGTTGCGGCAGGAAGCGGCGGCACCGTCTGCGCACCTGGCAAGGTCGGGTCAATTGGCTGAAAGTGCATATTGCTGACTCCCGTGAACCAGACGGAGTCGATGCCCTGATCGGCTGCGGAGTCGGTGAAGTCCGTGATCGTGATCAGCATCGAATCGGGGGTAATGGGGGTAGCCTTTAGTATCGGCGGGTTCTTGTCCACGAGACCACCTAAGCTGAACTGAGCCGACGTATCGCGGTTGCCCTTGCAATCGACAGCGACCACGCGGAAACCCGCACCCTTGAACTGATCCAGCACGTTGACATCGAAATCGAAGGTATCGACGCAGAGGAGCGGATTCGGAATCGGGCTCGGATTGGTAACGACATTCTGGGCATTAATAAGATAGACCTGGTCCAGTCCACGCTGCCACGGCCCTCGATCCGTAACGTGGATATGCTCCGTGTAAGCCGGAATCAGCTTACCCGTTATGACCGGCGCGATTGTATCCGGCACGGTGCAGTAGGTAAGGCAAAGCGTGTCGCTGTTGCCTGCAGTATCCGTCGCCTGGATACAAATGGAGCCATCCTTAAACGTATCCACCACAGCGATCTGGAAGTGCGCTGAATCGGCAGCATTCGCAAATGCCGTGCGCTTGAAGGTCATATTGCTGCCCGAGATCGAATCGACGCTCTTCAGACCGTGAGCATACGGCTGGTTCAGGGTATCGATCACCGTCCACTGAGTTGCCTGATAGTTGGTTGTACTATCGCAGCCACCGCCCGAATGGACGGGATCGTTCAGCTTCGATGCGCCCACCCGCACAAAGATTGGAGCCCACTTGTCGTAATGGACGATTGGCGTGTGATCGTTAAAGCAGATCGTGTCTCTGCTCACATTGCCGTAACAATCCGTGAAAGTAAAGCCAATGCAACCACCGAAGACCGAGTCTTTTTGCTTCACGTCGATCGTATAGACAGACCTCGAACATCCAAGATATCCACCATTAGTTATCGGAGGAATCTGCACGGGTGGAGTTACTACGAAATTCGCCGGTGGGCCGGACACCTGACTCCATGCGATACTCTGCATCCCGAAATCATGAGAGGAGCTATCGTGGACATTGAATGCCGTGTCCAGAAATACCGCTGGGTTGGTAACACGTCTAAAATTATCGACGATCGGCGCGACATTGTCAACATCCGCGCAATCGACGGTGACGCTGCACATATTGTCGTTGCAGGTCAGGCTACCCGGGGGAAGCCCGCTGGCCGAGACATCAATCGTCAGGTCAAACACGCCGGGTATGCCATTGCAACCCGTATCTAATGCGGTCGAATCGGTCCATGTGTAGTCTCCGGCATTGCCGGCCGAGATGGAACTCGGGCCGATTCCGATAGGACCCCCAATGATCCGAAGTGGGCCCGACACGGACTGCGTGACGTGCACGTTGCTGAGCGCACTTCCACCAGTGTTAACAATGATCTCTTCCACGTTGAACGGATTCGGAGAGTACGTTCGGGACGCCTTATTCCAGGTCAGGTGCGTCGGGTGCAATCCGATGGCGATTACATTGCCGTAGCAAATGCAAAATTCCTCCGTGCCGTAACTGGTACGGAAGATCTCGGTGGTGACGTCCGAGCCGTTGTTGGGTTGTGCCGACATACCGGGCCACTGCAGGATCGTCCCGACATCAAACTTTGACGAGGAGGTCGAGTTGCCAGGACCACCCCATGTGTATGTCGCCAGGATTGGATCGTTGCCGAACTCCATAGCGGTACAGGGTGTGAGACCCATTGGCGCTGGTGCGAACGCATCCGAAGTGTATCCCGCTCCGATGATACCTAAACCAAGCGTCGAAGGATCACCCTCGAAGCCCATGTAAAAATTCGGAGGAGAGCTGTTGTAGGCCTTGACCGTCAGATTCCCTTCATAGCCGAACTGCTCGAGCATGAATGCGTAGTCGTTCGCTCCGGAAAGCACATCATTGAGGTATTGCGCGTTTACGCTGAGGGCGGATGTACTATGGTTGACGATCTTAACCTTCAGGACGACCTGCCCGCTGTTACGGAACTGCACAGGATAGACGTCCTGCACAATGTCGAACGCACCGCTTTGTTCATGCCATGTCGTCTCGATCGTATCCTGGATCTTGCTCGTCGTGCCATTGTTAAGAGCAACGTCTGGGGTGTGGGTTAACGGGAAGGTGCCAAAGGAGTTTGCGACGAGCGTCGGCGTCGTTCCTGCATCGTTATTCGTATAGTAGAGGTTGTCGATCCTGAGCGTCAGATAGGAAAAACCCTGGAACGTGAGAGGTTTGGCACCATCAACGGGACGGGCCTTACCGTTGACGACCTTCGTCCATGTGACGTGTCCTGTTGAACCATCGACAAGGCCGCCGACAAACGCGTTCTGCGTGACGAACTGGGCATGACCGGTGGTAGCGGGCAGCACGAGGCAGGCGAGTAGCGCGGCCACGGCCCATTTTGAGGTACCCAATCTCTGAGGAAAGCGCATAAAAAATTGAGATTATGAGGATGATCGCGCGGGAATGACCGGTCATTCCAGCTCAAACCATCCCTGCAGCGCCGCCACACAGGGGTAACACACCCGGCGGGGCGGCCGGTTAGGATTACGAAAACGTTAAGACTACGATTGTTGAATTAAGATTCCATTCCGAGCGAACAGACGCGCGCCAGATGTGGCCGTGAACGTTTGACGGTTCACCAAGCGCTCAATCCAGCCGGAATTTGAGTTCGGCGGAAGCGTAGAGCGAACCGAGCTTCCAGCCGGAGGCGTTGACCGATCGAATGGTTGTCAACGGGAAATCATACGTCAGCATCGGTGCCAGCACCGAGCGCTCCGAAACCTGAATATTATATCCCGCCGCAAGTACAAGGCCTAAACGGAGCGAACTAACGTCGGTGATCGGGCCGTCGTCAATGGTTTCGTCGATCGTACCGTTCTGGAAGCGAAGATTCGGAATGGTCTGCCCGTTGATGAGAGCGGACGTCTGCGTCAGCTCTCGCTGCTGAGTAAAATGATTGGACATCAGCATACCAACCTGAAGTCCCACCTGCACGAACGGTCCCATCCGGAAGAATTGATACTGCACGTAGGGCAGGAAATTCAAATAGGTCATTGAGACCTTGCTGATACGATTCAGATGCATTCCAGCAACCGTATCGGTGGTGCCGCCGCTCGAGCCTTGAATAACGGCGGATTCGATCAGCCCAACGGTACTGGAGGAATTCTTGAAGTCAACGCCGACCTTAATGCCGATGGCCCATTGATAGTCGATGGGTAGTTCGAAAAACGCCGCAGCCATCAGACCAGAGCCGGTACCGTTCTCGAACGCGCAGTTGCAGCTTGCGTTGAACGTCCCCTGTTGCGAGTGGTTTCCGAGACCGGCTTCGACGCCAGCCATGGGCGGTGGCGCGCCGGGGCCGAAAAGATCGCCACGGCTGAGGATCTGGGCATCGCTCCGGTTTGGCAGGAATAACGCGAGCAGCAGGGGCAGCGCTGCGATGGATCGGGTAATGTGTTTCATATGACTTGGTATTGCCTCTGCTTAGTCTTGCTTACCAACAATTCTAACCTCGACGCGGCGGTTCTTTGCCTGATCGTTCGGATCGGCCAAATTCGCTTTGCCGAATCCCTTGACAATCGCGACCTGGTCCTTCGGAACGCCCTGCGAGAGCAGGTAGCTAACGACCTCGTTCGCGCGGTTCTCCGAAAGGATGATGTTCTTCTCGACGCTGCCGACCGTATCGGCATAGCCATTGACCTCGATCCGCACGTTCGGATTTTCCTTGACCTGCTTGATAAAATGCGCGAACTGCGGCTTCGCATCCGGCTTGAGATCGAACTTCGCAAAGTCGAAATAGACCTTGACCTCCTCGATGCCGGCCGGAGTCATGTAGATTGCCTTTTCGACCGTGATCATCTTCTCGCGCGCGGCGGGAATCTCGATCTTGACCGGCTCGTTGCCGGTCGGATACGGCTCGAAATCCGGAGCGGACGCAGAAATCTTGTATGTAATAAGCGGAT
>JADGPZ010000230.1 GCA_017882165.1 Candidatus Kapaibacterium sp.
ATAGATTATCACCCGCAGTGAAAGACTTCAGTATCCCGGAAACTCCTCGAATCGGATATTGTCCTCATCGGCGCCGGAAGCCGCGAGCATCTTTCGCATCGCGGCGACGAAGGCAGGCGGACCAGCGAGATAGAAGATCGGCGTTGCAAGATCGTTCACGTGGCGCTCGATCATGTCCTTGTTGATAAACCCTTGATCACCATCCCATTTCTGATCCGATTTTTCCATCCCGGTCATGGTGGGGACGTAGTGGAAGTTCGGGTCGGAATGGTCGAGCGCTGTCATGGTGTGGAAGAACGGTGTGTCCTCAGGAGTATTATTCGAGTGAAAGAGAAAAAGCTGGTGCTGAAGCCGCTTGTGCAGCGCGTCCTTGACGATACTCATAAACGGCGTCACCCCGATTCCGCCGGCCAAGAACACCGCGGGCTTCGCGGCATTCTTGTGCAGCGTGAAGGAGCCATAGGGTCCATCCCAGGCAAGCTCTGTTCCGGAGGGTGCGACCTTGATCGTGCGTTTGAACGCTGTGTCGCGCATTCGGGTGGCGAACTCAAGCTCGGGCTCATGTGGCGCGCTGACGAGCGAGAACGTCCGCACCGGCCCTTCGGCGTCGGTATCTTTCGGATCTATTAAGGTGAGATCGATCGTCTGACCGGCTTCGTAGTCAAACCCAGCGGGACGTTCGAGATGAAAAGCCCGCGTGCCGTTTGCGACTTCTTCGCTGCTGAGAATCTTCAGTGTTTTGTCTGCCATATTGCTCCCCGTACAAAAATAACTGTTTCGTGATGAGCGATTTTCAAAATGACCTTGGCCCGGTTGTTGTTTGAGGAATTGTAAACGTCATGGATAGATTGAACTCAATCTAAGAAATCAATAGAATCTCTTAAAATCAAGGTTCAGACGATGCACCTCTATTTCATTGGAATCTGCGGGACAGCCATGGGCAATGGCGCGCTGCTCCTGCGCGCGCTCGGGCATACGGTCAGTGGTTCGGACGACAGCATCTATCCTCCGATGTCGCTGCTACTGGCCGAGCAAGGAATCACGATCCTCCCCGGCTATCGAGCGGAGAATCTGAGTCCTGCGCCCGATCTGGTGATTATCGGCAATGCCATGTCCCGTGGCAATATCGAGGTCGAGATGGTGCTCGATCGCAGGCTGCCCTATACCTCCCTGCCAGAGTTACTGAAGCGCGAAGTCATCCAGGGCAAGACCTCGATCGTTGTAACGGGTACACATGGAAAAACGACCACATCCTCGCTAATGGCCTGGACGATGGAGTCAGCAGACCGGCGGCCGACATTTCTCATTGGCGGCATTCCGGAAAATTTTGGACAAGGCTATCAGGCTCGACCAGAGAGCGAATTTGTCGTGCTCGAAGGCGATGAATATGACACTGCATTCTTTGACAAGCGCTCGAAGTTCTTCCATTACCTTCCGACCACGCTCGTTATCAACAACATCGAATTCGATCACGCCGATATTTTCGCGTCACTCGATGAGATCAAGCTCGCGTTCCGGCGAGTCGTGAATCTTGTGCCTCGGAATGGAGTCGTCATCGCAAACGCCGACGACGAGAATGTGTCCGAAGTTGTGCAAGGCTCGCAGGCGCCGGTCGTGACGTTCGGAATCACAAACAACGCCAACTTCCGCGCGCTCGACATTCAGTACACCGACCACTCGTCCCGCTTTCGGGTGCAGGCGGTCGGTCATCCGGAGGCGGAGCTTGAGGTTCCGATGTTGGGCGAGTTCAATGTCCGGAATGCCCTTGCAGTCACTGCTGCTGCGCGGCATCACGGGCTGTCTTTCGACGAGATTCAACGCGCATTCTCGTCATTCAGAAGTATCAAACGACGCTTAGAGAAGAAGGGCGAGTTCGGCGGTGTCACAATCTATGACGATTTCGCGCACCACCCGACGGCGATCCGGGAGACGCTCCGTGCGCTCCGACTTCGATACCCGCACGAGCGCGTGATTGCCATTTTCGAGCCGCGCTCGAACACGACCCGCCGCAACATCTTCCAGACGGAGCTTGCCGAATGTTTCGAGAACGCCGATGTCGTTTTCATGTCTCAGATCGCCCGGCTAAATCTACTCAAAGAAGCGGAGCGCCTGAATCCTGAAGCGGTCATGGCCGCGCTTCAGCATCACGGGAAGGACGCCTATTACCTGCAAGATGCCTCTGCCATCGCCCACAAAGTCGGGGAATTAGCAAAGCCAGGCGATGTCGTAATCGTCATGAGCAACGGCAGTTTTGGAGGGATTCATGACTTGCTCCGAGAAGAATTGATCAAGAAGTAACGAGGATAGACCGTTAGATTGAAACTTCTTCCCATGCGCGGGGTTTAAACAATACGAGCTTTCAAGCCTCTAAGCATTATGAGAAATATCATCGCCACCCTCCTTCTCCTGACCGTCTTTTCGACGGTTTCAGTCGGCACCGCCTCCGCCCAGTTCCGTTCGGACATCCAGAGGCCGGATCCGCCACTTAACACTGCGGATGCGATGAAAGGCGGAGACTTCTTCTCCACCTTGCTCGATCCTGCGCGGTTCTCGATGCACCAGACCTACTCCATGTCGGTCATGTCCGGCAGTGTGGGCAATTATGGTTTGAGCATGTTCACGAACACGTTCAGCTACCGGGCTTCGGATGACCTGTTTATTTCCGCCGACGTTTCCGCAGTCTATTCGCCGTTCAGTTCGTTCGGCAGCGCCTTCCAGAACCAGATGAACGGCATCTATCTCACGAATGCCCGGCTGGACTGGAAATTGGGAGAAAGTACATTCATGCGCGTCGAATACGTTGGTGGTCCGCCTGGCTCTGGTTACAGCCCATTCGGCTACAATGGGTACAATCCCTTTTCGAATGGATTGACTGGCGCCCCACCCGCAGCCAAACTTCCGGGACACTAAGGCCACTAATTGGCGACACGCCGGTTCATCGATCGCGTCATAGGAAGTAGCGAGCGGGAGCGCGAACGCCGAAAGCGCTTTGCGCTCCAATTTGTATCCTGGACATTCGTCGCATTCGTCGTGTTGCTGGTCGGTCTGCTGGGCGCTCAGTTCTTTACGAGAACCGTTCTTACGCATCCCGTCAGCGGCGAGATCGATCGGCCAGACATGCTGGTCCGGAAAGGCGAACGCATTCAGGTCAACGTGCTGAATGGCTCCGGAAAGTCGCGAGTAGCCCTTCGTTTCACAGACTATTTGAGGGCTCGAAAATTCGATGTCGTTCACATCGATAACTATAAGGATACCAATGTTTTACGGTCTTGTCTTGTTGACCGGGTTGGCGATAGCCTTTCCGCCAAGAAGCTTGCATACGCTCTCGGCATCGATGACTCGCTCATACGGCGTGATATTGACACCGAAGAATACGTCAAAGCTG
>JADGPZ010000123.1 GCA_017882165.1 Candidatus Kapaibacterium sp.
ATAAATGGAAGTGCATATTCCTCGAACGCCATCCGGTGCCAGCACTGACGAACTACGCACTCGTGTGGGTTCGGAAAACGACCAAGCCTGAACCGGCAACGTAATAAATTATGCCTACCTCACAAGGCTTACCTTGCAAGACGCCGAAGATATAAGTCCTTGTGATGTAACCGTCTTCAATTGGCAGATGTATTCCCCAGCGGAGTAAGCCTGTGCATTGAAGACGACTTCATGGGGGCCGCTGCTTTCTTCTTCATCGGCAAGCGCACTGACCTCTCTTCCTACGAGGTCGTAAAGTCTTAAGTCAACTCGGCTTTGATGTGCAAGGGTATAGCGAATCCCGACGATTCCATTGGCTGGGTTTGCGAAGCTCATTAGGGGCAGTCCTTCCCTAAAATCGTTTGGAATCACCGTTTCAAGAGCAACACCGATTCCGGAGAGTGGGATTGTGTCAATAGAGTGTACAACGCCCAGGTATTTTATTACAAAGTGTAACCTCTCGGAATCAGCACCAACGAATGACGGTTGAAATCGAAGTTGTACCGAAACTCGCTCGCCTGTGACTACGAGCAAAGGTCTTGGATCAAGCACAACAAATGGACTGCTCACAAGAATACTTTCAATCCATAAGGTATCACAGCCCACATTTTCGAGTTCGATACTCGTATCCCGGAACGAGCCTACAGGAACACTGCCAAAGTCAATTCTTGGTAGATTGGAAACAAACAGAACGGGCAGCGTAGCAATACCTTTTTGCGCCTCGACCGAGTGCGCTAGGGCAAGGAAGAAAACGAGAAGCAGCGATGCCCAGACTTTCATGATTTTGAAGTAACTCCGACCGATCAAGAATGAGTCCTTCTTAACGACACCGCTGACTGCTTGTCACAAGATGTAGGAACGTCCTCCGCGCAAACCTGTTTTCCGAGCACTCAATCAACCGAACTGAATGTCCATCCGAACCGAACGCGTAGCCGGGGAAGTGCAGCAGGCGCTGGCCCATCTGTTTCAGACCGATTTTGCGGATTTGTCGGACGGCCTCATCACGGTCACGAAAGTCCGGATGTCGCCCGATCTGCGCAATGGGCGGGTCTATGTCAGTTTGCTTGGCGGTAGCCGACCGGCCGAGAAAACGCTCGCCGCCATCGAGGCCGAAGTACCTCATATCCGGCACGCAATCACGAAATCGGTGCGGCTCAAGTTCGTACCGGAACTCCATTTCTATATCGACGACACCGCGGAGAATGTTGCTCGCGTCGAGGAAATCTTCCGCAAGATCCGCGAGGACGCTCCCAAGTCCGCCCCCACAGACGGAGAGGGTTCGCCAGCCGATGCTTGATAGGGGTGCTCTGAAGAATCGGGAAGCCGCGCGAGAATTGATAATCGGCGATACTGGCTCACTAATCCTCGTGGACAAGGCTTATGGAGATACCTCTTTCCATGCCGTCAATCGAATTCGCAAGGCGATCAACATCGCGACGGGAATCCGGAAAGTAAAGTGCGGCCACGCCGGCACGCTCGATCCGCTCGCCACAGGGCTGCTCATTCTCGCCACGCGCGGAAAGACGAAGACTCTCTCCGAACTGGTCGGACTCGACAAAGTCTATTACATTACGGTACGGTTTGGCGTAACGACGGTGAGCTTCGATCTCGAACGGCCGATCGAGATTACGGGCGGCGAGGAGAATCTGACCGAAGAAAGCGTCCGCGCTGCGATCGACGCACTGGCTGGCGAGCACGATCAGGTGCCGCCGATTTACAGCGCGATCAAGCAGGGAGGACAACCGGTCTATCATCGCGCGAGGGCCGGGAAAGAGGTCGTGCTTGCTCCGCGCCGTATATTTGTCCATGATATTCAGGTCGTTGCAATCGACTTGCCGTTTGCATCCTTCCGGGCACACGTCTCGAAAGGCACGTATGTCCGCGCACTGGCGCGCGATCTCGGCGCTTCGCTTGGCACGGGCGCGGTCGTGACGGAGCTTCGGCGCGAGGCTATCGGCGAGTGGAGAGTCGAGGATGCGATGACGGTGGAGGAAGTCATATCAATCATTGGTAGTGGCGCGGTTTCCGCGCCCAGCATTGGCGGGGAAACCCCGCCACTACATTCTGGAAGTTGAAGATCATTTGGGGATTAGAGAACGCCACGCACCATCCGAGCACGATCGCGACGCTCGGCAGCTACGATGGTGTCCATTTGGGACATCAGCACATCCTTTCGCGTCTCGCGGAGCGCAAGCGCGAGGCAGGGCTCGAGCGTTCCGTCCTGCTCACGTTCCATCCGCATCCGCAGGAAATCCTCAAGCGCCACGGCAGGGAGATCGAACTGCTCACGACGATTGAGGAACGTCTGGACCGGCTGGAGGGAAAGGGGATTGACGAAACCATCGTCATCAAGTTCTCAGAAGCGTTTTCACAAACCTCCTATATCGACTTTTTCCGCGAGATCATCGCTACACGCCTTGGCACGCGAGCCATGGTGGTCGGATTTAACCATGCGTTTGGCCGCAACCGCGAAGGCGACGCCGACCACCTGAAGCAACTCGCACCGCAGCTCGGCATCACGATCGAGGAGGTCGAGCCTGTCACGGTCGATGGTGTCTCGATTAGTTCGACGAAGATCCGCCTGGCGCTCAAAGGCGGCGATCCCGGCAGCGCGAATGCATGGCTTGGCCGTCCGTATGCGTTCGGTGGGCGTGTCGTCCATGGCGATGCGCTGGGCCGCGAGTTGGGCTTCCCGACCGCAAATCTTGAAATTCCCGCGCCAAAACTGATTCCGGCAGATGGCGTCTATGCCGCGCGTGTCCACCTGAACGGCCGGAGCTATGAAGCTGCTCTCAGCATCGGCACGAAACCAACGACGCGTCGCGATGGCGCGCGCACGGTTGAAGTCCTGTTGCTCGATTTCGATGGCGATTTGTACGACCGGACGCTCACGGTCGAGTGCCATCGGTTTCTGAGGCCGCAGGAGCAATTCCGGTCGCTCGAAGAGCTCCGGGAAGCCATTGCGCGCGATGTGCAGGTGATCCGCGAGTTGTAGGGAAGTCCCACTCACGAACAATACGCCCCGCGTTCGGGTTGGAAGAGCGTGCTTCGCATTCAAATCAACGGAGAATGGCGCGAGATCGACTCGCCCGAGCTGAAAGTTGAGCCGCTTGCCCCGGACCACTTTCTCGTTTGGGACGGCGATTCCGCGTTCGAGGTATTCGAGATCGATGGTAAGCTAACCGATGGACGCTCGCTGGACAGTGCGGATGTTCGCATTGAGTCCGAGCGAGAGCGCATCGTGCGCGAGCGATTCGGCACGCTCGGAGGTGGCGCAAAAGGTGTGGCGGAGGGTTTGAAGATTGTCAAGGCCCCGATGCCCGGCATGATCCGCGCCGTGCATGTTATGGCCGGCGATGCTGTCGAACCAACCTCGACCCTTGTCGTGCTCGAAGCGATGAAGATGGAGAACAACATCCTCGCCGGAGTGAGTGGGCATGTAACGCGCGTTCATGCCATCGAAGGGAAGTCTGTGGATAAGAATGCCGCGCTTGTAGAGATCGAGTTACGTTAAGAGTTTGCCATGCGTGTAACCGTTAGTGCCGCCGGCCGTTTCCATGCGTTCGGCCTTGTTCAGCAGCTTTTTCGGCGCGGACACCTGGAGCGTTTCATCACGACGACGCTCAACGACCGGCTGCTTCCAAATCGCCGCTTGCCCGACGAACTTCGCGGCAACGCTAATTTCTTGAAGTGCACCGTCGAGATTCCGCTCCCGGAGTATCTTGGCTTCGCATTGCGGAAGCTGCCCCTGCGCGATGCACAGTCGCTGGCCTATTTTACAAAAGACAACCTCTACGACCGTCGGGCCACTCGGCACATTCCGAACTCCGATCTCTTTGTGGGTTGGGCAAGTCAGTCTCTCTTTCAACTTCGCGAGGCCAAAGCGCGCGGTGCCCGCACGATCATCGAGCGCGGTTCAACGCATATCACAGAACAGTACCGCCTAATTGAGGAAGAGCGCAAGCGGTTTGGAGTCTCTGCGTCAACTCGTTCGCGATGGGACCGTCTCCTCGAAGAGAAGCAACTAAAGGAGTATCATGAGGCGGACTACATCATGGTGCCGAGCGAATTTGCGCGCTCCAGCTTCATGGCTCGCGGCTTCTCGCCGGAGAAGATTCTAAAGGTCCGCTATGGCGTTGATCTGGAGCGATTCCATCCGATTTTGCGAGAGTCATGGCCGGCTATTCCAACTGTGCTTTTTGTCGGAGCCATCGGATTCCAGAAGGGCCTGCCATACCTGCTCGAAGCAGTGCGTTCGCTCCGCGCGCAGGGCGTGAAGCTCCGGCTCAAACTCATTGGCCGCATGGAGCGGGATTTCGAAGCATGGCTTAAACAAAGCCCACTCCGCACGGAAATCGACGAGCACATTCCGTTTGTAGCGAATCACGAACTCCTCCAGCATTTGCACGCGGCGCAAATCTTTTGCTTGCCGTCGATCCAGGAGGGACTTGCCCTCGTGATCGCAGAAGCTATGGCCAGCGGACTTCCCGTAATAGCAACGGAGAATACCGGTGGGAGAGAATTTATCGAGGACGCTAAGAGTGGCCTCATCGTACCACCAAACGATTCGGATGCAATCGCGGCATCCATTCGCTCGCTGCTCGAGGATCCGGCGCGGGCGATTGATATAGGTCAGCGTGCGGCAGAATCATCCAAGTCGTTCGGATGGGATGCGTATGGTGATGAGATCGAACGCACCTACCTCGAACTACTTGCTGCAGGAGAGCGCGGGCAGGACGCCCGCGCCGCGCGGGACGAAGTTGCCTCCTTCTACAATGAGTATTGGAATCGCGAGAGCGGCTGGACTCCGACGCATTCGTTCTCAAGCGAAATGCTCGATCTCCACTTCAAGGATGCGTTTAAGCCCACTGATCGCGTGCTGGATGTCGGCTGCGGCGATGCCTCGAATTATCAAGCGTGGCTCGTCAAGCAAGTGGCGCAGCTCTCCGCGATTGACATCAGCGAGCGGGGCATTGCCAATGCGCGCAAGATGGGTATCAATGCCCAAGTTCACGATCTCTCGAAACGGTTTCCGTATGGGGACGGCAGTTTCGACGGTGCAGTCTGTATCGAAGTACTCGAACATTTGTACGATCCGAAGTTCACCGTGAGCGAGATTCACCGCGTGCTTGCGCCGGGCGGGATCTTGGTCGCGAGCGTGCCGAACAACGGCTACTTCCGCGAGAGGCTGAAAGCCCTCACGCGTGCGGAGCTTTCGACTTCGATCTCGGATTTCTCGAACGAGTGGAAGGGTGCGCATATCCGATTTTATAGCCTCAAATCGTTTCAGCGGATGCTTGAAGTATCCGGATTCGAGATCGAATCGGTTTGCTCCAACGGCGACGCCTCGATCTTCGACGGACTCGATGCATTCGGAGGCTATGGAATGCAACATGCGACAACATTCCTCCGCCGCGAGCTTCCTCGGATTGCTCGGCTCGCATTCCTGGAGGATCTATGGCCATCACTCTTTGCGCCGCATATCATTGTCCGAGCACGGAAGTCAAGATGAAGATTCTGATCTCCGGTTCGTTCTGGCATGGCTCGCTCGAAGAGAGTTATGCACAGGCGTTCGAAAGTATAGGGTGGACGGTGTTCCGCTTTGATTGGGATCAGCACGCCCAGTCGCATCCGCTCGCGCAAATGGCCTTCTGCGAAAAGCTGTTGCGGACGCGGATTGCAGATGGGGTAGGGAAGCGGCTCCTGAGCGAAGTTCAAACTTGGCAGCCCGATCTGTTATTGATCATCAAGGGAAAGTTTGTGTATCCGGTTGTGCTCCGTGAAGCGAAGAAGATTCTTGGTGATCGCCCCATCGTCAACTTCAATCCTGACAGCCCATGGGAGAGGGAGAATTCGTCATCTCGGCTGCTTCGCGCGATTCCCGAATACGACGCTCACTTTACCTGGAATAGCCACCTCATCAGCCGATTCCTTTCCGAAGGTGCGAAGTCTGCAACCTATCTTCCGTTCGCTCATGACCCAACGCTTCATTTCCCGGTGCCGGAGCGGGAGGGGAAGGCGAGATTCGATGCCGTCTTCGCTGGCACCTGTTCAGCACAACGAGATAAACTGTTGAGCCGCCTCGTGGGTTGTAAGATCGCGATTTGGGGCAATGGCTGGGACCAATCACGCCTTGTGCCAAGGGAGTGGTTGATGGGCAAGGCCGTGTACGGTGAAGATTCCACGCGGCTGCTTGCACTCGCTCCTGTGGCACTGAACATTCTGCGACCACAGAACGACGGTAGCCATAACATGCGGACCTTCGAGATCCCGGCCACGCGACATGCGATGCTCACGACGCGCTCGAATGAGCAAAGTCTGTTGTTTGCCGAAGGTGTGGAGATAGAGTGTTACGCAAGCCCCGAAGAGCTTTTGGAGAAGATCCTCGCGTTGAACCGTGATCCAGATCGAGCGCGCCAGATTGCCCTGGCAGGATATGAACGCGTGCGCGAAGAGACGTATGCCAAGCGCGCCCGGACCATGCTGGACGTGCTTGGGTTTGCCAAATAGTTTGCCATGAAGATCCTTTACGTCGGACATACTTATACGGTCCGAGCGAACCATGCAAAGATTGCCGCGCTCGCGCGGCTGCCCGGCGTTGAGCTTACGCTCGTCACGCCGCAGGGATGGAAGGGTCCACTCTATAACAATCGGACTGACCTATTTGAGGGCGCTCCGAATGTCGATCATAAGATTCTCCGGGCATATTTCATCGGCAAAGAGAGCGCCTACTTCTTTGGCCCTTCGCTTTTCTCGCTCATCGCCCGTTTGAAACCCGACATTGTGCATGTCGAGCAGGGTGCGTATGCCATCTCCTACGCGGAAGTGCTGCTCGCCGTAAAGCTCTTTTCGCCGCACTCGCAAGCGCTGTTCTTTACCTGGTGGAATCTGCCATATCAACCTCGTGGCATCAAGCGATTCTTAGAGCGGTTCAATTTCGCCAACTCCTCCGCCGCAATCGCAGGAAATGCTGCGGCCCGCGACATTCTTCGCAATCATGGATTCAACAAGCCGATTTCAGTACTTCCTCAATTAGGAATCGAGCTCCCATCAAGTGGAGCAGGCTTCCAGCCTGAGCGATCTGACATCTTGCCTGCAAGCGCAGGCTGGAAGCCCGCGCCACGCGATCTTGCTGCGCCACACGCTTTCATAATAGGGTATGCCGGCCGCATAACAGTCGAGAAAGGAGTGCTCGATTTGGTGGATGCCGTCGGAATGATGGCGAAGCCAGAGGATGTCTCGCTGTACGTTGTCGGTGCGGGAACTGCGCTTCCCGAACTGAAGCGTCGGGAGGCTCACCTCGGCATTCGCCTTCATCATCACGATGCTGTGCGCAACGAAGACATCCCCGAATACCTCGCATTGATGGATGTGCTTGTGCTCCCCAGCCGCTCGACTCCAAATTGGGTCGAGCAGTTTGGTCACATTTTGCTCGAAGCAATGGCGGCCGGTGTGCCGGTCGTTGGCTCATCGAGCGGCGAGATTCCGAATGTCATCGGAGATGCCGGAGTGGTCTTCGCGGAAGGGGACACCATAGCACTGGCCAGAGCACTCGATGCGCTTCAGGCTGACGAGGACGAGAGAAGACGACTCGCCAATCGTGCGTTCTTGCGTTTGCAAGAGCGCTTCACGAATGACATTATCGCACGCGAGCAGTTCAGATTGTACGAGTCCCTTCTCGTCAAGAGCAACACACACTCGCAGGCATACTCCGCGAAGGAGGCAGCACACGCAGCATGAATACGATTGTCGCGCTCGCGATCCTCTTGCTGTTGATCGGCCTCATCTCGAAGACCGAGCGGCCGTATGCGATCCTGTGGTCGTTCGCGACGCCGCTCTTCTATATCCTGTTCGGCTTTAAGAGTCTCTACATCAGTCTTGGCTTTACGGAAGTAGAACTCTTCAGCGGCGTGCTGCCAATGGTCGTCTGCATTATCGTATGGCAGAAGCTCAGCACAACGGAGCGCCGCCGCGCTTGGAAATACTCGCCAAAGTTCTGGTGGCTATTCCTCGCGTACTATTTCATCTCGCTCTTCTGGTCCGACAATTTGTCCACCGGAGTCCGCACCGTGCTCGAGATCGCGTTTCCCTCGTTTCTCTATCTCGTCGCATTCAATGTCATTCAGAACGACTTCCATCTCGAGCGTTACTTCAAGTGGATTCTCATCATCAATATCATCGTCGCTCTTTTCGACGGGTATAACGCTGCCACAGGTTGGACGGCAATCCAGACGGCCGGCTCGATGACGGAGGGCGTGATCGGCTACCGGACCGTCACCGCCTATTTCTATGTCACCATGAGTACGATTCTGCTCATGCGCATGATGGACAAGTTCGAGTGGCGGTTGCTTGCTTTATTTGGGGTCGATATCTTTCTCATGCTCATTGCCGGAAGCCGGACACCAACATTCGTCTTTATCGCCGGGTCGCTGGTGGCAATATTCTATCGCCGAAATGTTAAGTTCGCCGTCATCGGCACCCTGGTTATGGCAATGCTCGTCGGAATCTTGCTGCTGCTGCCGACGAAAAACAAATTTCTAAATGCGGACGAGTCATTGAATATGAAGGACTCGGGTCGCAGCTTTTTCCAGAAGTACTTCGAGGACAAAGCGGCGGAAAGTCCGATTTGGGGTTTCGGTGCCGGTGGCACGGAGGAATATGCCAGGTGGATCACCGAACACATCACAATGGTCGGCGCGCCGCACAACGAGTACCTCCGCATTAGGTTTGATGGCGGAATCATCGGACTCGTGCTCTTCTATCTTGGACTTACAGACATCTTTGTGCGCGGTCTGCTGTGGGGCCGTGGCATGAAGTCATACTTCCCATACCGTGCAATCTTGATTATGACGCCCGTGATGTTTGCTGTCAGTTGCACGAGTGACAATACCTTCTTCTACTTTTACGTGTTCACCCAGTATCTCTTTGTTTTCATGGGCTTCGGTGCGCGCTTGTGCTATGAGGACCGTGTTCTGCGCGGCCGTGAAACCCTGGTGCTCGATGACCGTGAGGTAGAAGCCATCAAGGAACAAATGGGAGCCTTTCAGCCTGCTACATGAAGATGACCGTACCCTTCCTCGACCTGAAAGAACAGTACAAGTCCATTCGCGGCGAAATTGCCGCAGCAATCGAGCGCGTTCTGGAGTCAGGCCAGTACATTCTCGGTCCGGATGTGCGTGGTTTCGAAGAGGCGTTCGCGCGCGCGCACAACGCACCGCACGCCATCGCTGTGAACAATGGCACGAGCGCGCTGCACCTCGCCCTCTGGGCACTTGGCATTGGGCGCGGTGACGAGGTGATCGTACCGGTCAACACATTTATCGCAACGGCGGAAGCCGTGATGCTCGCCGGTGCAACTCCCGTCTTCATCGATCACGACGAGTACTACAATCTCGATGTTGATCTCACAGCCGCGCGCATTCGCCTGCCAACGCGCGCGATTATTCCAGTCCATCTGTACGGTCAGCCGGCACGGATGGACCAACTCGTGGCTCTTTCAAAGCGGCAGAATCTGCGCATCGTTGAAGATGCTGCCCAGGCCCATTTGGCAACGTTTGGTGGCAAATCCGTTGGTTCGTGGAGTGATGCAACGGCGTTTAGCTTCTATCCTGGCAAGAATTTAGGCGCCTACGGAGAGGGCGGAGCAGTCATTACGCACGACACGGAGTTAGACCACAAGATGCGACTCCTGCGCGACCACGGCTCGGAGTCGAAGTACCAACATGTCATCGCCGGACACAACTACCGCATGGAAGCACTGCAAGCGGCGATCCTGAGTGTCAAATTGAAGTACCTCGCTGAATGGACCGCCTCCCGCCGTGCCCATGCGGCCCGATACTCTGAACTGCTTGCGGATTGCGAAGGCATTCAAC
>JADGPZ010000124.1 GCA_017882165.1 Candidatus Kapaibacterium sp.
CCCGCCGCAACAGCAGCCCAGTCGGTTTCGCCCGTAGGCAGTGAAACGAGATGCGGCTTTGAATACGCGACTTTGTCCCCCGTTCCAAGCTGCCCGAACGCGTTGCTGCCCCACGCGTAAAGCTGCCCGTTGGTCGCGAGTGCCATCGAGTGGTCCTGTCCGGCGGAGACCCACTTCCATGCCGTTACACCGGAAGGATTGGGAATCAGTACCGGAGTCGATGCGTCCGTCGTTGATCCGTTGCCGAGTTCGCCATCGCCGTTATAGCCCCAGGCATAGAGCTTTGTGCTATCGGCAACCGCGAGCGCGTGCCGCGCGCCGCCAGCGACCAGAGTCCACTGCAAAGCACCACTCGGCAGTGGGACCACAACCGGCCTTGATTTGTCGAGCGTCGAGCCGATGCCAAGCTGGCCGTTCGAATTCCATCCCCACGACCAAAGGCTGCCATCTTTATCGATCACGTAGGAGGATTGCGAGAGTGATTGCTGGCCGAGGAATTGCGCACTTGCTTCGCAAGTAAGAATGAAGAAAGAAAAAAGAAAAAAAAATAGAGTGCGCATGGCGTGCGTGGTACATTGCCGATCAAATCCAAAAGCCTTCATGGTTTATTCTTTCTTTTTTATTAATTACTAATCAGTGCAAAGCCCCGTATCAACTCGCCTTCAGAGGTAATCATCCGCACATAATACGTCCCGCTCAGCAGCGACGTTGTCGAGATCGCGGCGTCGTGCGTTCCAGCGCCGTAAATGCCGGATGCGATCCTTTGCATCGAGCGGCCCATGACATCGAAGATTTCAATATCGGCTTGCTCTTGCTTCTGTAGTGAAAATACTGCGTCAAGGCTGCCGCCCTCGCCACGCTCAATGGTGAGGTTTGACGCAAGGCTTGCCGCTTGCGCCACCGATGCGTGTTGCGTATCCGGCGGCGGTGGCGGCGGAGCGGTCCAATCCAAAAAGTTGAGCGTGACAATCTGCCCCGGCTTGGCGCTCACGCTCGGCCAGGTGTGTGTCTTCGCGGTTCCGCTATCGGTGTAATAGAGCTTGTAATCGTAGTGGAATGTATCGGTGATTGGTGCGAAGACGAAATTTCCGAGTTCGTTCGTCCATACGGAGTCGAGCGTCAATCCGGTCTTGACTGAGAACGTCCGTGTAATCCTTGCGCCGCGAATGCCGGTCTCGCGATCTCCACTCACCACATGCCCGCGCACGATGGCATTGACTGAGGCCGGATGTCCATTGAAGCGGTGTAGATGACCATTCGTAAGCAACCCTCCGTTCAGGCTGTAGAAATTGATCGGGGTGGCAGAGCCCTGCACCTCTTCGAGCGGCGCCCAGGTTAAGCCGCCATCGTAAGTCACCCGGCTCCCGCCGCTATCCGCTGCGGCAAAGCCAATGTTCTCGTTCAGGAAATAGAGGCTGTTGGTCGGCCCTGTGCCGAGCAGCAAATTATTGTATGACGGCGATAGTAGATCGAAGGTGTTGGTGCCGTGGCCGCCGATATAAAGGTGGATGGGCGAAGCGTAATAGACGGCTCGGAGATCGGAAAATGCGACGACATATCCGGCGGTCCAGGATTGGCCATCGTAAAGAAAGTACTGACCGCTACCCACGATCGCTCCATGGGTCGCATCGAGGAAGTGAATCGCCCTGAGGGACTTGGAAACATGAAAATTCACGGCGGACCAGGTACTACCCGACCCTTTCAGCACCGTGCCAGAATCGCCGACCGCCCAGGCTGTGTCACGCTCGGAGAAGGCAACGGCGTGGAGATCATGCGCCGTGATCGGTGGCACCTCCGTCCAAGTGTTACCGCTGTCCGAAGTCACGACCATCTCACCGGCATCGCCGACCGCAACACCCAAGCGGACATTTGCAAATCGAATAGCCCGCAGATCGTTATTGCTCGTGCTGACATAGACGGCGCTCCAATGCGCGCCGCTATCCATCGTGCGCCAGATCACGTTGCGCCCGATTGCAAACCCAATGAGCGAATCGGGATAATAGAAACTCGTGATCTCCATCGAAGGATCGAGCCCCGAAGCCTGTGCGAATGTCCCGATCACCGGCGCCGGACCGAGAAGAATGGTTGGAATCGAGTCCCCATCCGGCGGCGCATCGAACGCAAAGTTATTCGTCATATAATTCTCTTTTACGACGAACGGATCGTAGGACCCGGCTTGGGTGAAGAACATGTTCAGCGTCCCATCATCGCCGCTCTGCATGGTGTCGTGCGCATTTCCGCCGGCGGGATCAAAATAGATACTTGCGTGCGGCACGGGGGCCATAGTGATCGAGTCGAGCACCCGCGTCGTGGCCCACTCGCGAAGTGGCTTGGAGTTGAGGATCACGCTGCCCTGGACGAGGAGCGGCGCGGAGCCATTCGCACGGACGAAGGAAAAAAATCTAAATTGGGTCTGATCCACACCGGAACTGAGATATTGGACTCCGATGAGTTGCCAGGTCGCCGAATTGCTGGCGAGCGGAACGAGCGTGCCCGGAGCGAGCGATTCGTGCATTCCGGAATCGTTCAGATAGATGTACGCGCTCGGAACCATGTCCGTTGCGCCATTCGTAAGTGTCAAAGATGGACTCACGTTCGTGACGTACAGCGTGACCGAGAACGGAAGACCATCGACGACAACCGGCCCGGTAAAACTTCCGCGAATCGCAAGCGCATATCCGACCTGCATCACTCGCGCAGGACTCCACTTGTCGGCCGACACGCCAATACCAAGCTCGCCCTTGCTATTGTCTCCCCAGGCATATAGCCAGCCATCATTGCCGAGCGCGAGTGAATGGTACTTCCCGCCTGCGATGCCGACCCATTGCGAAACGCCGGACGGCCTGGCAATTCTAAGTTGCGGGATCTCCGGACTTAGCCTTTGTATGAACACCCGGTCGATCGTATCGCCCAGCCCAAGCTGGCCGTGATTGTTTTTGCCAATGGCATGGAGCTCGCCAGATGTCTTGATTCCCAATGCATGAAATCCGCCGCTTGTAGCTTCCGCCCATTGGACTGTGTCGCCCGGCTCGTTATTGCCATCGGCAAAATGGCCATCGTCCGCTATCGCCGCTTCCCAGTCGTTTCCGGCGCTGAGCGCATTGAGCGGCGTGAGCGCACGGTAAATGTGATCGGATGCCCGAGTGGGCGCTGTTGCCTGGCAGCTTCCGATACTGTCGACGCCCCAACCAAACAATTGTCCACCGCTGCTGACGGCCAGAGTATATCCCGGTCCCGCCGCGACCTCGGCCCAGACGTTCACACCATTTGCTCGCTGTACCGGCTGCGGTGTCGTAGCCATGAACCGGTTGCCGGTGCCGAGTTGACCGTCTACATTATTGCCCCACGCATAGAGCTGACCCGTGCTTGTGAGTGCCAGCGAGTGATCGCGCCCAGCCGTCACCCACTTCCAGGCTGTCACGCCCGGCGGATTCGCAACACGCATCGGAACAACGACTTCGCCCAGCGTGCCGGTACCAAGTTGACCGTAACGGTTGCTACCCCAAGCGTAGAGCTTATCGGAATCCGCGAGTGCTATCGCATGCGTCGCGCCGGCCGCGACGAGCGTCCAGCGCGTCGCACCCGAAGGGATTGGCACCTCGACCGGAGTATTACGATCGGTCTTATCGCCCACGCCAAGCTGCCCAGCCCAATTCCACCCAAACGCGAAGAGTCGGCCATTCTTATCGATGACGTACGACGATTGCGAGAGCGATTGCTGACCGAGCGTTTGAGCGTGCGCAACGCTGGTGAGACCCAACAGAATCAAAAGCGAAAAGCCGATTCGATCAAGCATGGGATACGAGGGAAATTGTAACGAACGCGAAGATATGGGGTAGAGCCGCTCTATCACGAGAGAGGCTCTATGTTTAAAACGCTCGAGATCGCCAGGGTTACAAAAAAATCTTCAAGAAAATAGGTTGCAACGAGGCAACCGGCGAAAACAACCAGTAATGAGCTATTTCTTGTTCATCAATGGTTAGCCGTTGTTCAACCGATTCATGAATCCGAGACGGATAGTGCCCGAACAAAAAACTCAATTGCTGATCGTTCCCGGTCTCGGTGGCGATCACCGGATGGCCACTCCGCAGCTTGCCCTGCCGTATGAGGTCATTAGGCCCGATCTCATCGAGATGAATCCGGGCGAGACAATGGCCGACTACGCGCTACGATTTGCGGGGCAACTTCTCGAAGCACATGCAATCTCATCCCATCGTCCACTCTTCATCGCCGGCTACTCCTTCGGCTCGGCGATCGCGCTCGAACTCGTCAGCATTCTCAAACCACGAGGCATCATCCTGATCGGTGGTCTTACGAGCGGCAGTGAGTTGCGTCCGCTCGTTCGCTTCTTTGGCAAATATGTTGTTAAGCATGTGCCGCTCTTCGCATTTATTCTTGCCACTCCGATCATTCGCTTCGTGATGCGGCGCAACTCTCAAATCTCGGAGAGTGATTTAGATTTGTGCATTGCGATGTACCGAGCAATCTCTCCAGGATTTTTTCGCGCGGCGTATGCGTCTCTCGCAAATTGGAAGCCAAGGCACGCGCCTACGCTGGGCGCTGGCGGCGTGATTATGAGCACACCACTTCTGAGAATACATGGGCAAGACGATCAAATAATATCGTGTCCAACTCGCGATGACGGGATTGTCGTTTTCGCTGGCGCGAAGCACCTCGTCCACTTCGCAAGGCCGCGGGAGGTCAACTGGCTCATTCAGAATTTTATTGACAGGACAATGCTACTGGCGGATGGCGAGTTCGGCTGAGTCTCAACGGCCATGATAGTCAAGGCTTTCGCTCCTTTTCCACATGATAAATGCGAAGCGACGTGCGATAATAAAGGGCGGGATTCAAATAGCCAAAGTTTGTACCACACAGTGTCGATAATCTCGTTGATAATCTCTACTTTATTCACAGCGCCATGCGTAAGTGGATGCTAACAAGTTCACAACTCCGGTGCAACGCTTAAATCCTGAAATTTGACCATCTTTTGAGGTTTTCCAATAGCAGACCCACCAAGACCCCAACTCAGATCGGTGAGACTCCAAATGCAGAAAATAGGTGGACAACAAGTGGATGATCGATCATCCATGAGGGCAAAAAAGTGAAAAGTGCTGAGGTTTGCCGAGGGCACAGTCCAGAGCACTTATCACCGAAGGAAATTGATCCTCACTGGCCCCGAAGAGGCCCCATCCTGCTGGATGCGAACGATGTACTCGCCAGATGGTATTGCCAAGCCGGACAAGGCGATCCGGTTGCTGCCGATCGTGAGTTCACCTGCATCAAAGGTTGCTTTCTCCACGCCACCCATGTCATAAACATGCGCTTGCGCCGGACCATCTCGGTCCGTCATGATATCGAGATTGAGTTTTGCCCTCGCAAGTAGCGGATTCGGCCACGCATTGATAACCATAACTCCAGCGCGCGCATCAGACTCGCCAGAGGCGACACTGTTTTGAACGGGATTCACAACGATCGAAAAACGGTAATTCCCAGTATCATCCGCTGTGCCGGACTCGCGATGGACACTGACGTAGAATATGGCGGAATCCGTAGTCACCAGCGGCGATGGTACGGTCACAGAGAGACTCACACTACGGTAGTCCGCAGCGGTGTCGTTTCCCGTCTCCGCAAACGCATAGCGGATCGTCGAGTCTATGGCGCAGACATCCCCATTGACACAGAACTTGCCGGTCCATCCGGTCGGGAGCACGGCGTGTGCCCTAATGTCCAACGTATCGGCAGCACAGGTGAGATTCACGAGTCCCCCCTGCACGCTATGCTTATTGGGGCCTGTGAAAGTCCGATCAAACACCGTATTCTGCCAGCGATAGGTATGCGGATCGGAGGGCGTGTAGCTCGATGTGAGAACAACGAGCATAGTATCCGCAACTGGGCCATTAACCGAAGTGAATTTAAAGTGCATCACTGGGGCTAATGGAACGCTGCTAAAGCTCGGAAACAGATGTATGATCAGAGACGTCGGCACATTTGGGGGAAAGTAATAGGTCGCACTGTCCGTCAGGGGAGAATAGCAATTCGTGCCGAAACAAATACTCGATGTCCATCCGCACGGCAGGTACTGAGTCCTCAAGAACTTGATCGAGTCTGCCTTCGTGTCTATATTCGTGATGGTGCCGGTGTACTCGTATCCAGCCGGATTATCGACGCTCACATCAAGCCAATTGGTGTCGAGTGTGACAGTGAAGGTCGTTTGGTCGCCCGTCGGACGCACGCTTCGCGTGGGGTAGAGGTGTTCGGTCGATGGATCCTGAGCGTGGGCTTGGGCGAAAACAGGAATCGTTGCGCCGAACTCAAAGCTCAGCGCAAGCGCAAAAACCACGAAACAGAGCGAAACTCGGCGAAGGGGCATGCCTTGCATAACTCTCGTAATTCTTCCGCCGCACCACGCGGCGGAAGTTCGTAAAAGTTACCTTGAGGCAAATTGGTTCGCGGTACGATCGAGTTTTCACTGTCCCTGCGTCGCAAGCCGTTTTCCAGAGTCCTTGAAATAGGCCATGAGTTGCGCAAAATTCGCGAATGGCCGCTCTTCGTAATACGAGTACTGAATAGCAGCCTGATCGATAAATTCTGGATCGAGTACCCGCAGAAGCGTGGCCGTAGAGCGATAGACTTTCCAATGGTCGGCCGTCAGCAAAGCCTGCGGTTCCTGAATGGAAACGATCCAGTCGGCACCCATCTTCCGGGCGTACTTCTCGAGCGCAGACGAGATATTCTCGGCATATTCGCATTGCACGGTCACAGACCCAAGCACCACGGCACTTTTCGGCATGATGGAGTCTGGCATCGGCTCGTGGTAGAACAGCGTGACGGTATCGTTAATCGCCGTCACATCGAACGGCGTCATCCGCTCGACAATCACCGAATCGCGGTCGTTTGACATTTCAACTTGGCGCACCGCATGCTCCGGATGCGACTGAAAATACTGCCCGTAACCGGCTGGCACTCCACATGCGAGTATCGCCAAACCCACAATTCCTCCAATGATCTTTTTCATAATTGTCCCTTCCTCACTTACGTAGCTTGGGGTCATCCATGATCTCACGGATGAATGGCTGATGAGCCGCCGCTCATCTTCTGTTGCCAAATGTCCCCTTACGTAGTCAACCAAGGATAAGGGTCAAGATGCGGGCCAGAACCTGGATTACGCTGATTTTTGCTGATTTCGCTGATGGACTGCTCACGAAAGGCTTGGCTCCTGAGCATCCCACCATTCTCAGGCGAAATCAGCAAAAATCAGCGTAATCCAGGTCAGGACTTTCCGAGCGCCTCTAATATCTTCGGCCTCATTTGCTCGTCTTCGTGCTCGCTGCCACCAAGCTCATTGCCGAGCGTTCGACCGTCCATGCCGATAATGATATGCGTTGGGAAACCGGTCACGCCGATCTTCTGGCAAATCGGGTAGCCATTCGGGACGATCTTGAATTTCGATTCCGTCTTCTCGATAAAGTGCCGGAGTGCCTTCTCGCCATCGGTCGCGATGGAAAGGAATACGACGTTCGTATCGCCGTGGAACGACTCGACCAATTTGTTCAGCGATGCCTTCTCGATATTGCAACCGGGGCAACTGATAAACCAGCAATCGAGCACGACAACTTTACCGCGAAGTCCCGCCAGCGTGCCGCTCATTCCATCGAGCGTCTTGAATGTGAAATCGGGAATAACAGGCAACTCAGTTTTTCCGCCATATTGCTTGGTCAACCGCTTCGAGAAATCGCTAAGAGTTTCGTTTCCATCTTTGGACTTCTCGTAGAGTTCTTTCAGGCCATCGAGTTTGCTGTTGGTCCCGAGTGCAAGTTGTTCGCCGTATGCACGTTTGGCATCGTCAATGCGCCCGGCATGCAGGTATGCCTTTGCAAGCGCAAGCCCGATCTCCCGCTTATCGTCGAGATCCTTCACCTGGGTCATCACCGCATGCGCGTAGGTAACGGCTTCATCGATCTTGCCGGCACCATCGAGCAGTCCGATTTTCAGTGCTGCGATTCTTCCAAGACGCCCTTCGAAGCCATAGACATATTCGCCCGAATAGAATCCCGATCCGCTGCGTAACGAGTTATCCGCTCGCTCGCACCAGAGCATTGCTTGAGCGGGATCATAGAGAGGACTCTTGGCCCAACCATACGCGTCCGCGATCGACTCGAGCGCATCGACATCGTGCGAGGTAGACCATGCGTTGGCGATGTTCCGAAATGCCGCCACTGGCATGAGCGTATCATATTGCGACATGTCCAGCCACCCCGCAACCATGGCCGTTCGTGGAAACCGCACGAAGAGCGGCACGAGCACCCGTGCTGCGCCCGCCGAAGACTTATACTTTCCGTTCTTCATCTGAGGATAGAAGAATCGGCCCCAGAACATCGCGTCATTCACAATCGGATCGCTTGCGGTGCAGTGGGAGGCTTGGAGCAAAGCGACACTCGCCATCGAGTCATCGTCGGCACGCGCGTATAGCGCCGCGAGGGTAATGAAATACTCGATCGTTGTGTCCGGGGACTTGGTCATGCGACCGATATAGTCACCGGCGACGACCTTCCAAGCCGAATCGCTCCGATTCATGCCTCCCTCCTGTACGACCATGTGGCCGAAATCATAGGCGTGGAAATAAGCGCGGTAATACTTTGGGTAGGCGGCAAGCTCGCGGACGAGCGCGCCATCAATGTCATCGAAAGACTCGGACTCATATCCCGGCGTCGGTTTTCCATCGGCGGTGCGGCATGTGAATGCGTGGCTGCCATCAGGTAAGATCGCCTGTGGTGTGCCAATCTCGACTCGGATGGTGGTGGTCGAATCCGGCACCGTAAGCGCGGCCTCGTAGCTCGCACCGCTGGTGTGATGCATCGGCAGGATTATCGCGCGCCTGGGCAGTGTGCCTTCGATCAGCGCGGCGCAGAAGAGGGTATCCTTGCAATCCGGCTTCGCAAACGCCGATGTACCCGGCGCGATGTAACCCACCGTGATCTTCTCGCCCCAGCGCGGATCGGTATTCGAAACATGAATGCCCTGCTGCGCAAGGAGCGGCGAAGCGATGAAACTAAAAACGGCAAAGGATCGGACTATCTTCATCATGCATACGCGGTCCAAAAATGATGGGGTGACAAATCGTTAACGGAAAGGATCGGGCGGGGGTTTCATGGTACTGACGGCGGCTGTGCCACCATCCTGCCATGAGGTCATTTCTCAATCCCCTGGGATTCTTAGCTCGCCGCTTTACATTTCACTTGCGGAGGCTCGCATGAGTGGTAAGTCAATCTTCATCCTCGGTGCCGCGCTCGCGCTTTGTGCGTGCTCGCAGAGCGTGTCGGTCATGCAAACTCCGCCAATCGTCAACAAGACGCCCGCAACCGCCACCATCGACTTCGGAACCGTCCCGCTCTGGCGCGAGGCCGACACCACGTTCACGCTGCGTCTCAATCGCATCGATTCGATTACTTCGATTGTCATGAGCGCTTCGGATTTTACGCTCCTGAACGCACCGCTCACCATTCGCAAGCAGGATTCGACGGTCACTCTGGACATTCGCTATCAGCCGGAATCGATTGCGAACCACGCGGGAAGCTTGTTGCTACTGGCGGGGAAGGACACGCTCGCGGCTGTTTCACTCAAGGGCGGCACCTCGCCGTTCGAGCGGCATGTGGGGGATTCATATGTTTTTCAAGATTCGTTAGGACATCTTGATAGTGTTTGGATTTCCGAACTTCCGCTTGCAATCAAGACTTCCGATTCAACCTTAGTAGATCAAATCTATCGCAGCGCTCAATTAATTGCGAACGGAGATTGGTCCGTTCAACTTCTATCTCCCTCTTATGCTTTTCCTTTTTATGCTTTTCCTGTTGTAGTAGGCTTGCCGATAGCCACCTTCACACCGTTTGATTCGAACTGGTCGGGC
>JADGPZ010000125.1 GCA_017882165.1 Candidatus Kapaibacterium sp.
TGCATCATCGGAAAACCCTTACTGCGGCAAAAATAGCATCACAATAGCCGCTATATTTAAAACGCTCGGGAGTGCCTCCGGTTACAAAACTATTTTCAACTATTTTCGAGATGCCCCATTCCACTCGATATCTGGCACATTTGCAAGCTGGTTTGCCCGGCGCGCGAGGACGAAGAGGAGGTCCGAGCGGCGGGTGAGGTGGATGACGTCCATCAGTCCGATCATTTCGTGCGCGGCGGCGGGCTAAGATACTGGGAATCAGTCTCAGTGGCGGAGCCACGGTGTACTCGCAGCCCAGCATGAAGCGAAGCGGAATGCTGGGTATAGTGAACAGAAGACAATGATAGCCCTGAAAGGGCGGAGTCAGACGCGAGGAATTTACATCGCCCTTTCAGGGCTGCCGAATCCAAACGCAATCTTGTCCTGGGGTTCCGCTCGCACCGATGGTGCGGCTCCACCCCAGGCTGCGGGTACTGCGCCGCTTCGCGGCTAAAGTTTTGCGACTCTGGTATTCCGCGAGCGCTTCATCGGCCAGCGTGGAGAGCTGATCCTGCGAATTCGCAAACGCTTCGTCCCATTTGCGTTCGTCGAGCATTTCCTCGAAGATGAGGGAGGCGATCACATTCTGCTCACGCTCGGGAAGTTTTTGAACTTCCGTCATTGCTTGCTCTAAGAGTTGTGTCATGGTATTTGTACTGTATCCTTTGAGGCAAAAAGCGTTGGCTGCGGGCTAAGTTCCCGAGGCTCCACGCCACTCGACATCAGGCACGCCGGCAAGCTGGTTCGCCCGGCGAGCGAGGACGAAGAGGAGGTCCGAGAGCCGGTTGAGATAGATGATATCCTGCGGACCGATCTTCTCGTGCGCTGCGAGCGTGACGAGTAATCGCTCGCCGCGGCGGCAGACGGTTCGGGCGTGGTGCAGGTGCGCCGCGAGCGGTGTGCCTCCCGGGAGAATAAATCGCTTGAGCGGAGGCAGCGCGGCATCGTGCTCGTCGATGGCAAGTTCGAGCACGCGAACTTCCGTTTCCCCAATGCGTGGCACGGCGTAATCCGATTTCGTTTCAATCGGCGTTGCAAGATCGCCGCCCAGGACGAACAGCTCTTCCGAGATGCGCTGCAACAACTCCGCGAACGTGCCACCGGATGCTGCGCGGGCGAGGCCGATGCAGGAGTTCAGTTCATCGACGGTGCCGTAGGCTTCGATGCGCGGCGAGTCCTTCGGGACGCGGCCTCCGCCGAAGAGTCCTGTGGTGCCGTCGTCGCCGGTTTTGGTGTAGAGTTTCATGGTTCTTGTGACTCCAATCGGTCCTATCGGTCAGATCAGACCGATGGGTCATTTGCTGGCTCCATGCTTTCTTGCAACAGCCGCTTCAAGTACTCGATCTTCTCCCGGAGCGCATTAATTTCTTTTGGGGCAATTGCCTTCGAGGCCGGCTTCTGGTAGTAGATTTCGAGCGCGTTGAGTTCGATCAGCATGTCGGTCAGCATGGTCAGCGCCGTCTTCAGATTGCCTGCGCGCGTGCCGTGCTTGAATTGCTCATCTTCGAGCAGGGCAGAGTACTCCTTCATGCGATTGATAGAATCTGAAAGACAAATGGCGATGGCAACGCCGTGCCGTAATGCCGATAGAGCGCGCGGCTCCGGCGGCGCTGCGTCATTACTCGGGTGATCGGCGCGCGCCGCAAGTCTTTCCGCTCGATCTCGGCCGCCGCATACACGACTGGGGCAACCGAGAGAAGAAACAAGAGAAAGGCCAACTCGGCAAGGCGCTTGCGAAGCGGCGTTGAATTTGATTTCGTCACGATGACAGAGAACGCGATGCCTGTGACGATAATGCCGCAATGACTCGCTCGGCAACCGTCTCGACGCCAATGTCTTCCATGCAAGCATGCGTGTAGATCGGACACGTATTGCTCCCGTGTGAGGCACACGGGCGGCACCACATGTTTTGAATTTCAATCACCTCTCCCCTGCCCAAGGGCGGTGCGAAGCCAAAGGCCGAGACGGTGGGGCCAAAGATCGTCAGGACTGGCGTGCCGACGGCGACAGCCAAGTGCGCCGGGGCGCTGTCATTCGAAACCAGCAGCGATGACACCGCAATCGCGGCGCCGGACTCGACATAGCTCGAACGACCCGTGAGATCGAGCGTCATGTCTTTGCCAGCAGCGGTGACAATTGACTCGGCAGCATCGCGAGCGTCTGCGCCACCGATGATGATTATTCCAATGTGACGTGCGGAGAGCGTTTGCGCGAGCGACGCGAACTTACTGTTTCCCCACTTCTTCGTTTCCCACACACTACCCGGAGCGAGGACAACCGTATGCTTAAAGCGCGATGCAAATTCAGTTGCTTTCGGATGCGCACCACATTCCAGGCGAGGTAAGGTATCCCTCTGAGCATCGGGACATAGTGCTGTGAGCGGCAGAATCGCGCGTTCGTAACGGTTGGACCAACCTGAGTCTGGCACTGAATGCGTAAGACCAGCGTGGCGCATACCTTCAAAACCAATCTTGCGCGCTGCTGTCAGATGCGAGACGATGAGTTGGCTTCGGCGCGAACCGTGCAGGGCAAAGACGGTATCGAAGTTCTTCGCATTGAGTTGCTCCGCTTTCTCGATAGCACCCGAGCGTCCGCGCTCGTCGCCATACTTATCAAAGTGAATGACTTCGTCCACATCGGGGCAAGCTCGAACAATATCGGCAGCTTCGGGCCGAACAAGATAGGCAACAAACGATCCCGGTTCGAGTCGCTTGATCTCTCGCGCGAGGCCAAGAGAAACGATGACATCGCCGACGAAGGCTGTTTCAATGATGAGCGCACGCATCGTCAATCTGTTCGCGCATGTTTCCAGCGGCGGTGTTGCCAGAGCCAGAACTCTGGCTTTTCACGAATCGCTTGCTCAAGCACCGCTGTGTGGCGGGCGGTCAACAATTTGATGTTCTCAGCCGTCGCGCCGTTCAGATCGTTAGATTCGACGACGTGGAATCGGCATTCGTAGCCGGCCTTCGTCCGTTTGAATGGCTGTAGAAACAAGATCGGGGCACCGGTCTGAAGCGCGAGTCGCGCGGTGCCTTCGAATGTCGGGACATCGCGACCGAAAAATGGCACTCGCAGATCCTCTGCGGCGGCCGTCTGGTCTCCAAGGATCGCCAGCAACTCGCCGTTCTTCAGGGCGCGGAAGATGGCACGTACGTCGCCGGCGTTCAGCATCTTATTGCCAAATCGGGTACGCATGCGCAGCAGGAACCGCTCCACGAACGATGAGCGCTGGTTCTTCACAACTACCCCCAAGGGACGCTCGAGCCGAAGCGAACAACCAAGCGCAAGCCACTCCCAATTGCCGAGATGTCCTGACAAAAGTATGGCGCCATTGGGTCCAGAAATAAGATGAGATACCGACGGCAAGTTATTGATATATAATCCGTTATAGACTGCCTTGCGGCTTGCGTAACGAAGATACAGCATCTCGGCGAACACGATGCAAAGGTTAGCATAACTTCGCCTGGCGATCTTACGAAGCTCAGAAGCTCGCTTCTCCGGAAATGCCGCCGTGAGATTGTCAATCGTAACACTCCGCCGGACACCGGCGAAGAACCCCAACTGGCCCAGCACCGAGCCAAGGACTCGGAGAAGGAAGAGCATCGCTCAGTGGGAAAGGCGGTACGCCTCGTTAATCAACCAGTTCGGATCGTAGGTCTCGCCAGCAACATTCGAACTCACGAGAACAAAGTTGCCTCCTCCCTGGAGGTCAACAAAGTCGAACTCCGGACGGGTAGCGCCTGACGCAAGCCGAAGGTTCGGGTTAGGATCGTAATTCCAAGTAATGTAAGGCTTGGTGGATGTTCCGACCCGGTGGGTTTCGTCGATCCCATTCTGTGGCGGTAGTCCATATATGATGAATACTCGTCCTCGTCCGCTCTTCCAGCCGGGGGTCTTCATGTGGGTGTACATCTTATTCGCGGAGTCAACGCGGGAGAGGAATTGGCGATATGCGCCGAGCGGTGCTGTGCTATGCTGTGTAGCATCTTGTTGCAGCCAGAAGCTGAAGAGGAAATTCTGTTTGCTCGGCAGATCCTTGAGCGTCTTGGTTGCTTTGTGGTCCGCTTCCGAGGCAACATAGAGCGATTGAGCAATTCGTTCGTCGGCTTCTGCCTCAGAGAGTTTCGAAAAATCGCTTGAAGCAAACAGAATTTTCTCATCCACACCGGACCGCTCTGGCGGCTCCTCCGAGAGCTTCATCTCGGACGTAAAGAAAAAGGTCTTCTCCGCTTCCGCGACAATTGCGTCCTCATGCTTGACGCGGAGGCGCACTTTGTATGTGTCACCCGCGAGGCCATCAATATCCAACGCAGCAACGATAGGGAGTGTCTCGCCAGCGATTGCATGCTTGTTGGTACTCGATAGCACCTCTCGACCAGTCGCATCAATTACACTGACGACGACCTCGACGTTTTGTGAAGGATCGACCAACGTGCGTGGAACATAGACCTCTGTGTAGCAGAACAGCTTCGTGTAGTTCTCGCCGAAGACCGCCGAAGGATTTGGAGTAAGGATGACACCGGCCTTCTCGAAGGGACTTGTTCTTCCTGCCGCAGGCTCTCCAGAGGAAGCCAACTCTATTCCGCCAACGGTAAAGCGCGAGACGTCCCGATCTGGTAGCGAAAGAGGAATCAGGATCGTATCATAGGTCGGCTTGCCGTCCTTGGCACCTCGTTGCCAGAGGAATGCAGCGTTCGTGGCTTGACCGTAGGGAATGGTGAAGCCGGCTGCTCCTAAGAGCTTATTGGCCCCGAGCGAATCGATGTGCGCTTTCGTGCCGGTATGCCGCAGTGTGTCGTGAATATCTTTCGATGCTACGAGCGATCCATTCTGCCAAATCTCAATCCGAGCCGCAACCATCGCGGTCCAATTATTACCGCTCTGGTGAAACGCGAGCGCTCGCTCGAGGACGCCATAGTAGATCTCGACCTCGCATCGCGCGCTGTCGAATCGGAACGCCGCAGCGTCGGCTTCGAGAAGCCCCTGCCCACGTGCGGAAGCGGAGAGCAGGATGAATGCGAGGCAGGCAACGAAGAAGAGTCGAGTCGAGATCATAAAAGAGACAGATGAAGCTCGATGAATCTACGCGAACCGGAAAAATGGTTTCAAAATCCCAAGACCGCCCAAAAATCGCGCACTTGCGCGACCCCCACTTACTGAAAGGTCGCGCTGACCGAAATGCGGTGGATCGAGCCGAGCGTCTTCGTCAGATTGATGGAGTAATCGACAGTACCTGCAAAATCCTCTGTTTTGTAGCGGTACCCAGCACCTGCGCCCAGACCGAGCTGGTCCTGGTTGAACGCATAGCCAAGCCGGAACGCCGCCATATCGTTATAGACGTATTCACCGCCCAAATTATATTGCTCCGGGCCATCGGAGTGTGTTGAAAAATCGAAGTCCAGGTTTAGCTTCTGATTTTCGACGTTGCCCTGGAACACGTCGGTCGCCGCACCGAGCCGAAAGACGAGCGGCAACGGGAAGGTGCCGGTCTTGAGTTCGGACGAGATCGCAGTGCTATTCTGATTCAGGCCGCTGCCATTGTTGATGAGAACCGCCAGCGAATTACCGGTGAAATTCCGATCGGACCCCAGGTTTGAGAGAACCATCGAAATTCTCATGTGGTAAAAATCCGTCTGGTAGAGCGAACCTGCGTCAAAGGCAAGTCCCTCGGCCGCAAGATCGAGGATCGCGCTCCGCAGGTACTTGACTGTGGCGCCATACGAGAAGCGGTCGGTAAGCGCGCCCGCAAACGTGAGCGCGAACGACAAGTCGTTCGCATTGAATGTGCCGGAATTCGCATCGTTCTGAATGGTCGAATACGGAAGACTGCCGTAATCGACAAGTGTAAGCGCAAGACCGAAGCGATAACGGTCGCTGATCGGGATGGATGCACCGATGAACTCGTGCGAAATACCAGCAAACCATAGGGTGTGCGTTGCACTGACATTGACGCCGGGAAGCCGCGCGATGCCTGCGGGATTCCAGTAGAGTGACGTGATATCGTCGGCGAGACCACTATACGCTCCGGCGAGTCCGGATGCGCGGGCTCCGACCCAGATCTTTGTGAATGTGGAGCCCGATGCTCCGGCGTTCGTGAAGTTCTGGCCGGTTGTTCCGGTCGTCAACCCCCCTTGCGCGGACGCAATATTCGCAAGCGCGCTCGCAAGCGCGAGGAACCCACAAAGGAACGCGGCCGTCCGGAAGCAGGTGGCCCTGCGCGTGCTCATTCGGATCATTTTAGACGCTCGATTCATGTTCGGTTCTCTTTCTTGCTATTTTGAAATTCCGGCTACGACCGCGAATTTCGTGGTTGCTTCGCCAATGACGGCGTCATTATTCAACGCATCTTTCGCAATAATGCGGGCGATCAGGACTTGACTTCCGACACGCTGACGGCCCGCGGTGAGCAAGTTCCACTCCTCTACCGAGTTCCGGTCACCCGGCCCGCGGTCATAAAAATACGTGGTGGTTGTTTGCCCGGGGCTGTTTGGGTTCTGATAGACCGAATCCTGATAGCCACGGTGCTCAAGCGTGTTAATCAGCGTGCCATCGAGCGAGTAGATCTCGATCGTCGCCCGCGGTGGAAGCCTCGTAAAGAAGAGCTTGGCATTATCGGTCGAGGTTTGGCCGAGGTGCGTCACGATGTACGGATTTGGCACGACCTGAACCTGATCCAAGATACTCTGGGTGTACAAGGCCGGATTCGCTGGATTAATCGCAGAGCCGTTCTTTGTAACAATCGTGAACTTTGCTCCAGGGAATGGCAGGTTCTTCGTCAACCCACTAAAGGAAAGCGTGATCTTGTCGCCCGGTTGGAAGTCCCGCAAATGTGGCGTTCCAAGTGTGGTCCGGCCCCCGGTCTGACGATCGGACTTCACTTCCGGCGCATTGAAGAGGATCTCGGCACCAGCAACTTTGAGGCGATGCACCACGAGATGGTTGTATATGCCGTTGATGTTTCCACTAAAGTCGGGCCCATTCGGGGTCGGTACGTCGATCGGCCAGTAGAACGGCCCGACCGTGGTGGCAATTGAATCTGCGGATGGATGGCTCTGCAAGAAGGAACCCTTATCAGCGTAGTGATACGCATCCATTTCAAACCAGCCCGGATTGGGCACCTTCATCGTATCGGGATCCCTTGGATGGGCTCCGCTGCCATCATAGAACCACGGATAGACGAACCCATTGATCCCCACGGTGTCCTTGTAGTAAAGGCCGTTATACTCGATCGTGTAGTTGATTGCGCTGTCCTCCACGTGGCGCAACTCCGCCTCGGGGCAGTTTGCCAGCCGCACGTGGATCGGCATTACCTGCGGAGTGAATGTTGCATTGAATTTCTTGTAGGTGATCGGCGGAGCTAAGAAACTCACGGTCTGAGAAGGCGCCAACGGATGCGCCACAGGCGCGAGCGTGTACGGCGTCGCCTGAAAACCATCGAAACTCACTTCATACGTCGCCTCTCCAAGCGCGCCCATAAACGACGGTCGCGTGTGCCCATGAATGGCATTCGATATGGCACCATAGTTATCGGGCATTAGCGACGTTCGGAGCGACATACTCATAATCGAAGTATCAACTCCGGTAGAAGCCGTTACGGCGTCCAGCGAATAATTTGCGCTGTCCTGCGTGAACGTTAGATCCGCCAGTACATGGAATGTCTGATCGATTGTCTGCTGCGGCGCAAACGCGGAGACGTTCGTGGTGAACGCGGACGAAAACGTTGAATCAGCGAGCACTTGGCCAATCTTATGTTTGACCACAATGGGGGTCCTTGGCGAGACGATTGGGAAATAATACGCCTCTGTCGAAGCAGCCGGGTTATGCATCCGCTTATAGGTGTTGTTCAATCCCGTATGCGTGTCCGTCACGTCTACCCACTCCTGGAGCGGACTCATGAAAAGATACGCAGGATTGTACTCGGCCCAGCGCGGCTGGAAGCTCACGAGAATCGTATCGTTCGTGTAGACCGACAGGAATCGTCCCGTATCCATGATATCGAGCGTCACATCCTGCAACCCTCCCGCCATACAATTCCCGAGATCCGCGGAGGAGTTGTCTGCAAGCTGAGTAACGAACGGGGGCTTCGACGGAATCTCCTGCACAAGGTTCTTTTGTAGAACGATGGCAGTATAAAGCGGCCCCACCTGATTGATCGAGTCGAACTCGTCGTAGGCAATCAGATAGTAGTAGTACCGTACGCCGTTGAGCAGCCCCTCGCTGCCGGTGATCACGCCGTCGTGATTGTCATCGCCGACATCGAGATAATGGTGTGGAATATCGTTCGGATGCCCATTGTTCGTGCGGCGATAATGCCAATGGCTAAAGTGGGGTTGGATCGAGTCGATCTTTCCCTTGATGTGTGAGAACGTGTCAATCGCGAAAACGGAATCCGTCGCGAAATTATAGAGCTGCCACTGGCCAAGCTTCACATCGGGGTTGACGCCATCCGGGCGAATGGTGCTGTCGTGGTCGCTTCGAGTCGAGCGCCACAGTTGATAGCCGAGGAATGGAAGTGTCGTATCTTTCTTCGTCACGTTCCGGCGCAACTGTGGCACAAAGATTGTGTCACGCGTGATATTGTGCAGACCCGTGACATAATCGAAACTCTTCTCCGCCGCAGAGTCCAACCATGTTACGAGCACGGCACGGTCGAGTGATGTCGTTACGATGTTCGGGATGTTCGGTGGTACTGGAGATAAAAAGTGATCGACAACTGCCATGTAGGTCGTGTCAAATCCACTCGGTGCAGTAGTATCTACAACGATTGCGCTGTCGAGGACCTTTGGCTCGCCGAAGACCTGATGCGCGAAATCCGTAAGTTGAAGCAATGCGCCGAAGTTGGCTTTGGCATCGGTCGGGCTCGCTTTGGCGATAGTAAAGGCGACAGTCGTCTCGACATGCTGGCCTGGCGGCAATGTGAACGGTCCCGTTCCCATGCACATTCGCTGATCGTTGGGGGTAGCCGCAGCAACATCTTTCGAACCGGCGGAAACGAAATCATATCGAAGATCCTGCGTGGCCGGATCGGTATTGATATTCCACGCCCGAAATGTTGCGAGGCCCTCCTGATTTGTTTGAAAGAGGCTCTTGCTTCCATAATACCCGCTGAGCGCCGTGCTATCGTCGTTCGGAATGATGTTACCATTCAGATCGATGACGGGGCTTTCCAGGAAGCTCATCCCGAGCATTCCATGGGCTTGCCCTTTGTAAAAAGCGGTCCGGTACTGGTAGGCCATGTTTAAAGTGGAGGGGTGTGTCCGATACGGATCGCGAAGCTGCGAAAGGTCCGCTGGGTATGCATTTGCCGTAGCGACCGCATCCGAGACGTAACTATTAAAATCATTACCGGCGCCACCTGGATCGGCTGTACCAAGATCGACATCGAAGGCGGGAGCGATCCAGCAATCGAAGAGCGTGTTGGCTAATGTGTCGGCCACGGTCGCGGCGGGATGATTCGAATTTGTGATCCGGTAGCGAACGAACACCATATCGCGGTATCGGCCGAAGCTCCAGGAATAGACAACTTCCTGAACGTCGATTCCAAACGGATATCCCTGCCCTTCGCGGAATTCGGGGTTGTTTTTTGGGTCGGCATCCGTGTAGATGTTGACGATGTCTTCCTCGGAAACAATCGCAGGCTTCGCTGTCGCCTTGATGCTCTGAAGGGTTTTAAGGTCGCGCATCGAGACATCCGAGATGTAGTCACCGAAGTAGAAATTGCGGAAGAGCGTCTTCCCGTTCGCAGTATCCCATAGCGGCCAA
>JADGPZ010000231.1 GCA_017882165.1 Candidatus Kapaibacterium sp.
TGTTTGACTCCGAGCGGTCTTTTTTTGTTACGATCAGCACCCGTAGCGCCGATTGCTCGGCGACCGTCAGCGCAAAGAAAAGTCCGGCGGAGCCGGAGCCGAGAACGAGAACGTCAGTATCCACTAATGCAAAGTTACGAGAATATTAGCCGAGTAACAAAAAGCCCTCCGGTTGGGAGGGCTTTCGTGTGCAATGTCTAACAATCTTAGAAGTAAACGACCACATGTACGTTTCCATTCGTCGCAAGCGCGATATTTGACATCACGGGTCCTTTCGTGTCCTTACCCTTCAGGGTCGAGGTGAAGCTTGAACTCATCCATCCCAAGCCGCCTTCCGCTCCCACGGCCAGGCCACGGGTGAAGAACCAGTCAAAACCTGCAAATGCTTCGACACCGAAGGCGCTGCCCGAGTAGGTAATATCCTTATTGGTCGGCTCATCGGTTGACGAAGACGCAAGCGTGATCTGGGCACCGACATAGGGTGACGTGCTGTAGAGCGGCCGGAAGTGCATTTCGGCTCCCGCACCGATGCCCCACAGCGTCTGGCCCGGAGCGAAACTCGAAGTGTCAAGCGCCTTTCTGGACGAGTGGTTGAATCCGAGGAGGATTCGCACTGCAAGGTCATCACTGACAAAGTACTTAAATGCCGCACCCATCAGCGTAGCCATTGAGTCCGAAGGACTCGACTCGCTGAAGTTGCCAGTAATTGCTGCTGGGACGGGCCCCAACCCCGGAGCCCCAACGTTAAAGCTGCCGAGGCCATTGATCGTGAAGAGAAGTGCGGCACTTCCCTGCTTAGTAATTGGCTTCGTCCAATCATCCTTTTCTTGCGCGCGAGCGCTAGTCACGAGTCCGATGGACAAACCGAAGGTGCCGACGAAAGCCAAAAGCACTATTGCTTTGCGAATCATAAAGTGTTCTTTCAAATGGTGATGGACGACAGTTCCGGCACCGAGCAATAGAACCGGGTGTTTCTAGGAGTACAAATATAATAGGCAAATGCGGAAAATATGCGCTGATGATTGGCGAATCATCACATAACTATTAACATAATAGCTGCCGCAGTGACAGCTTCTCGTCTCGCAGATTTGTGGACAACTCTCAGGCAGCCTTGAAGCCCTTCGGGGTGCTTTCAATCTTCGCTAACGAATTCTCAGGATCGTGTTCGAAGAACAGCGACCATTTCGCTTCATAAGCCTCAGGCACAAGTTGCTTTTTTTCTTCAAGGGTCGTCAACGGGAAGTTGTCGTAGCCCATGATCCAGGCGAGATTCACGTGTGCTTTGGTCGGGAACAAATCAGCCGAATAGAACACGCTATTGCCCGCGCCATCATGAATGAGCGGTAACTGCTGCGACCGTGTGTGGCCGTTGAATATGCGAAGCTCAATACCGGGAAATAGCTCTCCGGGACCATCGATCTCTTCGATAAGTCCTTCCGTAGCAATGGCTTCCCAGTTCTGCTTCAGGTAACTTGCGCGGTCTTTCTCCGTCGGATTTCGCGCCCATGCGAGATTGTCCTTTTGCACGAAGACTCGAGCGTTTGGAAACGTCGGGATCAACTCGCCGCTTTCCGTGCGCGTCACAAGCCCACCGCAATGATCAAAGTGTAAATGCGTCTGGATGATGTGCGTAATATCATCGGGCTTTAGGCCACGATCAGCCAAAGATCCGAGTAGTGTCCAGTGTGAATGATCGAGCTTGTAAATTGAGCGGGTTTTCTCGTCGTATTTGTCGCCCATTCCTGTATCGACAAGTATGTTCATTCCGTCTGTCTGGATGAGCAGTGCTCGAAGCGCCATGTCAATACGGTTCTGCTCGTCGGGAGGATTGGTCCGCGACCAGAGATTCTTGGGCACGACACCGAACATCGCACCACCATCGAGCGCAAACCGACCAGTCTCGATCGTTGTGAGAGTGTATGGACCTACCTGCACGCTGACCTACCTCTTCCGGCCCGGATCGACTTCATCAAGCCACGCAACCTTGGCTTCGAGCTGTTCTTGCGGCTCTCTCCAATTCGGATCGGGGATACAGCAATCAACCGGACAGACAGCCGCGCATTGCGGCTCATCGTGGAACGTGACGCACTCCGTACACTTATCGGGTACGATGTAAAAATAATCGGAAGAGAAGAAGCCGACTGCACCGCTGGGCGCGGGATCGCCCGAGCCATACGATTGCCCGCCCAGCGTCCAACTCGCGCCTCCTTCGTAGATCGCGTTATTCGGACATTCGGGCTCGCATGCACCACAGTTGATGCATTCGGTCGTGATCATAATGGCCATAATTCTCTCTTTTCTTCCTTTCTTGGTGCGAATGTAGTTGCTTCTGACGGTGGTGCATCCTCAACAGCGAGCCGAGCGATTTTGTTACGAGCGCGAGTGTGCTGAACAAAAGATCTTCCATTCGCCGTTGTGCCACACAGAACCATGTGTGGAATCGCAGGACTGATCTCGCTTGATACCAAACCACTGCCCGAAGATGCGGGCAAGCGGCTGTCTGCTATGTCCGGGGCACTCCATCATCGCGGTCCAGACGACCATGGCACTTGGTTTTCCGGCGACCGTCGCGCAGGACTTGCCCATACCCGGCTGGCAATCATCGATCCCACGCCCGAGGCCCATCAGCCGATGATTTCCGCCGAAGGCAATGCGATTATCTTCAACGGCGAGATCTATAATTACCGAGAGCTGCGCGAGAAGCACAAGCTGGCGGTGCCGATGAGTGATACTGCCGTTCTGCTGGCGCTCCTCGATCGACATGGCGAACGGATACTTCCAGAGATTCGCGGATTCTTCACGTTTGCCTATTGGAATGACAGCACGAAAGAACTGCTGATTGCGCGAGATGCGATTGGCAAGAAACCGCTCTATTATGCCATTCGAAACAATGTTCTGGTCTTTGGCTCGGAGGCGCGGACGCTTATTCGAAGCGGTCTGGTCATCCCAACAATTTCCGGCGAAGCAATGCGCGAGTATCTGGCATACTACAGCGTGCCGCACCCGCTTTCGATCTATGATGGCGTCATGACGCTGCCAGCCGGATGCGTCATGCGTCTGCCGCCAGCCGGCCGACCTCAAATCTCGAACTGGTATCGGCTGCCGGAGCATAAGCCGATTGCAATGGACTATCCTGATGCTGTTCGCGAGACGCGCCGACTGCTCGAAGAATCAGTTCGCTACCGCATGGTCAGCGATGTACCTATCGGTGCCTTCCTGTCTGGCGGGCTCGATTCGAATGCCATCGTTGGGCTGATGTCGCGTGAAGTGTCGAATCCGATCGAGA
>JADGPZ010000037.1 GCA_017882165.1 Candidatus Kapaibacterium sp.
GTGACATTTTTGCCCACGTCTGTTGGCTCCTACTATGGTATGTTGATCGTCTCCGGCGACGACGCAAAGAACCCGATTGACACTCTCTACTTGAAAGGCTCAGGAATCAACAGCGCGCTTTCGATCACACCAGCAAGCCTTAATTTTGGACAAGTACCAGTGCCCTCAACGGTGCTTGACACGATACTTCTTTCGAACACTGGAACCGCAAGCGTCAACATCCTTAGCTACAGACTTTCTGCTTACGCGGCGTTCGGCGTTGTCGATTCGAGCGCGAAGCAAATCGCACCCAACCAAACCGCAAAGCTCATCTTGAGCTTTAGTCCGGCGGGTCCAATCCTCTACTCCGGTACGATGACGCTTACCACGGATGAGGCGACGCCGACGCGCATCATCAATCTGAGCGGAACTGGTATCCAGGGAGCACTTTCTCTCGCGCCTTCCAGCATTGACTTTGGGCCAGTCGATACCGGCAAGACCGCGCAGATGGCCGATTTCATCCATAACACCGGTTCGGCATCGATACGAATTGCGTCCCTCGCCTTTAAGAAACCGGGATCGGCATTCAGTTACACTACAAAGACTGCCATTCCGGCCAACATTGCCGTCGGCGATTCGCTGGAAGTGGACCTCTCCTTTGCGCCGCGTCTTGGCGGTGCTCAGTCAGCCGATCTTCTTGTGACGATGGCCGATAACACGACAGCCTCGCTGGCCATGCAAGGAACGGGTGTAGTCAAGTCCAGCGGCGGTAGTGGTGTTTCCGCTCCTGGCGCAATCGTTACGGCGCTTGGCATCGTGCCCAATCCAACCCATGGCGCCGCTGCCTGCGAAGTGACGCTCGCCATGCCGGATGTGGTGCGGCTCATCATCATCGATGCGACCGGACGCGAATTCATGGCTGAAGATCTCGGCACCCTTGCCGAAGGCTCACATACGATTCAACTGGCAACGAACAATCTTCCCGCCGGAGCCTACTTCGTGCGTATTCAATGTGCCACGGCTCCGAGCATGCAGACCCACTTTATCCTCGTTCGATAAGAGACCTGGATCCGACTTAGAAAAGAGCGGAGTTGCCTCCGCTCTTTTTTTTCGTTCAATCCGAATTAGTGGGCAGACTTGCGGGGCACACCGTGCGCCTCGGTCTTGATCACCGGCTGGGCAGCTTCCGCTTTCGGCGCTGCTTTTTTCTTGACTTCAGCCTTCGGCTTCGTCGTATCCGGTGCGGCAGCGGCGGCTACGGTCGCGGCGCTGATCGCTTGCCCAAGCTTCAAGTGTGAATCCTGGTAGCTCTTCCACTTATCGCTCAGATCGTTGGAATTCGTGCCGAGCTTCTCATCGGCATTCTTGAACTCATCCGCCTTATCCGGCGAGGCGTTCATGTAAGCCTTCACGCTATCTTCGAGCGACACGATCGCGGTCATATCGGCCTCGTGTTTCGTAAGATCGCCGTTCAGCTCGTTCAGCTTTGTGGTGTCGGCGCCAGGCTTCTTCGCAGTGGCGAGTGCGGCCGCCCACTTCGAGTGGTCGTCCTTCATCGAGGTCATCGCGCTATTGATCTGCCCCATCAGCGTCTCCGCAGAGGCCTTCTTCGTGGCGTAATCGGTTTCGAGTTCGGCGTTGCGCTTGTTGCACGAGTTAAGGCTGAGGCTGAGGAGGCCGGCGAAGGCGCCCAGCGTGAGATAAAGCGAAATCTTCTTGATTGTCGTCATCGTGATATTCGAGTAGTGAGGAATTCCGCCGGCTGGCTCACATCGCAGTGAACACATCCCGGCCCGTGGACTATAATAACTTGGAGTGCCAGGAACAAATCCCGAACCTAAAAAATCCAGCACTTAGCACTTCCTAGTGATCCCGGGCGGGCTCGAACCGACGACCCTCTGATTAAAAGTCAGATGCTCTACCACTGAGCTACGGGATCTGAATTTCCAAGCATTCGCTTGAGCGCCGTCAAACGCCAGACTCCCCCGCTCCGTTCAATTGTCATTTCCAAGGACCCGTTGTGTGTTTGTTCAATTCATATTCATTTTCACCGACCAAAACGCGCTGCTTTCGCCATTTCGTCCCTCGAAATTCATAATTCCCTGCCCGTTCCGAAACTGAACTTACAGCACCAGCGAAGAATCTTTGAGGAAAGCTTTGGAGCATCCCACGAATCGGATCCAGAATCCCATCAACGCCCAGTCCGATTTTGTTTTTTGAAATTCATATTCATTTTCACCGCCGTTTTTGAAGCGCATTCGCCAATTGTGCCTCGCCCGTTCATGAACCGCTCCCTTCTTCATCCTTCATCCTTTCTGCCAGCTTGGTGCCCATGTCATACTCTACAATATAACACCCCGAACCCGGCCACCCGCTGAAATTGCAAAAAAAGATCCGCGAAGGTTTGATCCGTATCTTTGCACCGATGCCTAATTCTCAAATCGCACCCGCCAAGCCGATCTCCGACAGCGAAATCCTCGCCATGTACGAGATTGTCCTACCGCTGCTCTCATATAATCCAGAGAAACTCGAGGTAGCGAACGTGCTCCAAACTCACCTGCGTACCCTGGTCCCGTTCCATTTTTTGCATTATCAAGTAGAAGATGCTGGGTCTTTGAAGTCGTTGAGGACTCGCACGGAAAGACGGGGTGGGATTGGCGTTGAAACAGGATCAGAGATCGTTGTTGAAATGGCCGAGGACACCTCGGACGTTTTTGACGAGCGAATCGCGGAAAGTTACGATGAGGTCCGTGAATGGCTGAAGGCGAAATATCCCGACCAGCAGTTCCACTACCACTTGATTCGGTCCGACGCGCCGCCAATGGCCGCTATTGGAATAGGAAGGCACGTTGAGGAGAACAATGACTTTACCGACGAAGATATTAAGAGGCTCGATCAACTCGCGTCGCACATTCTCTTGCTCTTTCGCACCATCGCAGCTCACGATTTTGGCTCAGACGCGTTTCAGTATTTCGATAGCTTTGCCAAAATTGGTTCGCGCATCGCCAACGAGCATGGCCTTTCTGAGACCGAGGCAAAGCTCCTGCCCGACATTGTCTTCGGCCACTCAAACGAAGAGATAGCCGAGCGACATTTCGTCTCCCTCGCGACGGTCAAGACGCACGTCAATCACATCCTGAAAAAGACTGGCACGAAGAACCGCGTGGACTTCATCAGCAAGTTCTTTACCTCGCCGGAAGGCGTGCAGTTGTAACGCCAACCAAAAATCAACCCTAGGGTTGAATCTTGCTTTAGGCTGTGTTTTCGGGTATCAATTGCACTTCGCGCGTGGTTAGATTGAGCGGAGGGTAATGTTATGATTTTCCGAAAGCTCGTTCTGATTCTCTTAGTACCGCTTGCGCTCCCGAGCCAAGCAGCGCAGGCACAGACATGGAAAAACATTGGCACGGTGCCCCTGTATGGAGAAGGTACCTGCTTCTATTTTTGGGATACTGCTACAGGCGTTGCCGGAGGCCCCTCCCGTTCAGACGGCTTATATTATTACCGGTCTGGCGTCTGGGCTGAAGCAGTAGTTCCTTATACCGTAAGGTCAGTATCGGCCTTGCGACTTCTGGACCCATCCCATTTGTACGCTATTGGAAGCTCCCTTCTGGTCTCGACGGATAGTGGCGCTACATGGACCGATCCGTACTTCGACACAACCTGTGGATGCGATACGGTTTACGGCGCCTATGGTTATGATCTGTATCGTGATAAGAATGATACCTTGAATTTTCTATCTGGAAATTCTCATACAGGATGGCCACATACAGTTAGCGGCACAACCTTTAGCCGATTGAATGAAGATACATGCGTCATTTCGGTGGATGATATTGCTATCTCCCCGATGTATTCCACCGATGGTGGTATCACATGGGACTCCTCGAATGCGGGTTCCGGGTACCGAGCTGGCTTCGGCATCTATGCAGACGCGTGCGCTGGAATCATCTATACAGCAAACGAGAGTGGTATACTTTACCGCTCCACAGATGGCGGGCGCACATGGCAATATGTGACAAGTAAGAGCCGGGATGTGCTGGATGGTTGGGAAGGCACTCTCTATTGGCAAGAACCCGCAGGGGTTTACCGCTCGATCGACAGCGGCCGAACCTGGCAACTGATCGGCGGACCAAAAATCAGTATCGAAGATTACAGGCTCTTTTCCTGGGGGCCGAACGGTCGCTGGCTTGTCGCTTCCCAACAGTATACCAACCCTCAACGGTCAGACATTTGGCTCTGGGATGGCGGACCAGCGACCGCGTTGAGCCCAGCAATCTCGATAACTCCGAGTGCGCTATTCTTCGGTGATACCGCGATGTGCGATTCGATTGCTGGGATCGCAAACATTCGCATCCTGGCTTGCTATCCGCCTTCGGTGACCGGACTGCACATCACGGGCAGGGATTCTTCCTATTTTCGGGCCTGGCTTGCCGCGCCGGACTCGATTGTGGTCCAACTCGTTCCTAACAACCATGGCCAGCTTCAGGCGTTGCTATTGATTCGCCTCAGTGACGGCTGGACGGATACCATCACGCTCGGCGGCTACGGCAATCGCCCGCCGACCGTCCTTGCTATCACGCCACGAAGTCTATTCTTATCCGATACGATTCGGTGCGACTCGATCACGAGAACCGTGTATGTTGATCGCCATGGCTGCGACCCGCTATCCGTAATTACCGCCAGTATCATTGGATCGGACTCATTATGTTATCATCTTGGCCCTCTCCAAGGCGATTCCATTCGTGTTACACTTCTCTCGAACAAAACGGGCAGGCACCAGGGGTCGATTGTGTTCCAGAAGAGCGACGGCTCGTGGGATACAGTATCTTTAGGGGGATACATCATTCCCAATACCATTTACATCTTCCCGGATACTCTTTTTGCCGGAGACACGCTCCAATGCGATTCTATGAGTACAAAGCTGTATGAGCTTGTCACCGGTTGCTCACCGCCTGTGGTTAAGGCAGTAAACATCGTTGGTAAAGATTCCTCCCATTTTGATGTCGGCTCATTCGTTTCCGGCGAAATTCCGATAACATTCCATTCTCAGGTGCGAGGCGATTATGGTGCTTCGGCTATCATATCCCTTAGTGACGGATCGTTGGATACCATAGTGCTTCGAGCGAGTGCCAGACCGCGTCCTGATTCCCTCGCCATCGCGCCGCGCACGCTATTCACTGGTGATACCGCGCTTTGTGATCCCATTACAAGGTATGTTCGTCTTGCCAGCACCGGCTGCACCCCGCCGTCCGTTGCTTCGGCTCGGATAGCCGGGGCGGACGCGGCGAACTACACGTTGGGATCTGTCCGGCAAGATTCGATTGCCGTCACGCTTCTGCCGAGCACCGTTGGCGATCATCATGCCTTCTTGGTGCTCTCTCGCAACGATGGCCGCTTCGATACGGTCAACTTGTTTGGCTCCGTCGCGCCTCGTCCGAGCACGATCTCAATCTTGCCGCGCATGCTATTTGCGAGCGATACGGTTCGTTGTGACTCTGTGACTCGCGGCATCAGCATTCACGGCGCCGGTTGCGCTCCGCTTGCCGTGAGCGGCTTCTCACTCGTTGGCATTGATTCGTCTGCGTATCGCCTCAGTGCGCTCCATTCGGATTCGATTGATGTCACGCTGGCGTCAACGGTGAATGGTAGGCATGGTGCGTCGCTCGTGATCGAAATGAGCGATGGCACGCGGGACACCGTGGTGCTCGCGGGACAGGTCCAGCGTGAGCCGAATGCGCTCACGCTCTCTGCAACGACGCTCTTCGTCGGCGATACGGCGCGGTGCGACACGATCACGCGTTCGCTTTCATTCACACGGACTGGCTGCACTCCGCCCTCGATCGCGAGCCTGTCCATAGCGGGCAAAGACTCTGCCAGCTACCGACTCAGCACGAGCGGAGACTCGATTTCAATATCGTTACTGCCCGTCACTTCGGGTGGCGTTTCGGCGCTGCTATTGGCCCGATTGAGTGATGGAAGCGTGGATACGGTCCAACTCGCCGGAGCGTGCTCGAACCAGGGTGGCAACGTCGCCATTACGCCGCTTGCTCTTTTCGGTGGTGACACGCTGCGTTGCGATTCGATCACCAGGTCGGTGGTCTATCGGACGGGCGGATGCGTCCCGCCGAGCCTTACAACTTGGTCTATCGCGGGAAATGACGCGGCGAGCTTCCTTGCACGACAAGATCAAGATACCTTTTTCGTCACGCTCATTCCTCATCGTGAAGGCAACCAGCACGCTTCGCTGGTGCTGCAATTCGATGATGGCACGCGCGATACGGTCGCGCTCTCTGGCGTCAACGCACCGGCCCGAACCATGGCGCTCGATACAACGCCGATCAATCTCGGCACCCTCCGGCCATGCGAGTCGCACGACACAGCGATTCCGTACACGAACACGAGCTGTGTGGCTGTCGATGTGCGGGGTTGGACGCTCACCTCATGGGGCAGCGGCTTCAATGCGTTTGGAACCGGCACGCATCCGCCGTATCCTATTCAGTCCGGCGCATCCGATTCACTCCATATCACGTTCGATGGTTCGCATACCGGTGTGGTTTATGATACGGTCATCGTCTGGTTCGGCACGGACGCAGACAGCGTTCGAAGAATCCCGCTCCAGACATTCGCACCCGCAATCGACACTGTCAACTTTTTGCTTTCTATGCCAGCGCAACTGGCGGCCGGTCAGCATTTCGCGGCAAGCGTGCTTCCGGATCGCGTCGTCAGCGGCAAAGGTCTGACATCGGTTTCTGGTGTATTCGTCTTTCCGGATGATGATTTCTCGTTCGATTCCATCACTGCACCCGCAGAACTCCAACTGAATTGGGGTGGGCCGTGGTTAGTGAACGGAGTGGACCGGGTGGACTTCGGGGTCTCGAATATCGCGGGCCTAACGCTCGATCCGGCGCAGCCAATCGCACAAATCTGGCTTCGTGCTCTTCTGGCCGACACGACCAACTATCGCGTCTCACTCGACTCGGTGCTACTGAACGGCGGCGATCCGAACTACTCGCGATGCACATTGGCGACCGGAGGAACCGGCGCGACCGCTACGCTCGCACCCGCATGTGGCGATAGTCTCCTCATGAAGACAATGAGCGGCAGCGAGTTACTGTTAATCGACCCACCGCAGCCGAATCCAGCGACGGATAACGTTACGATCCGCTTCCGGAATATGGTTCTGCAGCCGATCCAGTATGAACTATACGATGCGCTCGGCACTACCCGCTTGCGTGGTGTGACGCAAGGTTCGGACATAGTGCTGGATGTGTCATCGCTCCCGGAAGGCATCTATTTCTTCCGCGCGTCCAGTGCGGGCGCCGCGTCGGTTTCGCGGAAGATTGCGATTGCAAGATGAGGGTATAGCACCCCCAATTCCTCGACATCTATTTCTCCTCCAGCGTGCGCTCTAATGCGGCGGACATGGATTCGATCTCGGCGGCGAGTCGGTCGAGTTCGCGGCGCTCGTTCTGGCCGGCATGGGATACCTGCTCGGCAAAGTTGAGCGCGCCGAGCACCGCCAGCGTCGTCGTCGATTGGGACGGGAGCTTGGCCTGCATCTCGCGCAACTCGGCATCGACATCGGTGGCAAGCTGCCGCGTGAGCACCTCGTCGTTCGAGCGCAGTGGATACTCCGTGCCAAGAATGCTGACCTTGATCGTTTGCGCCATAGCGATTACTCTTGCGTGATAGTAATGCGAGTCTCAAGAATGGAGAGCTGATCGAGGAGCGCATCGACGGCTTTGGCGGCGTGCTCGCGGTCGTCCTGCGTCAGCCGCACGACGTACTGCGCGTCCTCGCGCTCGCGCTCGTAGGCTTGCTTCTTGAACTCATCGCGTTCCGCCGCGACTTCCGCAAGCCGTGACTCCAATCGCTCGACCTTTCCGGTCCACTCTTCGAGTTCGTGCTTCCACGCGGCTTCCACAGAACCCTGCTCGCGAATCTGCATCGCGCGATTTTCCATCTCGGATTCCAATCGTCCGATGCTCTCCAATTGCTCGGCGAGCAGCCGCTCCTGATCGTTGAGTCGGGCGCTGAGTTCGGTGAATGCTTTCGCCCGCTCCTCGGTCTCGCTGGCGACGCTTGTAAGCAGCGATTCCCGCTGCTGGAAGTTCGAGCGCTCCTGCTCGACAAGCTTTGAGAGATCGGCGAGACGCCGCTCGAGTTGCTGCTTCTCGTGCCGCTGGTGGGTGATGGTCTCGCTCGCATCGCGCGTGAGACGTTCGAGACGCGCGAGTGCGCGCGCGAGATGCTCGCGGCTGGCGCTGAGCGCGACGCTCAGCGTGATGCTGGGGGTGACGTCGTGGGGTTCGGCTGGTGTCATGAAGACGCGAATTTCACCCCTTTAAGCGCGAAGCCGGGCATGAAGTTCTCCCTCTAAGTGCTTTATTATCGAATATGTTATCCCATCCACCTCTTTTTCTTCCAAAGTCCTTTCCGGCGACCGAAAAACGAGGTGGAATGCGAGGCTCCGGTCGCCAGCCAGCTTCATTTCCTTCGACTGGAATTGATCGAACAGTCGGACACTCTCGACAAGCCCCTCGCCCGCCGCCTTCCGAATCGCGGAGGCCACCGCCTCGGATTCAATACTGCTCGCAAGGACAAGCGCGATGTCGCGCTCCATCGCGGGATACTTTGGTAGCGGCTTCACATGCCGAGGTTTGCTGCGCGCCTCGCGGGCCATCGCATAGATCGTCTTGTGGTCGAGCAATGCGAGATACGCATCGTGCCGCAGATCGTACTGCTTCGCGATTGCCGGATCGAGGCGACCGATCACACCGAGAGACCGACCATGTGCCAAAATCTCGAGTGACTGGGCTTTGTCGAAATAACTTTTGCTGGCCGGGCCATACGCGATAGCCGCAATTCCAACGCGTGCGAGTAGCAACTCCGTTATACCCTTGAGCATAAATATGTCCGACTCTATTGCCTGCGCGTTGTATGCGGATTTCGCCTCCTGCTCTCCAAAAAGCAGCAGGCCGATTTGCGTCTGCTCGCGGACGTGGCCGAGCATTTGCGGCTCATCAGAATATCCGAAGACGTTGCCGACCTCAAAAATCCTTCCGCCCGCCGCACCGAATCGCTCGCTCACACGCGCCGCATCGAGCAAGTTGATGGCAATGCTCGTTCGCATGTGGTCGCGCTCAGCGTTCAGCGGATTGAGCAGCGCGACTGGCGCAGCGTTAAAACGTGCTGCATCCGCTTTCGCGACGATCGGGACAGAAACGCACTCGGTCCCACCGAGCGCGATCAGCGCAGAGCGAATAAGTTCGTCGAATTCTCGCAGCCGAAGCGGATCGCGCGTCGTACCGAGTGGTGCCGGTTCAAACGCGCTCGCCGGAATATCATCATACCCAACGAGCCGCGCGACTTCCTCGATGGCATCTTCCTCGCGTTCCAGATCGACGCGGTAGCTTGGCGATCGAAGCGTCCACTCCCCTTCCGTTTCTTGCAGAATCTCCATATCGAGCCGAGCGAAGATGTCCCGCATCTTCGCCTCCGGGATCGACATGCCGATCAGCTTATTGGCTCGTGCCGGGCGGAAGCGGAATTTCTTTCGGGCTATCGGCTTCGGATACTCGTCGAGGATTCCCGGCACAATCTCCCCGCCGCCCAGTTCAACGATCATTTGTGCGGCGCGCTCGGCGGCATTGATCAGCCCGTCGAAATCCGTCCCGCGTTCGAAGCGATACGAGGCGTCGCTGGAAAGCCCAAGTTGCTTTGCCGTCCGGCGGATGCTGGCAGGCTGGAAGTAAGCGGACTCGATCAGCACGTTCCGTGTCGTGTCCCGAATCTCAGAGTTCTCACCGCCCATGATGCCCGCAATGCCGAGCGGCTTTATGCCATCGGTAATGAGCAGCGCGCCAGCCGGAAGTTTGCGTTGCTTGCCATCGAGCGTCACATAGTCATCGGCAAAGCCTTTCGCAGTCCGCACGACAATCTGGCCGTCCTCGACCACATCAAAATCAAATGCGTGGAGCGGATGGCCACATTCCATCAGCACAAAGTTCGTCACATCCACGACGTTGTTGATTGGCCTCAGTCCGACGGCTTCGAGTCTTCGTTTCAGCCAGTCTGGCGAAGGCGCGACCGTCACGCCGCGCACCAGCTTCGCGACGTACCTCGGACACAACTCCGGCTCCGGCAGTGAGACGCGGACGTGTTTTGCAATCTCACCGCCGGAAGGTGCGATCGTCAGCCTCGGCATCCGCAATGCCTCGCCGGTGATCGCGCGAATTTCTCGCGCGATACCGATGTGGCTCAGGCAATCGGCGCGGTTCGGCGTAATGCCGATCTCGAAGATCACGTCATCCAGCCCAAGCGCCGTGGCGAGCGGCACCCCAGCCTCATAATTCTCGGGCAACTCCCAGATGCCTTCGTGCTTGTTCGAGATGCCAAGCTCGCGCTCCGAGCAGATCATCCCTTCGCTCGGTTCGCCTCGGATTTTTGTCTTCTTGATGACGAATCCTTCCCCCAGATCGGCGCCAATCGTGGCGACCGGCACCTTGAGTCCCGCACGCACATTCGGCGCACCGCAGACGATTCGGAGCGGTTCGCCGGAGCCAATCGATACTCGTGCAAGCCGCAGTTTATCGGCATTTGGATGCGGCGTAACCTCAAGCACTTCGCCCACGAGAACTTTCCTCATCCGCTCCCCGGGCCGCTCGATCGACTCGACCTCGATGCCGAGCATAGTAAGGCGATGGGCCAAATCCTCCGGGCCATCGCCCACGATGAACGGCACGCTGATATAGTCTGAAAGCCAGTTAAGCGAGATACGCATTTCTTCAAAAATACGAAACAACTGGGGACAAGGATGAAGGATGAAGGATGAGGGATGAAAGAAGCCGTGAAGGCAAGTACCCTGAACGAGTGATTCTGAGGCCAGCCGGATGAGAATTGAACATCAATTCCCGTCATCCTTCTTCCCTCATCCTTCATCCTTAGACGCCCGGGAACGTTCGATTTGCGCCGCTCCTTTAGTTTGAGTGATTGAAACAGACTGTAAATTAGATGTCGCTGCCATCCGAAAGCACTTTCCTTCCATAGCGAAAGGCCGGATCGTAACCAATAACGCCGCCAGCACCCAGCCGCCGCGGAAGCTTGCGGAGCTATACCGGCAGCTCGCTCCCGATTACGAGAACGTCCACCGTGGACAGTCCTCCGCTTCGAAGAATATGACGCATCTCTTCGAGGAAGCCTACGACACGATCGCCGCATTCCTGGGCGCGCGCAGCGCAAGCAATATCGCGCTCTACCGCAATGCCACCGAGGCCCACAATGCCGTCATGTATTCGCTCATGACCGAGTTCCGCGATGGCGATAACATCGTGACCACGATGATGGAGCACAACTCCAATTACGTCCCGTGGTACGGTCTGGCACGCGAAATCCTTCCCAACTTTGGCCGAGAAATCGAGGTCCGCGTTGTCGATTTCGACCCGCGAGATGGGACCCTCGACATGGACGACTTGGCCGCGCAGATCGACGAGCGGACGAAGCTCGTTGCGGTTACCGGCGCATCGAATTTCTTCGGCACGAAGAACCCCATCAAGAAGATCGTCGAGATCGGACACGCCAGCGGCTATGTCCAGCCGGATGGACAAGAGGGCAGCTACGTCCTGATCGATGGCGCTCAGCTTGTTCCGAGCACGTATGTCGATGTGCAGGATCTGGATGTCGATTTTCTCTCCTTCTCATTCCACAAAGTGCTCGCGCCGTTCGGTGTTGGTGTGCTGTACGGGAAGTACAATGTGCTCGAACGAATGAAGCCATTCCTGTATGGTGGCGACATGGTGACCAGCGAAGAGGTCGCAGTCGATAGTGTCGAGTACAATTATCTGCCGTGGAAGTTCAGCGCAGGGACGCCGAATATCTTAGGTGCGATCGCTTCTGCTCAGGCCTTGCGCATTCTGCTCGATCTCGCGCTCAGCCCGGAGGAAGATTTATATTTCATGACCGGCAAGCCGATCGAGCGCGAAGCGGTTCGCGAGGCGATGACGCGCATCACGGCGCATACGCGCTCGCTTTCGGAGCGCGCGCTCGAACGCATCAAAGATATTCCGGGAATCGAGATCTATGGTCCGCTCGATGCCAAGAAGCGGACATCGCTGGTGGCGTTCAACGTGGAAGACCGTAGCCCATTCGATCTGGCGGACGCGCTGAATGAGTTCGGCGTCGAGTCGCGGGCGGGCTGCCACTGTGCCAGCCTTGCGCACCGGGCGCTGATGCTCGAAGGAAGCTGCCGGTTGAGCTTCTATCTCTACAACACGCTAGACGAAGTGGACACCGCCATCGACGTGTTGGCGAAAATCGTCCACGAGAAAATCTTCGCAGCGACCGAATCGACGGACCGGGGTCTGGCGACAAGTTAGCCGCCATCCCCTTACTTAATTACATCCGACTTCAGGAGGTAGTTTGCCGAGGAAGTCGTCGCGGTCTGCCCAAAGCCACCGGATGATGCCTGGACGTCCTGGCGCTTCGGATAGAAGCCGAGCGTGTTCGAATACCAGATGTTGGTCGTCGATGTGTTCGTCGTGCTGATCAACCCTCCAAAACCACTGACACTCACCACGATGGCAAGCAAGCCATTGTTCGTTTGGAAGCTCTTGCCTGCCGCCGTAATACTCGGAGACCCGAGGTACTTGGCATCGCTGGTGGCCGTAATTAGAAGCGTCACGGGAAGACCTTGGTAGGTTGTCGTGATGCTGGAGTCGAAGAGTGTCTTCTTAATTTCCGTTTTGCTGCCGAGCGGAATAGTGAACCACTGTGACGGCATCGGCGCGCCGCTTCCGCTGAAATCGACATAGGCCGAAATGTCGCCGTTGGCTGCCACATTATAGTAGGAAACCGATCCATCCGGCCCGCGGACGGCCATCACGTTCGTCTTGCCCATATAGGACATGGAATTGCTCACGATGGTGTATGTCGAATCCGAATGCACGCTCGTATTCCCATTGGTATCGACTTGCCACGTGTCGAACGTGAAGCTGCTGCCCGGGCCGGGAACCTTGCCACCGCCCGTGGAGCCGCCAGCGCCCTGGGCAGTATAGACGATCAACGCCATGGCGCTTGTCCCGCCCGTCGAATAGCGAATCGTATCGACACGGGTTCGCAGACCTGCGGCGCTCGGATTGAACTGCACATGAATCATCCGATAGCCGTTCGCCTGCAGTGTTACCGGCCGAGTGAAGTTTGTGTCCTTCGCCTCCACACCGTTGGCGAGACTGCTCGACGTAATCGTGAGTGGCGCCGAGCCGTTGTTCGCAATCATAATAGTCGTATCGTGCCATGCGCCAACCGGCAACATCCCAAAATCAACGGGTGTCGGGACGAAGAGCGTACCCGATCCGCCGCCGGTTGCTCCGCCGGCAGCCGTACCGGTTAGAGTCATGATTGCCGTTGAAGATGTGCCGCCAAAGGTGTAGTGGATTGTGTCGTTTGCCGTTCGGATGCCATTCCCGGCCGCATCAAACTGCACGTGAAAGTTGTGGAACCCGTTGGCTCCAATGACGAATGGTTTGAAGAAATTCGTATCCTGCGCTTCGGCGGAGCTCAGGCCGTTCGAAGTAATCGTAATTGAGTCCGCGCTGGTATTGAGAAAGGGTACTGTTGTGTCCCGCATCTGCCCGATGCCGACCGAATCGAAATTGACAATCGAGGGCACAACCAGGGCACCGCCAGACCTGCTTGGGGAGGTGCTCTCGGTCGTGGAACTGCAGCCGCTCACGACCGCCATCAGTGCTGCAAAAGTCAGCGCGATAAAAGACGAACTTTGATTTCTCATGTTGTACACGAATGAAAACGACTACTTGAGACTGAAATTTTTCAGCTTGCGAAACTCGCCGGATCCCTGTTTTTGAACGATCTTCTTTCCTACAATCACTTCGGAACCACCAAACTTGCCCTGCTGCACAATGAACCCAATCTCCGGCGCGAAAAATCCGTCGAAAATTCCCATCCGGCCAATTGCGCCCTTGGAAGAAGAATAAACGGCCAACTGCGTAAGTCGCACTTCCATGACCTGGAATTGCCGCGTGCCAACCGTAAGCGTACTGGTCCCGAGATAACTCGCCGAATCGCGGACCTGCATCGTGATTGATTCGCCTGCGCTATCCAAAAATGTATGATCGCCAGTCAGGAGCAAGAGATTCTGACCCTGAGTCTGGAATGGTAGAGTCAGCCAACCGCTATCCACACGAACGGTTGCCGGGTAGGTTGGATAACCAACACTCCAAATACTCACGTCGCCATTATCTTCGATCTTGAAATAGGTGGAGTCCGATGTCAGTTCGACGTTTGTCTTTCCCTGATACGTAAGTCCGCTTACGATAATATTTATCGTCGTCGGGGTTGGGTTGCCAATCGGCTTCATGGCAGAGTCAAGTCCCTGCTGGTCGTAAGTAAAATAAGACCCGGCATACGGCATGTAGCGAATCCCAGTGCCCATGACCGCAATGATCGTCGTCCCACCACTTGTCGCGTTGTCGGTCATGGTCACGCTGCTGCTCGCGGCGCCAAGGAACGTCGGACAAAAGCGAATGTGAATCGAGCCGGTATCGCCCGACGCAACTTTCGATGACGAATAGAGCACGCTGAACGCCGCCGACGGACTCGTGACCGAGTCGATCCTGAGCGTATCGTTACCGGTGTTGTGGAGTGCGAGAATGGTATCTCGCGTTGCGCCGAGCGTGGAATCGGCACAAATCCCCATGCGGGTATTGCCGAAATCGACGCTGCCGGCCGAGAGCGTAAACACGCGCGTCGCCGTCGGTGGCGAGACCGTACTCGAACAGCCCGCGATCAACGCAAGGCTTAACAGGAAATACGATGATATGAGAAGGTTCTGACGCAGCATACAATCAGCAGAATTTGGTATGAATACCGGTTAGAGGAAGCGCGAGGTGAAAGGTTTAGTTCGCGGTGGGGAGGGGCACCACGGCAGCGATCAGGCAGGTCTTCAAGGGAGGCGACAAGGTGACGAAGGAATGGCCAAACTTCGGATTCGCAAAAGCATACTATCCCGAACGACGCTATTTTAGAGATACACAGTTAAAGGTAGGGTCGGTCAGGCCCGAATCAGGCTTGGTCCATGTACTTCCAAAATCCGTTGACCGCAGAAGCCCCTGTCCTTCGGTCGCTGCAAAGAGATAAGAACCTGATACTGCCAATCCGTGAATGCCCGTTCCAATGGGGGTCGATCCGAGATCTATCTGACTCCAGGTGGCACCGTCATCGCCCGATTGAAACAGACCTTCATCGGTCCCCGCCCATAAGTTTGAACCGCTCTGAGCAATGGCATTTATCCCCAATTTATTCAGATTGGTGGGTTGCCACGATGCTCCGAAACTATAAGATCTCCAGAGTCCACCGTGCGCCCCCCCGACATATAGAGCGGATCCCGTTGAAATGATGACACTCCCCTCGTTCACCTGATTGATGTTAGTAGCATAAGACCAGCTTACTCCATCGTCATTCGATTTTTGAAGCCCGTCATGTGTGCAAGCCAAAATGACGTTGCCAAGTTTCGCAAACGAATAAATCCCACCTATAGAAACATGCAATGTTGATAGTGACCACGTGATCCCGCCATCGGATGACAAATATGCACCGTCATCCCATCCAGCTAACATCGTCTTCCCAAATACTCCAAATCCGGTGAATCCAAGCATTGGCTGTGTGAGACTCATTATCTTTACCCAGCTCGTGCCAAAATCGGTTGACTTGTACAATCCGCTTAGATTAGCAAGCTCAAAGACATCAGTGCCGTTAGGGGTCACAGCCAAAACGAAATTGACCGCCCCTAACCCCGTACCTTGAGTCCATGTTATCCCGCTATCCTTCGACCAAAAAACAGGTGTGTGTTTCCCACCTGCAAAAACACGCGTAAAATTAGCGTTGTTCGATGAGCCACCATCCGGTTGAGTCGTCGCCGAGCATCCGCCAATCATGGCCGCAATCACGACGCTCACAGCAAGAATTTTCATAATACATTAGTTAGAACTGCTCAAGGAAACGGGCATCGTTCTCGAAGAAGTCCCGGATGTCGTTGACGCCGTAGCGCATCATAGCGGTACGATCGACTCCGATGCCAAACGCATAGCCGGTATAGACTTCGGGGTCGATTCCGCTTGCCGAGAGCACGTTCGGATGGACCATCCCGGCTCCTAAGATTTCGAGCCAGCCCGAGTTTTTGCACACGCGGCAGCCTTTGCCACCGCAGATGTAGCAACTCACATCGACCTCGGCGCTCGGCTCGGTGAATGGGAAAAAGCTGGGGCGAAGGCGTATCTTCGCATCCGAACCAAAGAATTGCTTTGCGAAGGATAGCAGCACGCCCTTCAGATCGGCCATGCTCACTCCCGGTCCAACGACGAGACCCTCCATCATGAAGAACGCCACGCCACTGCGCGCGCTGATGGCTTCGTTGCGATAGACACGCCCCGGCATGATCGCGCGTATAGGCGGTTTCTGCCGCTCCATAAGGCGAACCTGCACCGGGGATGTGTGGGTGCGGAGCAGCAATGGGGCGGCCTCACCTAGCGTGGGCGCTGGCCCTGCCCCCTCTCCCTGCTGGGCGAGGGGGTTGGATCTTACGAAAAACGTATCCTGCATATCGCGCGCCGGATGATCGGGCGCGAAATTCAGCTTCTCGAAATTGTGCTCGTCGTCTTCCACTTCGGGACCGTACTCGACCGCGAATCCCATCCGCTCGAAAATGGAGACCATCTCGTTCAGCGTCTTCATGAGCGGGTGCTCGTGCCCCGGCGCGGAGACCGAGACCGCGCGCGCCAGCATCGTGAGATCAATCGCGTGGCGGATGCCGACCCCGGCGCCCGCGGTGTATAGCGACTCTTTTTCCTTGAACCGCTCCTCGACCAACTGCCGCAGTGCATTCAGTTCTTTGCCCGCCAGCGGCTTCTCCTCTTTGGAGACGCTGCGGAGATCATCGAACATCGCGCCGATAGTCCCCTTGCGGGTCAAGTGGGCGAGTTTGAATGCTTCGAGTTGATCGGCTGCGCCGATGCCATCGAGATCGGCGAGCAGTTTCTCGCGGATAGTAGTGATTTCGCTGAGTGTCACGAGTGCAAAGATACGGCGCAGATTCAGTCGACGTGTCTCTGCGAGCGCCGATACTCGTTGAGAAAGAGCAAAATGATCCCTGTCGTGGGCACGGCAATGAGGAGTCCGAGGAAGCCGAGGAAATATCCAAAGACGGTGAGTGAGAGTATCATGAGGATAGGCGGCATACCGATCCCCTTGCCGATAATCCGCGGACCGAGGACATACGCTTCGAGGAAGTGAAGTCCCAGGATTACGAGCACGCCACTCAGGACCACGCCAACGTTGAGTACCATCGTGAGGAAGATCACCATCTCCACGACGACCAGACTGAATATCCCACCGACGATCGGCACGAGTTCACAAAAAGCGAGGACCACGCCGAGCAGTCCCGCATACGGAATCCCCAAAATGGAATACGCAATCGCGCCGAGCGTTCCGATGATGATCGCCACTGTGGCTTGTCCGCGCATAAAGCCATAGAGCACGCGGTCCATGTCCGCGATGATCGCGTCTCGCCGTGCGGGGTCTTTAGCCGGGAAGATCTCGTAAGCGAGCGGGAGAAGTTTCGGCCAGTCCTTGAGGAAATAAAACATCGCGACCGGCACGATGATGAGGTTGAGCGTCCGCTCGAGGAATTTCGGAAGTCCGGCGATGATTTCGAAGATGATCTGCGGAACAATGGCGAGCGCCTTGCGGACTTCGGGTCCGACCTGCTCAATGAGCACCTGATCGACGAGGCGCGCGGGCAGCCCAATGGCTACTAGCATGTTCCGCACGTGCAGGAGATCGAACGAGTTCGAGTGCTCCCGGACAAAGAGCATAACCCGTGTAATAAACTCCTTCGTTTGCGCCACGAGGCTTGGTATGAAAATCCAGCCGACGGCCACAAGCACTCCGCAAAAGAGGAGAACGAACAGGAGCGAACTCCACGCTCGTGAAATCTTCCGCGATACATGGAGCCGCGTAACAAGTGGATTAAACAGATACGCAAGCATCGCTCCCAGGACAAACGGCACGAGCAAACCCGAGAGTGTATACATGAACCAGGCCGCGAAGATCAGCCCGCCCACCGTCAGGAGTCGTCGCGCGGCACGATACTCGCGGAATGGAATGAGGACGACAAAGAGAATGATGACCGCGAGGAATGGATTCAGGACCGAGCGCACGAAGAAGGCAAGCGCACACAGCGCCAGCGCGCCGAGCGCGAGCGCAACGCCGTCGTAGCGGCGCTGGTGATGAAACGTCGTCTCGTCTGGATCGAATGGCATTCTAACGCGGGAATTGTGTCATGCACAGCCACGAACAAAAAGAACGGTCTAAGTAGTTTTTGAGGAATGGGTGTTGTAACTTTTGGCCACCACGTGTGTTTTTATGCTACGCGTTCCTTAACGTGCTGGTAAGATCACTCATTATCACAGGAGTAACACCATGAAGCGTTCCATTGCGATATTCCTCGGTCTCGTGCTTTCGTCGCATTCCCTGCTCGCGCAGGCTCCATCTGGCGTCACGATTACATCCCATCGCCACGATCGGCTCGCGATCACGACGCGCGACTATTGGATTGCGCTGCCGCATAATTACGATGACGGAGGTGGCGGAAAGTACCAAATGGTGTACATCTCGAGTACCGACCCCACCACGGCGTTCGTTGCGTATCAGGGCGATACGACCATGCTTCAGGTCGTACCCGGCAAACCAACGACATTCGTCGCCCCGCTTTCCTGGGAGATGCAGTCGAGCGATCTCATCGAGAATAAAGCCATTCATGTCTGGTCGAATGATGCCCCGCTTTTCGTCGATGTCAATCAGCACGATCCGTACACCTCCGACGCGACCTACGTCATCCCAAGCATCGGATGGGGACGGCAGTATGTCGTCGCCTCCTACGCTTCGCTCTTCGAAGGCTTCGGCACGTATGTTTACGATTTGCCGTCCGAGTTCGTTTTGATTTCAAACCAGGATGGCACGCTGGTCGACATCGTCCCATCTGTGGATCTCCGCGGCGACGTCCCAAGTACGGTCGTCCACCCGAAGGGCGTGCCCTTCCGCGTTCAACTCAATACCGGTCAGACCGTCCAATACAAGGCCGTTGCTTGCACCGCAGCCGATTCGTTCGACGTAACCGGGACGCGCATTACATCCTCAAAGCCAATCGGAGTGATCGGTGCGACACAATGTGCCAACATTCCAACCGATTTCCCATATTGCGACTACATTTGTGAGATGTTACAGCCGATCCGGACGTGGGGCACGCTCTACTATACAGCGCCGCTGATTGGACACGTTGGCGGCGACACCTATCTGGTCATTGGCTCGCAACAGGGCCAGACGATCACCCGGACCGATCAGACGGGAAGTGATACCTTCAAGACGTTCACGAATGCATACGATCACTTCTTCCGGCACGACATCGCAACACCGAGTAGCTGGACGAGCGATGCCCCTTTTATGCTCGTGCAGTATTCCAACAGCGCCACGTGGCCCGACGCGACCAACCGAAACTACGATCCATTCATGATGGATATCAACGCGGTCAATCACTTTGAGACGCCGGTGATTTTCAACGTCCTTGCCTCGAGCGGTAACCAAACTCCCTACGTCTGGCATGCGAGTATTGTTGCCCGCTCCGGGATACCCGTATTCGTTGACGGCATTCAACTCAAGACCGCTCCAATTTACGACGATCACCAGCATGCAATCTATCAAATGACTGCGCTGGCACTCAAGCAATATTTCGTCACGTCCGATAGCGGCGTTTCCGTCAGCGTGTATGGCCAAAGTTACGATGAGGCCGTCGGTTATGCGGGGACCATCGGCGTTTCTACAATCGAGAGTTTCGACTCCCTCGCGCCAATGGTTGCGGTACAATCGGGTGGTGGACGGTCCACGCATGTGGATGCCTCGGATCCTTCGGACAATCCATCGGGTCTTTCGCATTTTGAAGTGGACTCAATGCAGAACATGACGATCGTGCAACCCCCAACATTCATCGAAGGCAATGGAGATGCCACTGGCTCGTTCGATCTCGTCGTCACCGATCCGACGAAGGTGGCGCACGCCTCGGTTCGCGTCATGGACCTTGCGGGTAATTACACACGCGTCGAGAAGAACTACGATCCTGCCACGGCCGATGTGAGCACAGACCCGATTCCTGTGCAGACCACCGCAAGCAACAGCCTTAGCACTGGATCGACCGCTCCGAACATTGACTATGCAACAACTCAGGCTGGTCGCGTCAGCATTGGCCTGTTCGATCTCCTCGGCAATCGTGTTATTTCCGTTTTGGATGCTGACGAATCTGCCGGAACGCATTCGGTGGCGCCGGATGTGCGGCTGCTGCCATCGGGCGTGTACATATACCGTATCGAGGCGAACGGCACAGTGACTTCCGGCCGACTCGCGGTCGCGCGATAAGGACTTATTCGGTCAGCTCGCCGTCCGAAGTGGCGGCGAACAGCGGATCGGGTTCTGGTTCTGTGGCTTCGACCGCCCGGTCCAAGATCCTCGACGGAAGCTGCTTGGTGGCTTTTGCACCCATATCCTTTAGTTGCTCCGACTGCCGCACGAGATTCCCCGGCCCGGTCGAGAGTTTCTTCATGGCTTCCACGTAACCGTTCTTCGCATCGTCCATCTTTTTGCCGACCACCGTGAGATCGTCAAAGAATCCGACGAATTTATCATACATTTTTCCGGCCCGGTCGGCAATCTCCAAGGCGTTTCTGGTCTGTCGCTCCTGCTTCCAAATGGATGAGATGGTACGCAGCGTCGCAAGCAATGTAGACGGGCTGACGATCACGATCTTGCGGTCCCATGCATAGGCAAAGAGTTCGTTGTCGGCTTGGATTGCCAGGCCGAACGATGATTCGATCGGCATGAAGAGCAACGTGAAGTCTGGCGAATCCAGCTCGGCAAGCGAGGAGTAATCCTTATCGCTCAGTTCCTTGATGTGCCTCTTAACGGATGCCACATGATCGAGAAGTGCGGCGCTTCGTTCGTCATCACTCTGTGAAGAAACGAAGCGATCGTATGCGACCAGCGAGACCTTCGCATCGACGATGATGTGCTTGTTCTCCGGCAGGTAGATGATCGCGTCCGGCTGCAACCGAGCCCCATGATCGTCGCGCAAACTGACCTGGAGTTTGTATTCCTGGTCCTTTCGCAGTCCCGAGAACTCGAGGACTTTCTCCAAAATGAGTTCGCCCCAGTTACCCTGCTTCTTGGTATCGCCCTTCAGGGCAAGCGCAAGATTCGACGCTTCCCGGCTAATCTGCTGGTTTAGCTCGACCAAATTCTTGATCTCGCCTCGCAGCGAGTTCCGCTCGGCCGCTTCTGTGCGATAGACCTCATCCACCTTCTGCTCGAACTCGCGGAGTTTGGTGTGGAGCGGCGTGACCAATTCGCTGATCGCCTGTTGCCGCTTTTCGAGATCGCCTTTGGCCGATTCCTGATACTTTGAAAGCGATTCGCGCGCAAGATCGAGAAAGGATTGGCTGTTCTGCGTGAGAGCGCGCTTGCTCAGCGTGTCGAAATTATTCGAGAGTTCTTCCCGCGCTTCCCGCATGAGTTGAAGCTTCTCGTCATCATTCTCGATAGTCTTTTGAAGCCGAGCATTCTCCGACATCAGCAGCTTAATCTGATCGTCGGCCTTGCGGATCATATCCTTCAAGTTCGGCACTTCGCCGGCAATCGACATCTTTTCGCGCAGATCGCCTTCGAGCACGCGGGCGGCATTCTGGAAATGATTGTTCTCGTTTCGAAGGACGTCAAAATCCTCCTCGAGTTTTGGAATGCGCTCGTTCAGTGCTTCCAGTCGAACGCTCTTCTCCCGCTCTTTCGAAAGTCGGCTCCAGAACCGGAGCGCCACGATCAACGAGAGGACCAGAGCGGCGAGAGCAGCATACTCAATGGGGGTAATTTCCATATTTTGATAGATAGTTGGATGGGTAAAGCGAGGCCGATTTGAAATGATTTCATCCAAAACGCTTGCATCCGTCCCCCAAATTTCGTAAGTTTGAGATTGATTGGGGGTTAGAATACAATCTTTTGCATCTGCCTCCTCGTGTGCTTCCTAAATTTTGAGTTCAAACAGAGAGATCATGACACATATCCCGAATACTTCAATGCGTCGATTCACATCCTGTTTCTTTGCATTCTTCCTGTTCGTAGCGTTCCAACCGAGCCTTCGAGCTCAAGGCGCCAAAGGTGCCGCCCTCAGCGGAGAGGTCGCGGACACCGGCTCCGGCGGGCCGCTGGCAGGCGTCACGGTTCGCGCGCAACTCGTAAGCGACACAACGTTCACGCGATACACCTTCACGAACGGCGTCGGCAAGTACCGCTTCAGCGATCTTGTCGCGGGCAAGTATCAAATCAGATTCTCGATGCTCGGATACACGTCGGTGAATGCGGAAGCCCAGGTTGGCTCCGACCCGATCCACCTGCGTGTTGCATTGGCCGAGCAGGCGCTCAAGTCCGAAGAAGTCGTGGTGACGGCCTCGCGACACGAGGAGAAGGCAACGCACGCTCCGGCTTCGATCTCGGTAATCCCCTCCTCAGAACTGCGGGAGCATGTCAACGCGACTCCGACGGAAGCGCTCGCCAATGTTCCGGGCATTGATGTCAGCCACGAAGGCATCGCCATGTCCACCTATGCGAGCCGCTCGATGCACTCAGTGTTTGGCAGCGATATTCTCACGATGAATGATTATCACTCGATGGAAGTCCCGTCCATTGGCGGCTTCTACGGCATTCTGATGCCGCAGATGAACGAGGACATCGACCACATCGAAGTCGTGCGCGGTCCCGGCTCCGCGCTCTATGGCCCCGAAGCCGCCACCGGCGTTGTCCACTTTATTTCGAAATCGCCATTCGCATCGCAAGGGACGAACCTCTCGCTCGCAGGGGGCGAACGAGCATACTTGGACGCTGGATTCCGCCACGCGCAGGCGTTCAGCGATAACTTCGCCATCAAGATCAGCGGTCACTATATCAAGGCGAACGATTGGCACATGGCGGACGATCCGAAGGAGACGGCTGCGCACGACACAGCCCAATCCATCCTTGCCACTCCAGCCCGAGCCGGACTCTATACATCGAGCCAGCAGGACAGCCTTCGACGCATTGGCAATCGAGATTACAACCTCGAAGTCTACTCGTTCGAGGCCCGCGCCGATGCCATTCTTTCGGACGATGCCACGCTCAACATCACAGGCGGACTTACCAATATCGTGAATGACATCGCCATGACCGAGGACTTCGGCAATGCGCAGATCAAAAATTGGACGTACGATTTCGTGCAGGCCCGATTGAACTACAAAGATCTCTTCATCCAGGGTGCCATCAATACGAATAATACGTCCGGCTCCTATTTCTTGCCGACCGGCGCGCCCGTCGTGAATAAGTCTTCGACGTACGTCGCGCAGATTCAGCATCAATACGCGCCGATGACCAATGAGAAGCTGACCTACGGAGCGGACTATCAGGCGATCCGCCCGATTTCGGACACAACGATTTGGGGACCGGACGATGGCCACAATAATATCTCGATCCTCGGGCTGTACCTGCAATCTCAAACGTCTCTCCTTGACGATGCACTTGAACTGGTCCTTGCGGGCCGTTTGGACAAGCACAGCTATCTTTCAACTCCGATCTTTTCGCCCCGAGCTGCGGCTGTTTATCACTTGAACGACCAGCACCTCGTTCGCGCGATGTACAACGAGACGTATCTCTTCCCGTCGGAGAACGATTTGTATGCGGACATCATTTTCTCAACCGATGCTTACGGCTTCCGAGGGATGGCTGCTCCAATCTCCTCACTCCCGACGACGAATATCCGCTATGTTGCACCGTACGTTTCGGGAATGCACTTCGTCCCGAATCCGGATGGATCCTACACCGTCGGATCCA
>JADGPZ010000038.1 GCA_017882165.1 Candidatus Kapaibacterium sp.
TTATAGATATTCCACGACCCGGGAGCCGGACCTGTGGTAAACGAGGAGCCAAGCGGATACGAACTCGGACTGTTGAATACGATCAGCTTCGACTGGAACCCGCCCGGAAGGTTCGCTGCCGTGATGACCGAGTCGTACGTGTAGACATACGTCGATGCACCCTGCACCGTAGTACGGAACCGGAGCGTGAGTTGGTTCGGAACGGCCGTACCCTGGTTCGTGATCTGAACCGTCGGATAGATCGTTGTATTCGGTTGGTAGTATGGACTTGTCGGCTTCGTGCCAGCCGTGTTAAGACTCATATAGCAGAAGTCCGTCGAAAAGTCGTACGGCCACGCGATGAAGAGCATGTAGCTCGTCGTCGGCATGTCGGAATTTCCATTGCCTAATCCTGGCGCGGAGTAACCCGACGGCGGAGTATAGTTGATCTTCTGACCAGCAGCGTTCTGGGTGTACTGAGCAATACCAGAGCCATTGTTTCCCCAGAGCGGAGCACCGGGAGCGTTGTTGCCGTCGAGATAAGACTTGTTCGGGTTGTTCCACCCGATCAGAACACTACTATTGCCCTGCTCATGCATCCCGCACCAGTATCCGCTATTCTCGTAATCATAGATGGGCGAACCATTGGGGTAGTTGTACAGGTAGCTTTCGCCCCAGCCAAATTGGTAGGAGTAGGAGCTGCTGGAACCGCGGGTCGCAATTTGAGGAGCGTAGTTGAACTGAACTTTGGAAATGCCGGCCTCATAGACAACGACCTGATGGCTCTCTTCAAGAGCCGGATTGCCGCCGAGGCTGCTTTCGACAGTGTTGTAATAGGAGTGGACGTGGAGCGCCTCGACGACGAGCATGCGGTTCGGAGCCGATCCGAGAACGGCATAGCCCACGGTCTCAGGACTTGTGTAATAGCCAACCATATCGCCTTCACACGCGGAAATCTTGAAACTCGGATAATAACCATTGTTCGGGTCCTCGTTTTGGGTGAAGTCATACGGATACATTCCACCATTCGTCCAATAACCCGTTGCACCACCATAGCTGTTCCTATAGTCGTACATCGTGCCGCCGTATCCGTAGTCATACCAATCGTAGGTCGTGCTGAGATACGTTTGACTCAGGACAATGCTCCCGGCCCAGTTGACCTTGAAGGAGTTGCTATTCGTGAACGTGGTGTTCAGGAAGCGAAACGTGAATGGAAACTGAATCGCCGTACTATTCATGTAATAATAGTACTGTTGCGGGTAGGTGATGTTAGTGGGCGCCGCGAGCGGAACCCAGGTTGTACCCGATCCTGTCGTTGTTCGCAACAGGTACTGGCTCATCGTATAGGGTTGCGCCGAGGAGCGATCCGCGAGGACCCCCGCCAGCACAAACACCGTGAGAAGGATAGCGTAGAGACGTCTCATAGCTTAGGTTTGAATAAATGAATGTTAGTATACATCGCGAGCGCTCCCGAACCGGTCAAGTAAAGGTTTGTCGCCACGACTTCAATGTTCCGACACGCGACAACCCCCGAAAGTTACAGTGGGTTCACAAATTTCTTCAATATTAGGCGGATGAATTCTGTCCAATACCGGCTATTCCGCCTCCATTATGTGCAGTTCCTTGAGTTGCCTCGCTTCGACAATGGATGGCGCGCCGTCCATGAGACTTTGCATGCTTGTTGTCTTGGGGAATGCGATTACATCGCGGATATTCTCGGTGCCTGTTGCAAGCATCACGATCCGGTCGATGCCGAGCGCCATTCCACCATGCGGTGGAGCGCCATATTGGAAGGCTTCCAGAATAAAGCTGAACTTCTCGATCTGCTGCTCGTGGCTCATGCCAAGCAGTGAGAATACCTCCTCTTGCATCCGGCGATCGTGAATGCGGATCGAGCCTGAGCCAAGCTCGTAGCCGTTGACCACGATGTCGTACGCCCGGGCACGGACATGTTCCAGTCCTTCGGCTCTACGTTTCCAGTCGTGCGGATCGGGTGCGGTGAACGGATGATGTTTGAACGTGAATGTGCCGGTATCCTCGTCCTCCTCGAACATCGGGAAATTCGTGATCCATGCTGGCGCGAATTCAAATCGCTTGCCTTCGAGGAGACCAAGCCGATCGGCAAGCTCCGAGCGAAGCGCACCCAATATCGTGCAAGCGCGCTCCCACTTTGCGTGGCTGACGATCAGAATCAAATCGCCGATCTCAGCGCCCGAGACGGCTCGAATATCACTCAGAAGATCTTCCGGCAAGAATTTCTTCGCGCTTGATTCATTGCCTTCGGGTGTAACTTTGATCCAGATGAGTCCACCGGCACCATACACTTTCGCGAGTTCCGTCAACGTGTCAAGCTGCTTTCGAGACCATGCCGCACCGCCGGGCGCAACGACCGAGCCGATCATCCCTTGCCGTTTCTCGAGCACATCCGTGAAGACCTTGAACTCCGTCTTGCCACGCACCATCTCGGTTAGCGTCTGAATTTCGAGGCCATACCGCAAGTCCGGTTTGTCCGAGCCATAGCGGCTCATTGCTTCGTGATAGCTGAGTTGTAGGAATGGCGGCAGTGTAAGTCCAATGTCGGACCAGACGCGTGCCAGGCAGCCTTCCATCACGTCCATGATGAGTGCCTCGTTGGGGAAGCTCATCTCGACATCGAGTTGCGTGAACTCCGGCTGGCGGTCGGCGCGCAAGTCTTCATCGCGGAAGCAACGGGCGATCTGGAAATAGCGGTCGAAGCCCGCGATCATCAACACTTGCTTATAGAGTTGCGGCGATTGTGGCAACGCGTAGAATGAGCCGGGATGCAGGCGGCTGGGGACGAGGAAGTCGCGCGCGCCCTCGGGCGTGGCCTTCATGAGGATCGGAGTCTCAATTTCCAGAAAGCCGCGCTCATCGAAATAATCGCGAATGGACTTGGTGATCTTGTGCCGCTTTACAATCTTCTCTTGAAGGCTCGGACGCCGAAGATCGAGATAGCGATACTTGAGACGGAGGTCTTCGTTCGCGGTCGTGTCTTCCTTCACTTCAAACGGAGGGACTTCGGACTCATTCAGGATTTCGAGAGAATCGACGAGCAGTTCGATCTCACCGGTCGGCATCTTGGGATTCGGATTCGAACGCTGCCGGACCAACCCTCCGACGGCGACGACGAATTCACTCCGCAGCTTGCGGCCCTCCTCATAGAGTGAGTTTAAGGGGGTGATCCCCTCACCCTCTCCGAATGGCTGCGTCACACACTGGCACTTGCCCGAGCGGTCGCGAACGTCGAAGAAGAGCACGCCGCCAAGGTCGCGCGCACTCGCAACCCAGCCGTTTAGTATCACGGTCTCTCCGATATTCTCCGGGCGAAGTTCGCCCGCCATAACTGTCCGACGCTTGAATGACATTATTTGAATTTTATTGGAATCCTGCAAAGATACGAACCGAACATAGATGAATCGACATTAGCTCGGCGTGAGACTTCTGCCGAGTGCCCGTGAGACCAAGTTCCTGGCGTTAGTATTTGCCGTTCTTTCGGTCACGCTTCTGTTTCCGCTGAACGACGATAACGGCCATTGGCAGTCGATGGCGTTCGATTTGATCCACTTCGGGCGCTGGCCCTACGTGGGCACGTGGGATCAGAATTTCCCGGGCATGATCGTCTTTCACGTTGTTTCCATCGTGCTCTTCGGTCCCTCGGACTTTGGATTCCGGCTCTTCGATCTTTTATTGCAGACCACCGCTGCCTGGATGCTCTTCCGATTTTGGCGGCAGTGGCTGCCGGAGCGGACCGCCTGGCTCGCTGTGCTGCTCTATGCGTTCTACTATGTACGGGGAGATCCGTTCGTCGGCGGCGAGCGCGATATTTATGCGTCGCTTCTCATCATTGCTGCTTCATTCCGGCTTCTTCGGCAGGCCGATTACCCGATCTCAGCAAGAGAAGTCGTCGCAAGCGCTCTGTGTGCGGGCTTTGCGGTCCTGATACGACCGTCCTACGAGTTGTATGTTCTCCTTCTCGTAGTTCTGACACCCCTCCGCGCAAAACCCAAGCTCGCTTCGATCTTTCTTCTTGGGAGCGTGATTCCGCTGGCGCTATCCTTCGGAGTCTATGCCTTGTGGCCCGATGCCTTGCGTGAGTATTGGACTTCTACCATTCTTTTCAATCTGGATACGTATGGCCATATTGTTCGGCCATTTACGGGATTCTGGCGGAGCCTTTCTTCGCCGAAGCTTTTGGTCGTCCCGTTCGCCATCGGATTGGTGGCTCTGTCCTTTTGGCGCAAGCGCGACTCCCACAAAGCTGCACGCGCTCCGATAGGATTGTACATTGCGAGCCTCGTCGTTACTCTGGCCGTGGTTTTGCTCCAGAGAAAGTACTACCTCTATCACTTCGCAATGTTTTCGATTCTTCTGACGCCGGTCGCGGCGATTGGTTTGGATCGGCTGCTTCGGTATCTTCCATCACGGAGTCAGTTTGCGGTATTCGTTGCGTGCTATTTCCTGTGCTCGCTACCGTATGAAGAGCTTGTCTCGCACATTCGCTCGCGCGGGCAGGACGAATCGCCATGGCAGACGATCAGCGCATCTTTTCACTCGATGGTTTGGCCGGATATGGCGGAGGACTCCGTCGTTCGGTACTTGAACGCGCCGGAGCGATCCGCCGGGCGCGTCGAGGTGTGCTCGTACGATCCCCGAATGCGGCTCCATCTTGGCCGCGAACCCGCGGGCATGTATGCTTCCTTACATGCGCTGGGATTCCGACGTGACCCATCGGACCCCAATTCATTTGCAGATTACCAGCAACGGTGGCGCAGAGCTTATGTTGATTCTCTGACTCGGCTAAAGCCGCGATTCATCGTGATCTGCCGAGGATCGACTGCCGAGTATCTTCACGATCCTTACAACTCGCTGCTTCATGACCTGCCCGGCTTCGATAGTCTGCTTCTCGCGTCCTATCAACCGGATACGATCATGGGGAAGGATGAAATCTATCGACGGCGAGAGTAATGTGGCGTCTCACATCAGGCGGAAGTGGCTGTCGCGGCTTCGCCGAAATAACGGCGCTGGAAGAAGAGCGAGACATTGACGAGGCCGATCATGACCGGTACCTCGACAAGCGGTCCGATCACCGCCGCGAATGCCGCGCCGGAATTGATGCCAAAGACTGCGATGGCGACCGCGATCGCAAGCTCGAAATTATTGCTTGCAGCCGTGAAGGAGAGCGTCGCGGTTTTCGAATAGTCCGCGCCGAGTTTCTTGCCCATATAAAACGAGATCAGAAACATGACAACGAAGTATATCAGGAGTGGAATTGCGATCCGCACAACATCCATCGGCAACTTCACGATATAGTTACCCTTGAGCGAGAACATGATCACGATCGTGAAGAGCAATGCGATCAGCGTGAGCGGACTCACGCGCGGAAGGAATCTACTTGCATACCACGAATCGCCTTTCGCACGACGAAGGATCGTGCGTGTCAAGAAACCAGCAAGACATGGAATTCCGAGATAGATGAGGACACTCTTCGCGATTTCGCCGATCGAGACATCGACGATAGCGCCGTGAATCCCGAACTGCTCGGGCAGAACTGTGATGAAAAGCCAGGCGTACGCAGAATAGAAAAGAACCTGGAAGATCGAATTGAACGCAACGAGTCCCGCCGCATATTCCGTATCGCCCTTGGCCAGTTCATTCCACACAATCACCATCGCAATGCACCGGGCAATGCCGATCATGATGAGGCCCGCCATGTATTCCGGATACGCGTGCAGAAAAACGATTGCAAGCACGAACATCAGAATCGGCCCGATCACCCAATTTTGAATCAGCGAGAGCAGAAGGATCTTTCGGTCGCGGAGCACTTCGTGGAGTTCCTCATACTTCACTTTCGTGAATGGTGGGTACATCATCACGATCAGTCCCATGGCAATGGGGATAGAAGTTGTACCCCAACTAAACTTACCGAGGAATGGGACGATACCAGGCACAAGCCAGCCCGAGGCGACGCCAAGAGCCATCGCTGCAAAAATCCATCCCGTCAAATACCGGTCGAGAAATCCGAGGCGCGAAGAAACAGTCCTGCCCATTAGTCAGCGAGAGTGAGGTCTGGTTTCTTCGCGAGGCAGTGGTCAGAGCACCATGCTTCGATCTTTGACCGAATCGCATCGCGCACCTCGCGGGTCTGCGCCAAGTGATCCTCGTAGCTGCCTTCGAATTTAGAAGGATCGGGGAATGCCCAATGCTCTCGCAATGCCGGGCCTGGAAATACCGGACACCGCTCCGCACTCGCTTCATCGCAGACGGTAACGACTATTTCGAACAGTGCGCCGGAACGCCATACATCAAAGACATCGCGCGTCGGATTGTTCGAAATGTCGATGCCAATTTCCTGCATCACCTCGACCGCGAGCGGATTCAATGTGCCGGGGGTGAGTCCAGCGCTTTCGGCAGTCCACCGATCATGGGCGATCCCGTGGCCGCACATCGAGTTCATCAGCGCTTCCGCCATTTGAGATCGTGCGCTGTTGTGGACACAAATAAAGAGAATTCTGCGTGACTTCATTAGCATTACAAGGTGAGTTGTAAATCAATTCGTTTCCGGCTACGCTATTCGTAATGATTTCTTAACAAGAGCAAGCAAGAAAGCGATTGACACGGAAGTTTCGATTCGGCGGTTTCCTAGTTTCATGAAGTACTTCTGTAAACCTCTTCCACATTCGAACATGCCAACGTCATCTCGTCTTCGCGTACTCACGGTCACCCTTTGTCTCGTCACTGCCTTTGCGGTGCTACCGCCAAGCGGGATTGCGCAGCAGATGAAAGTTTACGAGCTTCTGAAGAAGTCCGTGATCGGTGGCGAGGGCGGCTGGGATTTCCTGAGTATCGATGCCGCAAACCGTCACCTCTTTATTGCACACGCCACGCAAGTGGACGTGTATGATCTTGATCGCGAGCAAGTGATCGCGCACATTCCACACACCGAGGGCGTACATGGCGTTGCGGTCGCAGGGGTCAATCGGCATGGCTTTATCTCATGTGGCAAGACCAACACCGTTCTCATGTTCGATCTCCGGACGCTCGACACCATCCGGCGCATCCCGGTTGGCGAAAAGCCGGACGCGATCATATATGAGCCGGTTACCGAGCGCATCTTTGTGATGAACGCAAAGAGCGAGGATGTCTCCATACTGGATGCTCAAACCGGCGATGTGATCGCAACGATGAAGATGCCGGGTGCGCCCGAGTTCGCTGTCGCGGACGAGAAAGGGTACATCTTTGTGAATATTGAGGATAAGTCCGAAGTGGTAAGAATTGACGCGAAGAATCACAAAATCCTCGCAACATGGTCTCTGGGTACTGGCGAAGGGCCAACCGGAATCGCGTTCGAACAGGAGACACCTGCGCTCTTTGTTGGCTGCGCAAATCAAAAGTTAGTGATCCTGAATGCTGCGACCGGTGCGATCATGGACACAGAATCGATTGGTCAGGGGGTGGATGCTGTTGCGTTCGATTGGCGGATGGGCCTGGTGTTCACTTCCAATGGCGATGGGACAGTGAATATTTTTTCTTCTCCTGACCAAGGTTGGCGAAAGGTAGCAAAGCAGGCGACATTACGTACTCCACGCGGTGCTCGAACGATAGCACTCGATCCAAAGACTCACAACATTTACCTCGTGACCGCCGAGTTCGGACCGACGCCCGCTGCTACACCTGAGAACCCGCATCCAAGGCCTGCCATTCTGCCGGGAACATTCGCCCTCTATAGGTATGGAATGACGAAGGAGTGGAGAAAGACCTACGAGAAGCGGTGAGTGCCTCGCCCACAATGCCTCGCCGATGATGGCGCGAAAAACCTTGTGACCCCTACGGGATTCGAACCCGTTCAGCCACCGTGAAAGGGTGGTGACCTAACCATTAGTCGAAGGGGCCGTTGGGAAAATATGAAATATGAATTATGAAATATGAATGGATGCTTCATGTTTCATATTTTCCTCGAGTGCGGGCTACCAAACAGAGTGGCATTTCTTCCGTTCCGATACTCATGGCTGTGGCTCCTTCGCTTCACCGACTGGTCGGGCTGGGTGGCTCTTCGCGGGCTCAGCGTCCGCGAGTGCCGGGTTGTCAAGGGCGGGTGCATCGTCGACGATGCAGCCGCGCTGCTCGCCGCGATGCCGGGCACTATCCTTCGTCGATGGTGCCGCGATTGCGTGTCGCTCGCTGTAGAGCCATCCCACTTCCGCGCCGATCAGGAAGGCCGTGCTCGCGTAATAGATCCAGAGTGAGATACCGATCAGGAAGGCATAGGTGCCATAGAGTGACCCGATCGAGCTGACGTGAGTCATGTAATACACAAAGAGCAACCGCATCGCTTCGGTGAGCACGACCGTTGTGGTCGCGCTCACGAAGATGACAGGCCACGAGAGCCGCCGGTGGGGAAGCATTCGAAAAAGGGTCAGATACAGCGCGGCTGACAATGCGAGCGCAACAAAACGCGGGATTGCCGAATCCATAATGTAAGAGAGCCAGCCGGGCAATATCTCCGTTCCTACGTGCTGCAGAAGCGTCACGATGGGGGAGAGGAATGTCGATGTGAGAAGCAGGACAAGAATCACGATCATGAGTGCAAAATCCAGAAGCTTCTGGAAGATCATGTTCTTATGAGGTGGAATATTGAGGACGGCATTAACCGACGTCCGAAGCGTTGAGAAGAGCGTGCTCGCAAGCCAAAAGAGAGTAACGCCGCCAACAAGTCCGGCGATGTGGCTGACATGACCCACAGCCGTTAGCTCGCGCGAGAGCCACATGCGAACGTCGGACTCATACAGCGGGACCGGAAAACTCTGGATGATAAAGTTAACCGCCGTCGTGATCGCTCGCTCGCTCGTCAGAGCGGTCGAGAAAAAGTAGAACACCACCAACGAGAGCGGCACCACGCAGTAGAGCAGGTTGAACGCGATCCCCGAGGCGAGCAAAAAGCAATGGTCCTCATCGACGTAGCGATAGAGGCCGATTGCGTAGTATTTGATGGAATCCCAGACGCGGCGCATGTGGTGCAAGTGTGGAGCATAGGAGATCATCGGTGATCTCTGGGCGCACAACGCGTGCGCACACCACAAAATTACGATGCAAAGCTCTGCACCATATCTTTTCCTGATTGCGACAAAGAAGTAAGCGCAACGTGGCCCTTCTGAGTCGTGTCAATATAGAACGCCGCTCGGTGGATGAGCTTCGCTTTTGCGAGGACTCCTCCACCCGAGGCGGCGTTATTCACGGTCTGCGCTGAGCGCAGTGTGATACGGGATTCGCCTGCTTGCGCCTTCGCGCGCTTAGCGGACGATCACCAACTTGCCTTCAAAGCTTGCATGACCTGCAAGGACACCGTAGGTGTATGTCCCGATAGGTAGCTTTGATGCATCGAGCGTGAGCGACTGCACTCCGGCAGCGAGTGTGCCAGGCGTGAGGCGCAGCACTTCGCGACCGAGAAGATCGCGGATTGTAAGCGTCGTGTTTGCAGCCTCATCGAGCGTGAAGCTCACCGTTGCAACACTCGAAAGTGGATCGGGCGAAACACGCACGCCGCCGGTCAACGACTGGCCTGGCGCCACGCCGCTTGCGAGCGCGATGTCGAATGGATCAGAATATGCGATCGCGCCGACGTCGTCAGCAAGAAGCTTGATCTTGGTCTGTGTTGCTAACCAGCCCGGCATTTGGATGGGAGCCTGTGTCAATGTGGGGTTGAGCTGGGCGGACAAACCTTGCCAAACACCGCCCTGAGCTATGTTCTGGATCTGGATGCTGAGTGTCTTCCCGAGATAACCAGTCGCGGTCCAATGGACTGCCGTATTCTGGCTCATCGTGAAGTTCGGACCACCGTCGATCGTGATGGTAGTGATCGTGCCCACCGGAACGACAGCGAACGTGCCGCTTACACCCTGTGCGCCATTGCCGTCCGATACGCGCACCGTGACTGTTGAACCAGCCGCACCAGCCGGCACCGTCCATGCGTATGTGTTCACGGCACTCGCGTTCGCGATCAGTGTCCACGTGCTTCCATCGGTCGAGTATTCGAGCTTGTCGTTCTCGCCGCCGTTGTAAGACGTCCAGTTGATCTGAAGCTTCTCGCCGATCCAGAGCGTATCGTTCGCCTTTGGATTATCGACCGTGAAGTATGGCTTCGGCGCGATCGTGAAGACGCCCGTTGTGGTCGTGACAGAAGCATCCTGCGCATCAGTCACGCGGAGCTTGACGCTTGCGCCAAAGGCATTGTCGGGGATCGTCCATTGATATGGCGAGGTGGGGGCAGAAGCAGAGACGAGTGTCCACGTTGCGCCATTATCAATCGAGTATTCGATCTTGGCGTTTGCCGCTGCACCACCGCCACGGCCCCAGACGATGGGAGTGGTTGTACCGCCAACATTATCGCCGGTTCGCGGCAAAACAGTCCAGACCGAGCGCGTTGCGGTCGTGGGAAGGGTGGTGATATAAGCCGATTGGTTAGCGTCGAGATATGACTCGCCATTGATGCCGGTCTTCGCTTTGCGGGCCACAAAGGCCTTGATTTTCATCGAGTCCTGCACCCAGTCCGAACTCTTGTTCGCTGAGATATGGTAGTGTTTCCGCACCGGCCATGCGACGGTGCTATTGGTCCCCATTTTAATGAGATCGCCAAGTACCTTGCTGCCAAGTGCGCGAGCGACGTTGAAATGCATGTAGTTATCGTCGGTCCCTGCCGGGGTGCTTCCGTAGGCGGCCACGACCTGCGGCTGAACAATCCCATTCTCCGCGAGCAGAGCGACAATCACATACGTCGTCGTGTCCTCGGTCGGCATGGACTTCACATCAAACGGTGTGACATCCACGTCAAAGTCCACGCTGAGACTGCTTGAATTGTAAATGGCATTGACGATGCGGAAATCGACGATTGGTGCCTGAGCTGCCTGCGCTTTCGCCTGAACGTACCAGGGATTATTCGTCAAGTTGCAGGGTGGAGCGTAATTGCCTTCTTGCGTAGAGCGTCCGACCACAGCCCAGGGATAACCGCTGCTAATGGGATAGTAGAGATTCATGGAATCGCTTTGCGGTATCCACATTGGTTCGCCGTAGTTCCCACCCGGGCCGTGCCAGGAGATTTCGACGACATTCTCTTTCATAGCCTTTTCGATGGAGTCCATCTCCCATCCACCCCAGGCGCAGTACTGGCACCAGGTGCCGGTGCCTTCCTCGATGAGGGCGTGACGTTTGTACGTTTGTCCGAAGACGTTAGAAACATACACGATCGCAAGCGCTAACGCGAGCACCGTGAGCAGGACGAGCCGGGGTTTTCTCATAATGTTTTTGAAAATGTAACCAAATTCTCCGATGCGATGGGACTCAGTGCCAATCGCAACCTACAAATATACGAATTGTTTCCTCGCAATGCTTAGGAATGGGTAGGGGAGTCCATCCCACTATTGTCATCCTGAGCGGAGTTCGGCGTAGCGAAGCGTAGCCGAACGGAGTCGAAGGATCTCTGGCACGAAGTCCATAGGGCTTCCCTCCAGAGATCCTTCACTTCGCTTCGCTCCGATCAGGATGACGATATTTGAGAATATTCCCGTTAGGCCCGCCACATCGTCCTCTCCGGCGACCGTGCAGGCGGCTGGTTGATCGGCCACTCCGGCGGATTTGGATTCTCCGGCGATAGCGTTCCCTCCCACGCATACCGGATTTTCCTTCCTTCCTCGTCATAAGGCCCATCGTACGACTTCGGCTCGTCGTCTTCCTCATCCCAAAGACAATCTGTTTCTTCCGGCAATTGGTTAGTATATATTATTTTGTTGTCTGTTTTTGTTTGGAGTTCATGAACGGAATCGCTCCGATCAGCTTTCGGTGCGATGGCTTTCGGCTCCTCCAGTCTGGAAACCGTCAAGGCCGTCAGCGTCAGCAGGCCGATCGGCCCACGGAGCGGGATACCGGCGCTCATCAGCGGGTGAGTCTCTTGCGTGAAGACAATGGTCGTCAGTGGCACCTCACTCACCCAATCGTTGAGGCACATCCCGATCGAGCGCTTGTCGTAGTAGTACATTCCGGAGAACTCGAACGAGTTCAGGATCAGTACGTCGATCTTCTGATCGTAAGTGTACTCTTGCTTTTGGGTTTCCCATTTGGAAGAGTATAGCATCTGCTTGACCATCCCCGCACACTCGCTCCACATCCCCATCTTGCAATCGAGAATGTGAAAGTTCTGACTCTCGGGCCGCTGCTCCGATTTGTCAAGCTCTGATTGCAGGCTCTCCCGCAGCAGCCCCACACCCGCGTAGCTATTAACGTAGAGCACCCTCAACCCGCTCGCCGCGAGGTCCAAACCAATACGCAAGGATGTTCGCACATTTCGTCGGATGTCCCGCGAGGAGACGACATTGATCCCATTCTGCGCGATCTGAATCAGCTCTTCGTTCTCCGGATCGGGACGGCCATCCGCCAAGAGATGCCGCGACTTCCAAATAATCTTATTATCCGGCACCTGGACATCCTCCGAAAAGATCGAGTCTAATGTAAATTCCCGGTATGCGCCCTTGATGTATTCGTTCATAATTTCGCCCTTTGTTTCTTTAAGCCATGGGTGCCCATTACACCCCCTTATATAAGACACCCGGAAGGACAAATAGTTACAACAAATCGTGTATAAAAATAGAAGTCCTTGCGAAATGGGTGCTCAGTTGCTTCAGGAAACCTGTCGTATGACACGACAGCGCCGTTAGGCGCGGCCCGTTTGTAGAATCGGCCCGAGTGTTACGAATTGCCGACAGCGCCGTTAGGTGCGGCCCGTTTGTAGAAATGACCGATGGGTTAAGAATCCATCAAGCCCCGTAGGGGCGGCCTCTCACGTCTGGTAATTGGGTCGCTCCTACGGAGCTTTTGAATTTCGATGGATGGACTCGACTCTACAAACGGGCCGCGCCTACCGGCGCTGTCACAACCTCGATGCCCGAAGGGCTGCCGCCAGTGGTTTCAACTACGGATCGCGCACCCCTCCGCCGGGAAGGAGGCCCCCATGATGGGTCATGGCCATGATGGGTCATGGCCTGGCGCACATCCACATTCATGTGCGCACGCTTCAAACTGCCATGACTTCCTTCTCTTTGATGGCGACGATGGAATCGCATTCCTTGACTTTTGCGTCGGTCTTTTTCTGGACTTCGTCCTCGCCTCGCTTGCGTTCGTCTTCCGAGAAGTGCTCGGCCTTCTCCGCTTTCTTCAGGTGTTCCATCGAGTCGCGCCGCACATTCCGGACGCCGACCTTCGCTTCTTCACCAAATTTCTTGACGAGCTTCACAATCTCCTTGCGGCGCTCTTCTGTCAGCGGCGGCAGCGGGACGCGGATCGCCTGTCCGTCGTTGACGGGATTCAGTCCGAGATTGGCATTGCGGATCGCCTTCTCCACCGCGCCCATTAGTCCCTTGTCCCAGACTTGTACACTGAGCGAGTGCGCGTCCGTTACGTTGATATTACCGACCTGCGCGATCGGCACTTCGGAGCCATAGGCCTCGACGTGAACGGTGTCCAGCAGCGCCGTGGAGGCACGACCCGTGCGAATTTTCGAAAGCTCGTGCCGAAGGCTGTCGAGCGCCTTCACCATGCGTGTTTCACAATCGTGGAGGATTTCTTTTGTGGTATTCATGAGTGGTCAGAAAACAGATTATGAAATGTATAGATTCTATAAAATAAGTGGGGGTACTAACCGACCATACTCCCGATCCCATCCTCCGTCAGCACCCGCTGAAGATTGCCGGGTTGATTCATATTGAAGACGATGATCGGAAGGTTGTTCTCCTGGCAGAGCGTGATCGCCGTCAGGTCCATTACGCGGAGACCTTTTTGGAGCACGTCCATGTAGGTGATCGAAGGCAATCTGATTGCGTCCGGGTTTTTCTCGGGGTCGGAATCGTAAATTCCATCGACGCGCGTGCCCTTCATCACGGCGTCGGCGCCGATTTCGACAGCGCGCAGCGCGGCGGCGGTATCGGTCGTGAAGAATGGATTGCCCGTGCCGCAGCCAAAGATCACGACGCGACCTTTTTCCAAATGCCGGATCGCCTTGCGGCGGATGTACGGCTCTGCAAACTCGTTCATCGTGATGGCCGACATCAGGCGGCTGTATAGTCCTTTCGCTTCGATCGCGTTTTGCAGCGCAAGGGCATTAATCATCGTCGCGAGCATTCCCATCTGGTCGCCCTGCACGCGGCTGATACCATGCACACTGCCCGAGATGCCACGATAGATGTTACCGCCTCCAACGACGATTCCAATCTGCACCCCCATCGCTGCGCTGAGCACGATGTCGCTGGCGAACTGATCCAGCATCACTGGATCGATGCCGTAATTGCTTTGACCCAGCAGCGCCTCACCGGAAAGCTTCAGCAGAACGCGTTTGTAGCGTACCGGAGGATGGTTTGGGTTGTGGTGACTATTCAATGTGGGGCTCGAAGTAATTCGTGTAGTTCTGCAAAGTTACGATGCGCGTTCGATCAAACTCGGAATGCGTCGGTCGCCTCGATGAGTGCAGAGGCATTCTCCGGTTCAAGGGCGGAGTGGCCGGATGTCGGGCTGATTACGAGTTTTGCATCCGGCAGCTCGCGTTTCAGCTCCCATGCATTCCGCATTGGGCAGACGACATCATAGCGCCCATGGACGATCACCGTCGGAATCGCACGCAGCCGGTGCGCATCGCGGAGCAGTTGGTTGGACTCCATGAAGCCATTGTTGACAAAGTAGTGACACTCGATGCGCGCGAAGGCGATCGCGAATTCCTCGTCGCCAAATTTGTCGATCATGCTCTGATCGATGTGCAGCCTCGATGTCGATGCTTCCCATTTGCTCCATGCTTGCGCTGCCTCGACCTGAACGGCTTTGTCGGGACTCGTCAGCCGGGTGTGATACGCCGCGAGCAAATCGTGACGTTCCTCGCGCGGAATGGGCTTGATGTATTCCTCCCAATAATCGGGGAATAGGACATCGGCACCTTGCTGGTAGAGCCAGTCGATCTCCCACGACCTGAGCAAGAAAATGCCACGCAAAATCAAGTGGGTTACGCGTTCGGGATGCGTTTCGGCATAAGCGAGCGAAAGCGTCGAGCCCCACGAACCGCCGAAGACGAGCCAGCGATCGATGCCAAGCTGTTCGCGCAGCTTCTCCATATCGGCGACGAGATCCCACGTGGTGTTCTCGCGCAGTTCGGCATGTGGCGTACTTCGTCCGCAGCCGCGCTGATCGAAGAGTATGATCCGGTAATGCTGCGGGTCGAAGAACCGCCGAAGGTCCGGCTGCACTCCGCCTCCGGGACCGCCATGAACGAAGACAGCCGGCTGCCCCGAGGGATTGCCGCATTCTTCGAAATACAAGGTGTGCAACTCCGAGACTTGGAGAGTGCCGGTGTTGTAGGGTTCGAGTGGGGGATAGAGTTCGCGCATTCTTGGATTAGTAACGAGCAATGAGTAACGAGTAACGAGTTTTATTTCGGATTGGTTAGCGAATTATGTCTCGGTAGGCGGTGGCGCTGTCAGAATGTCCTCCACCGTTCGGAGCGTTGCGCACCAACTCGCCCATCGCACGGCATCGTTCAAAGCTTCAAGCGCAGACTTCCCGGAGAGCATCGCCAATGTGAATGCAGAGCCAAAAACATCTCCCGAGCCGGTAGCATTCTCGACGGAAATCTTGGGTGGATCGACATGATGTTTTTCGCCCGTCGTCAGATCGTAAAGCGTCGCGCCTCGGGCGCCACGCGTGATAATCAGGTACTTGAGGTTCGACCGCGCTCCCTGTCGTTTCGCGAAGTCGAGCAACTCAACTTCCGAACTAACTTCCGGCCTGCCAAACCAGCGTGATTCGAACTCGTTAAGCTGGACGGAATCAACGATTTCCAGCCAACGCTTCCAATTCTCTACGCCGCGCGGTTCGCGGCCTTTACCATATTTGCCGGGAGTCAGAGGCGCCGACAGATCGCCGAGCACCAGCGCATGAACATCGAGATGCACGAAGGGACGCTTACTACTACTGTTCAGCACATCTTCCAGAGTCTCGATGGACACATCGAAGCCCGAGATCATATTCACGAACAATCCATCAAGATTACCGACACGCCCTGTAAGGTGCGAGGCCGTTAGTTCGGGAAGGGCATTCGGACAACCCTCTGCCCGTTCGCCATTCTCATAGTAAACAAGTTGGACGCGATTTGTGAGTGAGTCGGTCGGCCAGAGTCCCGAACTTCCATCTAAATGCTTCAGCTTGTTGAGAAACAGATCGATGAACGAAGCGTCCTGTTTTGAGCGCCACGTGAGCGGTTCGAAACGATCTTCACTCGAACCATACGCCTTCAGGAGCCGCTCCATTGCGGCATAGGAATAAAGTATTCCGCCCAATGCCAATGAAGGCGCTTGAGTTTGAATGCTCCTGCTAAAGATCTCGTCGATGCAGGGCTGGCCGATGATTCCGATGCGCATAGGCCGTATTAAGCGCGAATGAGCCGGAAGTGTTTCTCGGCATTGAATGTTTCAGTTGGGGAGCGGCCTGAGCCGGAGTGTTGTTGCTGGAGCATTATGGAACAACTCTCAAAGGCCCGTCCGAGGTTCGGCATCAGTGTTTTATCCGACGCATCGTGGGCGATGCCCGACCCATTGATCGTGATCGCGCTTTCCGGTCAACTCGATGCGCACACCGCGACGGAATTTGAACGCTTCCTCGAACGGACGGTTCGGATCGAGCATCGTCACAGCCTTGTGATTGCCTTCAGCGAACTCGAGTACATCTCAAGCGCGGGGCTGGGAGTCCTCATGGGATTGATCGAAGAAGTTCGCGAGGACGGTGGCGACATCAAGCTTGCAGCGTTGCCCGATAAGATTTTTCACATTCTCGATCTTCTGGGTTTTCCGATCGTGTTCCAGATTTTTAGTAGCGTTGAGGAAGCGCGAAAGGCGTTTGGGCAATAGGACCGTTGAGACCGATGGAGCAATCGAGGCGATGCCGCTGTTTGTCCATTCGTCATGGGTAATTGAGAATTGGCCTCGTAGTTCAGCTGGATAGAACGTCAGTTTCCTAAACTGAATGTCGCAGGTTCGAGTCCTGCCGAGGCTACATTATTGCTGGGTGCTGCCTGTGATTGCCCCGTAGGGTCGGCTCGGTTTTCATTCACTCGTCCGTCGGACACAAAAGGCTTGTTTTACCGAGAATGTGTGAATCATGTAACTTATTTCCAAAGATATGTAACGATTTTTGCCCTCCCTGTTCATATTTTTGCCACGTCGCGAAGCTGCGCAATCATTTATCCCTCAAAATCCGAATTAGGATCGAATATGTCACGAGGGGGCATGATACTTGCCGCAAGCGATAATCGTCATTCCGCGATGCGGAAGCCTATGGCTTTCGATGACGCTGGCTGACGGAAATGAGACAGACTATTATTATGACTATAAAATTTATGAATCTTTTCTCCGCTCTCTGTTGCATAACACTATTTGCCTCAAGCTTACACGCTCAGAATAGCCAATTTCAATCGAATTTCTCAACCATTCCTGCGCAGCAGGCGGAGCTCCAGTCGGAGCTCCGGGCGGAGCACCGTGCAGATGCGTTAATCGGCTCATCTTCCTCATTCTTGAGTCCCTTGGACACGAGCAAAAAGGTACAGTCGCTCGATACCGTGTTGTTTGACATGTACGGCAACCTGCGGGTGGATGATCCGCTCTATAACAAGCGGGCTCCCTGGTGGGTACCGGCACTCCATATTGTCGGTCAGGAAGCGCTCTTGAACGCCTTCGATCACTATGTGCTCAACTTGGAATGGGCCAAAGTCGGTTTTACGTCATGGGGCAGGAACCTCAAGGCGGGGGCGCCATGGGGCAACGGCTGGGTCTGGGACTCCACTCGGTTCGGAAATGACATGTTCCTGCATCCTTATACGGGCGCCATGTATTTTGATGCTGCCAGAGCCACCGGTTACTCATTCTGGGAGTCCAGTATTTACACGTTCGCCGGGAGCTACGCGTGGAAAATATTCGGCGAAAATGTCACGCCAGAGCGCAACAGCATCATTTACACCACCATCGGCGGGATGTTCGGTGGCGAGATTCTCTATCGCCTCAGCTCGAATGTTCTTGATGACCGGACCTCAGGCTCCGAGCGCGTCCTCCGAGAGACCATTGCAGGAATCCTGAGTCCTGGCCGCTTTGCCGTGAGGCTCTTCGATGGGAAGCTCTCGCATGTGACCGATCAGGAGGTCTACAAGAAGGAACCGCTGAATATCACGCTGTTTGCCGGAATCCATAAAGTCAATGACAACGACAACAACTTCCTCAGTGGAACTACGAGCGAATTGCTCAACGTCCAGTTTGACTACGGTAATCCGTTCGAACGGATCGACCGGAAGCCGTATGATTTCTTCAAAGTGCTGACGGAAATAAATATCGGTATGGGGAGGAAGATGATCAACGATGTGACGGGCTACGGTCTGCTCTGTGGCAGTAATAGCGATGTCGCAGGATTCGCCCTTCTTTCCGGTACGTTCCAAAACTTCGACTTTTGGGACAATCCGACGTACGAGCTGACCACGCTCGGTTTCGGCGAAGGCGTCGTCGCCCGCATGCCGATTTCGACCAACGCCTCATGGTTCACTGTGCTGCATCTCGATCTCGTGCCGTTCGGCGGCAACAGCAAGCGTGCGGGCCCGAGCGACACCTCGCAAATGGGGGACTTTAATTTTGGTGGCGGTGCAGAGGCGAAATTTGAATCCACGCTGAACTTTGGCAGCAGCGCCAGCTTGAAGCTGGTCGCGAACTACTATTGGTTTCATACCTTTGTGGGTGAGCCAGGTAATAACTTCATCGCAATCGTGAAGCCGAGGATTACCATAGGACTGTATCATAACCTCAGCGTCGGTATCGAGCAGTCTATCTATTCGAGCGTTCGGGACTCCCCCAATTTTTCAACGATCCATTCGGTCAGTACCGAGCAAAAAATATTTCTGATGCTCTACTTCGAAGACGCGGAGCGGGGCGGGCATTACAATTAGAAACCACCATACCACTAAGACGCAAAGCCTTCGACTCCTCTGGAGCAAGAACGATCAAATCAATTACCAATCTTAATGCATCTTCTTAACAAGTATTCGTTTGTATGTGTCCTGACACTCAGCGCTGCGTTATGGCCTGAGGCATCGGCTCAGGCTCAATCCGCTTCGCGTGATTCGGCTGGGCGTGTTTACAACGTCAATTACTGGGTCAGCGGAGGGATTTGTCTCGTCGGTGCCGCTGCCGGAATCCTTACGATTCCATCCAGAGCCAAGCCCAACTTCACCGACCCGGAACTTGCCGCATTGAACCCCGATAACGTCCCCAGCTACGATCGGTGGTCGTTGCACCAGGACCCCTCGCTCGTTCCGACTTTTGAGAACTACTCGCTCTACTTGCAGGTCGGAATGGCCGCCGCCCCGGTGGCTCTTTTGTTCGATGGGCCGATTCGCAAGGACTGGGTGGATGTCATTTTGATGGCGATGGAAGTTAATGCGGTCGTTGTGACTATTTACACGGTCTCACCGCTTGGCCCGCTGTTTCAAACGCGAGACCGCCCGGTGGTGTATTATCCCGATGCGCCCGTCGATCGGCACAATGGTAATAATAAGAATTCCTTCTACAGCGGTCACGTCGCTTCGGCATCCGCCGCTGCGTTTTTCATGGCCAAAGTCTATTCCGATTACCATCCGGAATTGGGAGCGGACAAGTACTGGCTCTATGGCGCTGCGGCCATCCCGTCACTTGCGATGGCCTATGTCCGCTTGATGTCGCTCGATCATTTCCCATCCGATTGCTTAGTGGGACTGGCGGTTGGCACGGTCTGCGGCATCCTCATTCCCGAACTACACCATGTCGGCGGGAAGGATGTTTCGATGGGAGTCTATTCCTCACCCGGAGGCGCGGGACTTACCTTCCATTGGGTGCCAGGCAATGATGTCGTGGTGAGGGCAATGCCATAACCATCTGCTCCAGTCACCATCATTGAATCCATTCATCACAATTTCGATACAGTTCTAATTCTTAACCAGTAACATAATGTTCAAAAAGATAAACTATCTCATCGCGATCGTCTTATTCCTTTCGATGATGCCGGTTCGTGGCATGACCCAGACCACCCCCGACGACAAGGCTGACACGACGGAGCGCGCGCATCGCAAGCACGTCGTCAAGAAGGCCTGGAGCGATACCAAGAGCACAGCCAAGAAGGGCTATGATGCAACCGCCAAGGAGAGTGGGAAGGTTTGGACCGGTACGAAGAAGACGGCCAAAACAGTCTATCACGCGCCCGGGAAGGCCATTCATAAGGCCAAAGTGAAGCACCAGGTACGTGAAAAGCAGGAAGGCGAAACGAAATAGGAAGTAACGAATACGGAGAGATGGGGGGCGAGCATCGATACCGAACTGTCGTTGCTTGCCACCCGTTTGGTCATTATCATTTTTATTACGATGCGTCTAATTTTTATTATTATCCTGACCGTTCTTTGCCTGGATGCTCAAGCTCAGATGAGATCACCCATGATCTCATCACCACCCGACAGCGCCAATCAACCGAACAGGGACTCGGCTACGACCGCAATTCTCGCCCATTCCTCAGGATCGCATATCATCTGGCATGATGTCAAGGAATCGTGGTACGACGCGGGTCCGTACTTCACCAGACCGTTGCACTTCGACCTGCGCGAGTGGGCCATTATCGCTACAGGCATCGGATTCACGGCTATGCTGGAGCTTGTCGACGACGATCCGGTTCGGACCTTCATGCAGAACAACCAGGGAAGTGTCGGTGATAAGATTGCTTCGTTCGGTAATAACTTCTACGGCAATGGTTATGCGACCGGACTCACGGCCATCACGCTCTACACGGTCGGACTTGAGACCGATAATAATAAGCTCCGCGTCATGGCTCGACACGTGATTCAGTCGTTTGCCTATGCTGGTGCCACCACAACGATATTCAAAGTCTTGCTTGGCCGGGATCGTCCATTCACCAATCAAGGGTCATTCGTTTATAACGGCTTCGACTTGAATAATTTAGCGAATTCCATGCCATCCGGTCATGTTGCCACTGCAGCGGCACTGAGTGAATCTCTGGCTGCCGACATCGACAATACGTGGGTTTCGATTGGGCTCTATACGTGTACTGCGGCGACGGCATTTGCCCGCATGTATTCGGATCAGCATTGGCTCAGCGATACGTTCCTCGCCGGTGTCATCGGAACGGCTACGGGTTATTGGGTCGCACATCAAGATGATCATTATGACATGCAGACAAATGAGCCGAAGCATGCGAGCATCATGATCATGCCCACCGGCAATGGCCTTGCATTGGTATGGCCTCTGTAGTACGAGGCCATCCGGTATCCGCTAATTGATTGGAATACTGATCACGAGCGGGGGAAAGTAGGACGACGGCTCGAATGCCGATCCTTTCATGGCAGCGCTGCTCCCGGCACTGGCGTTTCCTCGCTCGTGAAGATCGACGGCCCATTTGGCGACGAAATATCCGATGAAGGCTCCGGCGAACACGTCCGAGGTCCAATGGAAATTTTGATATACCCGAGATGCTGCCGTGTACATCGCGGGTGCGTATGCCAAGATCTTTCCCCACAACGGCTGAATATTCCTTGAAAAGACGGTGGAGAGTACGAATGCAACCGCCGTGTGACCGCTCGGGAAGGAATGATAATCATCTCCGAGGCTGAAGATCCGGAACGGCAGGAATGACTTCTCGCTGTCAGAGACGTTCGGTCGAGATCGTCCCACGATGATCTTCGCCGCCAAAACGACTCCAGCCGCATAGAGAGACGATTGCCCAATTTCGTAAGCGATTTTCCTGGCCCTCGTGTCATTTGCGATCAACGAATAAGCGGCAAAGGCGCTAAAAAAAACCGGCGGGGAATAGAGCTCACCGTACATTCTCCCGGGCTCGAACGCGTTGTAGTAGTCCCGGCTGGTGAGAACTTGCTTACGCACCGTCGCATCGGCTTGCAGCGCGAAGAGTGTCCCAACGCCAACCAGACTCACGTTGACCCAATCCTCAGTCTGCCACTTAAACGGTCCCGATGTGAACGTGCTGGTCTCATGCCAGAATTGTGGGAAATCGTAATTCAACTGCGCTGAAACTGGCGATACGCTACCGAGTAGCAGGAGGGATAGCAGGAGAAATCTTCGACACATGGTGTTTACGATGATTGCTAATGAGTGTGGCCCCTTGCTTTGGATGCCGAGGATCGAACGTAAATACGTTGCGCAGCCTCCAAATTGAACCATAGGAACAGAATCCACAACCAAATCCATTCGCCCCATCCGAAATCGGCTTGCTCGCTTCCGTCCTTAATGACGAGACAAACTGGAATCAACGTTCCATGCGCACCCGGCATGAGCATATGCGAACGGGGCTGCGCTCAGAGTGAGCATCACGTTCGGGAATCGTTTGTCCCGGTTCTTGTTCGCTCGTCATCATCCATTCGTGTTCTGGAGATTTGTTTACAAAAACTTGGGACCATCTCATCCGTTGTGCCGGGGCATTCCAAATCTCACCGCTACCATGAGAACTTTCATTATCCTTCGTCTTGCGTTCGTTTGTTGTATCCTGACGCTCCCGCTCGTGCATGCGGCACGCGCTCAAGAGGCGCTCGAATCATTCGATCGGAAGCTCAACATCGACGTGGTCGATCAAGCGACAGAAGCTCGCGCCGGTCTTTTTCCTGATGTCTCGAATTTTGAGGAGGCTCGCCTGTTGATTCAGAGAGATTCTTCTTACATCCTTGAAATTCTCTACAAAGAAAACGGCAAATTCGAGCGCAAGCGAACCCCGTTAACCGCCCAAGATGTCCTCAAACTTCGAGCAAAGCTCGAGGAGCGGCTGGCAACCATGCCGACGCAACTCAATCAAAGCGGAAGATCCAGCTTCCTCACCACGACCACAACGGCGGCCGTTGCATTCTATGGCTGGGCAATACCGACGGCGCTTGGAATGAGTTCATCACAGGCTTATGTCGCATCCGATTTGTTTATTGGCGGCGCAGGATTCCTGATTCCCTGGCTTGCAACTGAACATGCGGAGGTGACGCGCGGTATGTCCTCGCTCGCGCGCCACGGGGCTCTTGCCGGCGCAGCTCATGGACTAATATTGACTTACCTCATTGACAATAACGCTTCATACCAAACAGTCATCGGTACCACGGCAATCGGAAGCATCGCTGAGTTAGGCGCCGGTTATGAGATCGCACACGCGACGCATCTCTCAGAAGGATCGGCGAACATCATCGAAGGCCTTGGAACGTACGGCTATCTCTTCGGTCTTGAGGGTCTGTTCATTGCGACGGACTCGCCAAGTGAAAACGCTACGTTTGCTTCCCTGCTTGCAGGAACGGCTCTTGGATATGGCGCTGGGGTGTATCTTGCAAACGATGAGCACTACACCGTTGGCAATGCGAGTGTTGTTTCAACTACGGCCGGGCTCGGGACCTGGCTGCCGGTCGCCGCGTGGTTGGTTCTCTTCGATGCAACACGATTCGAGATAACCCCCGGATACCGCGTCCCGTTTGCGGCGAGCGCGATGGCTGGCACGATCTTCGGCACGTACATTGGCCACAACTGGATCAAGGACCTCCGGCTCAGTGAAGCCCAAGGAAACTACCTTGCACTCGCCACACTCGGAGGAACGCTATTCGGAGCGGGTACAGCATATCTGGTTGATCCAAGACCAAACTCAGTGACCCCGTATGTTCTCCTCGTCACAGCGGGGGCCGTCGGCGGGTTTGGAATCATGTTCGATTATTGCCGCAATCATCCCGAGCACTTCGAGGAGACGATGAACCTTGACTTGAACGTTGCACCAACTGGGTTGCTCGGCGCGTTGAACTCAAATTTCACCTCTCGCGATGGACGTGTCCCGCCG
>JADGPZ010000232.1 GCA_017882165.1 Candidatus Kapaibacterium sp.
AAAGTAATCTTGCACTAAACCGCTCCGCGGTAGCGCCAACTGCGAACATTGAGCCCAGACCGAGCGTTCGGTTTATGCGCTCCCTTGCTTCTTTAATTTCTTCACCCGATGCTTCTGGTAATCGAACACGGCTGCGGCAAGCGGTAGCGAACGGTGCACCCGGACATGGGTCAGCGAGATTATAATGACCTTCTCCGTTTCCTCGGGCTCGATGTGGCAGAGGATGCCGCCTTCATCACCGGCATAGGAGACTTTCAAGACCGTCTGTGTTGGTTTGACATTGTCCGCGATGTGTTGCGCCCGTAGAAGCGCGATTGCCGATGGCATCAATTCCACTTCGAATGGCACCGCCGCATCCAGGATGTCTATGAGTTCGCGAGTTTTCTCTGGCTTATCGAGCATCGGCGTCAGCCTTTTTGGAATTGAGCGTGATGATTCGATCATTGCCGATGATAGGGAATGTGGCTCAGCGGAGCCATTCTTCAAACGTCGGGAAATAACTGTTTTCCGACCCTTGCCTATGGCCGGCGATGGGGAAGTGCTCGTCTCATTCGATCGTCTGTTCTGTCAGGATTGCGCGTGTGTGTGCAATCCAACAGACGGAGTTCAGTGATGAGTGTACAGGTGACGCCGCTGCGACAGCGCATGATCGACGACATGATGATCCGCAACATGTCGCCGTTGACACAGAAGTCCTATGTCCGTGCAGTCAAGAACTTCAGCAAGTTTTTCCGGCAATCTCCGGACAAGCTGACGTTTGAGAATGTACGCGATTATCAGCTGCATCTTGTTTCCCGCGGCCTGGGAGTGCAGGCCATCAACCAGATTATGTGTGCGCTTCGGTTCTTCTATAAAACGACGCTCGGCAAGAAGGACGTGGCTGAACACATTCCACTTGGGCGCAGGCCTGATACCCTGCCACCCGTTCTCGCGCGGGATGAAGTCGAACGCTTTTTGAAGGCCGTGAATGACCTGGAGTTCCGAACCGCGTTTGTGACGATCTATGCCACTGGCCTACGCGTGTCAGAAGCGGTCGCGCTCACGGTCAAGGACATCAACAGTGCCCGGATGGTGGTTCACATTCGCCAGGGCAAGGGTCGGAAAGATCGATATGTCATGTTGTCCGAGCAGCTGCTCGGCATTCTTCGAGCCTATTGGAAGTGCACTCATCCGCAACACTTCCTGTTCCCAGGCCCCAACCCGGCTCGTCCCATCACGGTGCGCTCCCTGCAACGCGCCTGCCGCCTTGCTGCTGAAGCCGCCGGTTTGGATAAGACGGTCACCGTGCACACGTTGCGCCACAGCTTCGCCACTCATCTCTTGGAGCAGGGTGTGGATATCCGCGTGATCCAGGACTTGCTCGGACACCGGCATATCGACTCCACCGCTCGATATGCTCGGGTCGCGATCAACACAATCCGACAGATAAAAAGTCCCCTTGAGGCATTGAACATCGCGAAGCCGCCTCCGGCATAGGTCGCCGGACATGCCCCGGCCGAAACTGGAGGTGGCGGATGTCTTCCGCCGCCACGGTGAGGCGTGGCGCACGGCCAATGCTGGGCATGTGAGCCTAGCCCAGCGCCGCGTCATGACCGCGATCGAGATTTGCCGCACCGCTGCGCTCGGCGGTCATGTTGAGCGCTGCGAAGATTGCGCACACACGCGCATCGCCTACAACTCGTGCCGGAACCGTCACTGCCCGAAGTGCCAGTGGCTGGCGGCGGAACGATGGCTGGCGGCGCGCGAGGCCGAGCTGCTGCCGGTGCCATACTTCCACGTCGTGTTCACTCTGCCAGCCGCGATCGGTGCGATCGCCTACCAGAACAAGGCCAAGGTCTATGGACTGCTGTTCACGGCTGCGGCTCAGACGCTTACTACTATCGCTGCCGATCCAAAGCACCTCGGCGCCGACATCGGCCTCACCACCGTCCTGCACACCTGGGGACAAAACCTCGATCACCATCCCCATATACATTGCATCATACCGGGTGGCGGTATCGCGCCCGATGGGGACCGCTGGGTTCGATGCCGGCGAGACTTCTTCTTGCCGGTGCGCGTTCTCTCGCGTCTATTCCGGCGCCTGTTCCTCGAAGGTCTTCAAACATTGCACGATGCGGGAGAACTCCAGTTCTTTACCGATCTCGCTAGCCTCAAAGATGCGAGCGCGTTCAGAACCTACCTTGGTCCCCTGCGCAAGAGCGAATGGGTCGTCTTTGCCAAACGTCCGTTTGCAGGTCCGGGTCAGGTCTTGGCCTATCTCGCCCGCTATACCCACCGTGTCGCCATCGGCAACAGCCGTCTCGTCGATCTCGACGACCACCATGTCAGCTTTCGCTGGAAGGATTACCGCGAGAACGGTGCCTCTCAAAGCAAGGCCATGCGATTGGCGGTCGGCGAGTTCATGCGTCGCTTCCTGCTTCACGTGCTGCCGGATGGATTCCACCGCATTCGTCATTATGGCCTGTTCGCCAACGGCCATCGGGCTGACAAGCTCGCGCTGTGTCGAAGGCTACTGCAGGCGCCTGCCACCGCGACGGATCACGATAACGATAATCTCGACGAGGAAGCTGCTCCCAGCAACGACACACCACCCTGTCCGTGCTGCGGCGGTCGCATGAATATCATCGAAAACTTCGACGGGCCATACTCGCGCCCGTTCCATGCTCGGAGAGCCGACAGCTCATGAATGGACGATCTCCCCTATCATCAGCGCATAAGATCGTTCCGAACCTTTGCCGCATCGTCGGCCACGATGCTGCACGGTTGCAGCATCGATTGGTCACGGCTTGTCCAACCCCATCGATGCCAAAGTCCGCACGCCAGCATCAAACGCGCCGCCGTATGAAGCAATGGCGTGGCTTCTTCGAAGCAACGTTCCAATCTAGGCCACTGCAAGTAATAGTCATCGTGGCGACAGTCGCCGAACAATCCCCATAGCGCAGCCCGCGGCCCGCGGTTTCGTGCAATAAGGTTTCTGCAACGCCCCCCGCAGGCGAACGTCGAGGCGTACCGTCACAGCACGGCATCGCAGAAACCTCATTCTTGTGCGACGTATCCAAAATGGCTCTGTTGAGCCATATTCCCTATTATTGTTTGTCCCGGCGACTCGTCAAGGGGTATGCTACCAATTCTCTGTATCGTGAGCCGAAATGCGATAGGGATTTAGCTTGATAGGCCCCCAGAACGAGTAGATTGGGCTGCGATCGTCAAAGATGCGGCCTATCAGCTGGAGGA
>JADGPZ010000126.1 GCA_017882165.1 Candidatus Kapaibacterium sp.
CGACCGAAGCGACGAACACCGGCCAAACGCTCGGCACCTTCTCGACCGGCGATGTCGCGCTGGTCCTTGCGTATTCGAGTACCGGCGCAAACGGGTTGCATTATGGCGCGGGCGTAAAGTTTGTCAGTTCGAGTTTGGTCTCCGGCTCATCGGTTCAGAATTACAGCGCATCCTGGATGGCCGCCGATCTGGGGCTATATTACGAATGGGTCAAGCAACAGATGACGTTTGGTTTTTCGGTGCTGAACATCGGCACTCAGGTTTCAACGTATGCTGGCACCCAAGAGCCGGTCGGACCCAACGTGCAGTTTGGCCTCTCGAAGAAGCTTGAACGTTTGCCGCTTACGCTCCAACTGAATTTCCACAACGTCGCGCGCGACCGCGAAGGTCGCAATCTTCTCTACGCGCTGAACGATTTCTCGCTTGGCGGCGAGTTCGTGCTGGGCAAAGTCGTCCGTTTGCGTTTTGGGTATGAGAATCAGGTCCGGCATGAGTTGGCGGTTCCGGCTGGCACTGGCCTGGCCGGCTTGTCAATGGGTCTCGGACTACATCTTGCGAAGTACGACATCGACTTCGGCCTCAACGACAACGGCCCGGACTTCGCGCCGTTCTTGAGGTTTGGACTTCGGACGGCATTCTAATGCAAAAAGCCTGACTTCTGTCAGGCTTTTCATTTGTAGCGGGGGTAGGATTTGAACCTACGACCTTCGGGTTATGAGCCCGACGAGCTACCACTGCTCCACCCCGCGATCTTTGTTGTGCGCCCCTAACTGGCCTTACCAGTGCAAGGTTCCGTGAGCGCATCTTCACGGCATCTCTTCCGCTTTCTCGATCTCCTCGCGCAGTTTGCGGGCCGGTGCGTAGCCTTCCAGTGTTGCGGCGACCTGTCGCTTTCGGGTGATGATGAAGGTCATCGGCACGGCATCCACGCCGCCGTAGGTAAATGCAAAATCGCGGCTGCCGACAAGCAGTTGGTATGAGATGTGACGCAATTGCGCAAAAGAATCGACCAACAACACCGCCTTGCCGCCCAAGGCGCGCTCGCGCATCGAGACTCCGATGAGCAGCACGTTCGTGTCGCGTGCGGCGAGCATTGTGTCGATCGAGGCGAGTTGGGCGAGCGATGGGGGAGACCACGTTCCGAAAAACGCAAGCACGACGACCTTGTCGTAGTAGTCGTTCATCTCGTGGACTTCTCCGGCGGAATCCCACCACGCAAAGCTCGTCGCGCGGTTGGCGGTGCTCATGCGGTCCCAGAAATTGATTTGCGAAACGTTGTGGAGATACTTCGGGACGTTGGAATCAACAACGACGACCGGCGGCAAGAAGATTGTCCGCATCGTGCTACTCGGGTTGCAGCCCGTCCCTATAAGAAGGAGAACCAGAACGAGCGCAACACCGGCGCGCTGCAATCGGGCAGCGGACATTAGTCCTCTCGCGTCGCTTCGACGATCGACTGGTATGCGTATTCTGGTGTATCGACGAGCGGAATACGCGCGTGAACCAGGTGGGAGGTGATGAGGTCCATTTCGTACTCGTACTGACACGACGAGCACGTCTTCATGTGGTGCTCAACTTCATCTAACTCGCGCGGCGCCAGACGCTCGTTATCGACGAGCGCCGCGGCCAACTCTTGAATTTCGGAACATTCCACTCTCGTACCTTTCGTTAACGTCGTGTGCGTTGCCTCTGCGGGAAAGCGGGGAAGAAGTGCGGCGCGATTCGATAAAAGAACCGCGCCGCTTCCGAAATGATTGCCCAATTCCGGGCATTCACCTTTACTTAACACCGAGCAATTCGACATCGAATATCAGCGTGGCATTCGGCGGAATGGTCGCGCCGGCTCCGCGCGCGCCATAGCCAAGCTGTGGCGGGATGATGAGGCGACGCTTGCCGCCAACCTTCATCGAGACCATTCCCTCGTCCCATCCTGGAATTACCTGACCGACGCCGATCGCGGTCGAGAATGGCTCGACGTGACTGAACTTCGGATCGACGTTCGAATCGAAGGTCTGGCCGTTCGTGAGTTTGCCGGTGTAGTTAACCGTGATCGTCTGTCCCTTTACGGGCATGGCACCTTTGCCGACTTTCAGGTCAATGTACTTGAGCCCGGTCTTCGAGGTGACCGTGTCCGTGTGCTTCAGCGCGTCGGCCTCTTCAGAGGTTAGCGAGGCATCCAGCGTGGCTGTGAGTGCTGTCGTGGCCGGATCCACGGATGGCTGTTGCGTCGTCGATTCAGTTTGCATAGTTGATTCTGGTGTAGGGGTGGTCTCGGTCTTGGCGTTGCACGCCGTCAATGCGAGAATGGTAAATGCGGTAAATAAGGTAGTCTTCATGCTTTGGTTATACGTTTGAATTCTTGTTTCTTGGCTTCTTCAAAAAGTTTTTGGTAGCTCGTGAATCGATCGATGGAAATCTTGTCGTCCTCCACAGCCTGACGCACGGCGCACGCCGGCTCGTGGATGTGCGAACAATTCGTGATCCCGCATTCCGATTGATATTTCACGAACTCCTCGAATGCAAACTTCAAATTACCCGGATCGAGTTCGTGATTTGCAAATTCTCTTACACCGGGGGTGTCTACGATATAGGTTTCCGGCATCCCCTCGATGGTAATCAGCCGCGCGCTGCTCGTCGTGTGCGCGCCCCGGCGATACTTCCGGGAGAGCACGCCGGTGCGGCCGATTTCGCGGCCCACGATGGCGTTGAGCAGCGAGCTTTTTCCGACGCCCGAGTGTCCGGCAAAGACGCTCGTCTTGCCTTCGATGATCGAGCGAAGCTCTGGTAATCCCTCCTTCGTCTCTGCCGAAACGATTGCGACGGAATAGCCGATTTCCCGATAGACATCCCGGAAATAGAGTGCCTCCTCGCGCTGGGCTTCTGTGGCGAGATCAGCTTTGTTGATGGCGATTGCAACGGAGAGTCCGCCATCGAGTCCCGCAACAATGTAGCGGTCGATGATGCCCGCGCGGAGCGGCGGCTGCGTGGCACTGGCCACGATCACAAGCAGATCGACATTGGCAACGACGACCTGCTCGAAGGCAACGCGCTGCCCGGCGGCCGCGCGCGCGAGTTTTGTCCGTCGCGCAAGGACAGTGTCGATATTCGCGGTGCCGTCCTCCTGCACGGCAAGCTGGACATCATCGCCGATTGCGACGAGCGTCCCACCCGGATTCGAGGTGTGCGTTCCCTTGTAACTCTTGGCCCGCATTTCCTGACCGGTCGCCAGGCGTGCGAGGAAGTAGGGTCCGTCGGTACCAATGATTCGAGCGGATGTGTGCGAACCGGTCGGAACGGGTGCGGAAAGCGGCTTTTGCTGGCGTTCGCGCCGCCGGACCAGCTTTCTGCGGGAGCGCAATCGGTCTTCGTGCGCACGGCGAATTTGCTCGCTGCCGGGGAGCGCGAGATCGTCTTCAGCCTCCGAAAGCGCCGCATCAGGCTGAGCCAGTGGCACCTCCAAAGGTGGGTTATTACGTCGTGCCGGCAAAGATAGTGTTATCTTAGAGGACAGCCGAACAGCATTGAAGAGCAATTCATCCTCGCCATTCCGCTCGCGCGCCTTCTGGGTCACGCTGGGAGTCTGCGCGGTCATCTATTCGCCGTCGCTCTTCTGGACGCTCGGGCTGGACCAAAATATCTTCGCCGAGATCGCCTCGCTCATGCTGCACGGCAAAACGCTCTACGTTGATGCGTGGGATGTGAAGCCACCAAACGTCTTCTATACTTACGCGCTCTTCGAATGGATCTTTGGGCAGAATGAATTTGCGGTCCGGCTCTCGGATTATGTCTTTGCGATAATGGCATGCGCCGCGATTTACCTCGGGGTGAAGCGAAGGACACAATCCATTCCGAATCACTTCCAATCGAATCCGGGTAGCATGGCGGCCATCCTTCTGGCTCTTACCCTGCTCTCGCTTGGACTTGCCGATACCGCACAGACTGAGTCGTATTCGCTCTTCTTCATCATCGTCGCCGCGCTTCTATCCTTCGAGCGCAGGATTATTATGTCTTTTCTGGCCGGTGCCGCTATTGGCGTTGCGGCGTTTTACAAAACGACGAATGTGGTTTTTCTTCTGCCGATTGCAATAGAGTTGGCGCTTCTCCAAAAGCGGAGAGCGCCCCGAACAATTGCGATTGTTGTGGGTGGTTTCTTCGGGTGGTGTGCTTTACAGTTAGGCGTACTAGCGATTCAAGGAAGTCTTACCGAGTACTTCCGCATCGCCGCGAATGTTCTTCAGCATCACTCTGGCGAGGTTTCGCAGTTCCGGCCAGTCGATCTCATTCGGACGATTTGGATCTATGCCGACTTGTGGGTGCTTTTCACTTTGGTGGCTATTGTATGCGCTACGCTTGGGCGGGATTGGCGATTGTTTCGCGCCCTGCGGCTGCCACTCCTCTTTCTCAGTGCTGGTCTGATAGCTGTTGTTATGCAGAATAAGGGATGGGGGTACCAGTATGTGGTGATAATTCCAGGACTGATTGCATGCTGCGCAATAGGAGTTAGTTATTCAGCCGAGAGACTTCATGCTACTCGCAACCACTGGGCCCTTCTCTTGTTGTTAGTGATTTGTGGGGTATCGTCGAGGGTTCTTGAGAAGAGTATCTATCGCACGATTCACGAAGCGAAAAACGGTTTTGTCTCTATTACCAACCATCCGCGCTATCTTGCATCGCTTGGCCAACCGCATAGCCTCTACTATCCGCCTGCCACCGAAGCTCTGGCAATATACATCAAGTCGCACACAGCATCGAGCGACCGCGTCTTCATCTTCGGCGAGGAGCCAGGTGCCTATTGGCGCTCTGGACGACTGCCGGCCACGCGGTTTGTCTATTCGCTGCTATTTACGAGCGGAGTGATTCCACCGGAAGATATTCGCGCGATGACCGACTCGATTGTTCACATCAGGCCACGACTCTGCATTGTGGAGCGGTTTGATACACTCACGTTTCGTGCGCGGCCGGAGACGAGCCAGTCGCTCCTTGAAACCGACACACTGTTCCATCCGCTGCACGAGCTAATAAGAACAAGTTATACTGTAACCGATACGGTCTGTGACAACTTCATCATTTACCGCCTGAAGGATTGATCGGTGCAACAAATGTTCGTCTTCATCGTGTTTGCGGGTCACTTGTCAAAACTCAACTCTTAAGAATCGAAGGAACAGATATGTACGATCCGATTTTGGTGCAACCGATGCGAGACGAAGTGACACACTTTGGCGTGAAAGAAGCTCGCACGGCAGAAGACGTTGATAGTCTCGTTAAGCAGGAGGGGACCACGCTGGTCTTTATCAACTCGGTTTGCGGTTGCGCGGCCGGCAGTGCGCGCCCCGGTCTTGGACTCGCCACGCAGCACTCAACCATACCTGATCGCATGATCACCGCGTTTGCCGGCAACGATGTCGAAGCCGTCGCACGCGCTCGCGGATATTTCACCGGCTTTGCACCCAGCTCACCCTCGTTCGGATTGATTCGCGATGGCGAACTCGTCTGGATGCTCGAGCGCTGGCAGATCGAAGGCCACGGCCCTTGGGACATCGCCGCAATGCTCACGCAGGCGTTCGACGAATACTGCGGCGTAAAGCTTCCGGCTTAAATCCCGATACTGATCATCGCGACGCCACCTATGCCGTTTACGGATGGGATTCCGATGGCCGAGCCGATGTTCGACTCGCCGAGATAATTCACGCCGACCCCGGCAGTGAGTATCCCGCTGATAATTTCGAACTGGTAGATGGCCTGAGCTTCGTAGAGGAAGCTCGTGTAATTGATAGTAGGTGGGGTTAGCCCAGAAACGGACGGAGCTTGATAGGTCGAAGAGCCGAGGCCGACGGCTCCCGAAACCATAATGTGCCAGAGCGCCATGTCCATCCCGGCAAGAAAGCCGCTCTCGTGGACGTACGTAGTGCCATCACCCCACGTGGCGTAGCGTAGTTCAGCAAAAAGACTCGAAAACGAACCGCGCACTGCCCAGTAGTTACCGCCTGCCATGCCATTGATACTGGAGGTTTGTAAGCCGCCGAGCACGCCCGCGCTCACGATCGCGCCAGGTATTTGCGCCTCAGAGCGTCCGGCAAAAATAGAAATAGATGCAAGAATAATAAAAGCCCAAATTGTATTTTTCATATAGTCCTCAATGAGATCATACAGATCTCATTATCTCCTACGGTGAGGAGTGCAAAAGGGCTGCCGAGGGAGAGACTTATCTCGTTAATTCGAATTCACGAAGCATCAGGCAAACGAACAAGTGTCCCAATCCTTCGGCGGTAACTCCTCGCGGAAGTGCTTCACATACAAGAGATAATTCGTGTAGCCGGTGTGTGGCATCTGCTTCTCTTTTTCGCTCAGGGGTCGCAGGATTTTTGCAGGCACGCCGCCGACCAGCATTCCGGGTGGGACGATCATCCCGCCCAGCACAACCGACCCCGCCGCAACGAGCGAGCCTTCACCGATGACGGCGCGATCGAGCACGACAGCATTCATGCCGATCAGTGCGCCATCTTTTATCGTACAGCCATGCAGCACTGCGGCGTGACCGACGGTCACGTTCTCGCCGATCCAGGTCGGGTTCGTGAAGTGGGTGACGTGTATCGTAACATTGTCCTGGATGTTGGAGTTGCGACCGACGTGGATGCGCTCGATATCGCCTCGGATGACCGCGTTAAACCAGACGCTGACGTTCTCTTCGAGTTCGACCCCGCCAATGATGCGGACACCCGCCGCGAGAAAGACGCTCGGATGGACCTTCGGGACGCGGCCGTCGAATGCGTAGAGCTTGCCCGATTCGACGGTCGATAAAACTTCTGTTGCTTGAGCCATGCGCCGTAAAAGCTGACGCACGCTATCGCGGTTCCCCGAATGCGATTCGCGCTCGCGATTCGCGCTCGCGCGTCGCGCTACTGCAACTGCCGGCGCGTCAGCATCCCACCTTCTTGCTTATCGAACATGATTGGACCAGTGCCCTTTGCGTAATAGACGACCCAATATGGGATGGCGTCGGATTGTGGTATGGCACCCGCGAGTTCGTGTGCATAACGAACCACGAGAACATCCGGGTATGACTTCGTCACCGATCCATTCGTGATATGGAGTGAATCGAGATGCTCCCTGATACGACCCGTGATCGCATAGGATTTCCAATTCTTGGACGTGACCAGTGTCCCCGCGCGCCAGGAATCGTTGTCATTCGTGCGATCTGACCGCAGAAGGAGCAGTCCACCTCGTGATTCAGAATGCTGATAGGGGATCGAGTCAGTGGTTGGCGAGATCCAGGTAGCGCCTATCATTCCTGCGCGTACGCACAAAGACAGTTCGGTTGCCACCGTGGAATTGACCGAGCCGCTTTCGAAGACGAACCCCAAAGCTGGGAGTCCAGTCGGGATCGCTCTCGCTGGAACCGGGTTGCCGCTCGTATCCACCCAGTAAACTTTTCCGCTTGAGATAAAGCAAAGTGAGTCAGGATCAGACTTGCCGCTGTCGTTGTATTTACCCACTCGTTGTGCAATCGATTGGATTGGAGCGGTGGTATTGATGAGGGGCCAGGCGTCGGAACCATGCGGGCTCTTGTAGAGTCCGATATTCGTGCCTGCGGCAACTCCGCCATTGAACGCCAGGAAGCAGTTGATCCGGCTATTGCAGTTCAGTGCCGGTGCAGCAGGGGATAGCCCGTCACTCGGCGACATCATGTAAATCTTGCCGTGAGCGGTTCCGACGAGGATTGGATAAGAACCTGAATAGGGAAAGAGAGCGGTGACTTCGTCGCCAATAGAAGTTGCAAGCGGGTTCCACGTTTGCGAAGCTGTTGACCACACAGATACTCCATTACCACCGGCTGGCGCCACATACAGCGATCCTTTATAAACGATCATTGCATTGAGTGGTCCGGGAGTGACCGGCAACGTGCTCCACGTTCCGCTACCGGTCGCCAATGACTTTTGCATGACCTGGCCACTGAGCGTTGCGGCGTAAAGCATTTTTGCAGTGGCATCGTAGGCGAATAGATTGATCGCCGGAGCGCTGGCATTATCTTGTTGCCAAACTGATGACGTATGCGACCAGATTCCGTGATCGGTGGCGGCATAGTAACCGCTATTGGCGACTACGGCCGCAGAAATTTTAGGTCGGATCGATACTTGTGTGTCGGCATCACTGAAGAAAGAGTAGTTGTCGAGATCGATCACCGAACCGGGTGCAAATCCGGATGCCTTCACGCTGTCCTTCAATGTCTGGCACTGCAAGGTGATGCTGTTGTCCTGCACGGCGAGACTCGATCCCGATCCAGAGAAGGAAAGAGTATTGGTTAGCTTCCCGCTTGTATCGAACAGCGTGCGCGGCGAGCTGCTCGTCCAGAAGCAGGAAGAGACGTCGGTAATCGTGGGAGGCTGGACTTGCTCGACGGGCTGTCGGCACGCGCTGAACGCAAGAGCGCCAACGGCGAGGCCGCAAGTCAGAAGTGCGGGAGTCCAGAATGAGTGTGATCGATTCATCGTAGGGGGATTATGGATGAAATACAATGCCGAGTCGTCCGCCGATGGCGGTTGTCGATACGATGCCTCGGTTCGGGCCGACCGTCACGACACCGAGCGGATCGTGCGAACTTGGTGTGCTGACGGTGGCTGGTGCCGAGGAAGATGGATTCACTTGAGAAGCATCGATAGAAACCGCAGCTTGCAGCGCCATAAAACTCAGCAGCGAATAGCTGCTCGTCAGTTCGAACATGCCGAGCGGGGATGCGTTGATCCCAGGGATGAACGCAAATCCTCCGATCGCGGAGGCTCCGAAATGAAGCCGGTCCTGAGGATTGATTTCGTAATGAAGTGCGACACCCGCCCACGGTGCCTGCACCCGCGCGACGAACGCATCGCTCACACGTTCCGCAAGATCCTGATAGTATGGCGACGGCTGGTTGTACTGATATGTTTGAATTTGATAGAATGTCGCAACGCCACCACGTACACCGGCCGAAAACCACGGGTCAATTTCATAGTCGATCCCGGCTTCAAAGCCACTGGTTAGGTCAGTGACTGGTACGATTCCCTTACCCACATCTCGCGTGTGATTCGACAGAGCGACATTTGGCAGTGTCGTGTAGCGCTCCTTGACTGTTGCAAATGCGCGGAGCGGGACATAGTTTCCGTCGCGCTGATCGAGCATGTAATGCGGAAGATTCCTCTCGTGGTTCTCTAACTGAGCGGCCGCCGAACGCGATTCCAATGAGGAGATTGCTAACGGAGGCAGGTCACTCGGCGCTACCTCTTTTGCAGGTCGTACTTCATTTGGAGTATTCTGAGTCGGAATTGGCTCTATGATGGGAGCACCCTCCCGATTGTTTGGATTCTGTAGGATCGGACGAGTAGAGCTCGGGTGATACACTGCGGAAGGCGCAGCGGCATTCGCATGTGTCGTGGCCGAACTCGCTTTAGCATTCACCGCAGCATGTTCTGCCTTGCTCAAACTCTGCTCAACTTTGCTCGAAGCAACATCCTTACTCGAACCCACACCGTTGCTTGCCAGCGGCGCGGCAATCTTAATCGCGTTAGAGGCAAGCGGTTCAGATGAATTCGAATTACTGAGTGCATACCAAAGTCCGCCACCAACGACTCCGAGC
>JADGPZ010000127.1 GCA_017882165.1 Candidatus Kapaibacterium sp.
CGTATTGAAGTCATCGTCCATCGCATCAACAAACTCTTGAACGAGAGGTTGTGACCGGTCAAGCCCGAAAACAGTTGTGTTCGCCATTTCCAACCTACGGTAGGTCCCTATCAGTCTTTCATATCCAGCCTGCGCAGCACCTATTGCCTCGGTTGTAAACTCCGTCGTCCCGCGATAATGCGACTGCAGAATCGTGAAGCGCAGCGAGAGCGGATCGTACTGCTTGTAAAGATCCCGCAGATATGCCGAATTACCGAGCGACTTGCCCATTTTCACGCCGCCGGTTGTCACCATGTTGTTGTGCATCCAGTAGCGGACGAACGGCTTGCCGTTCGCTGATTCCGATTGTGCGATCTCGCACTCGTTGTGGGGGAATGAATTTTCGAGTCCGGCGCCGTGAATGTCGAACGTCTCGCCGAGATACTTCATCGACATCGCGGAGCACTCGATATGCCAGCCGGGAAATCCATCGCCCCAGGGTGAGGGCCAATGCAAGATGTGCCCCTTCTCGGCACGCTTCCAGAGCGCAAAATCATTCGGCGAGCGTTTGTCACTGCGTGCAGCCACAGGGCCACTCGCCTCCTGGTCTTCCACCTTGCGGCCAGAGAGCTTGCCGTATTCTTTGTCTTTCGAGACATCGAAATAGACGTTGTCCTCGACTTCGTACGCAAAGCCTTTGGCAATCAACTCTTTGATCATCTCGATCTGCTCGATGACATGGCCGGTGGCGCGCGGCGCGATGTCGGGGCGCAGGATGTTCAGAGCGTCCATGTCCTCGTAGTAGCGCCGGGTGTAGTACTCGGCAACCTCCATCGGATGCTTCTTCTCTTTGCGGCTCTGGACATCGAGCTTGTCCTCTCCCGCGACATCATCGTTATCGGTCATGTGGCCGACATCGGTGATGTTCTGCACGTAGGTGACGTGATAGCCGAGAAATTCGAGATAGCGGTGGACGATGTCCGCCGTGATATACGCCTTCGCGTGCCCGACATGCGCATCGCCATAGACCGTCGGTCCGCAAAAGTACATGCCGACGTGCCCTTCGCGCAGTGGCACGAAGAGTTCTTTCTTGCGAGAGAGCGTATTGTAAATCTCTAAAGGCATTGCGCTTATGCGGCTGCTACTACCGGCTTCTCCACGATCTTCACCATCTCTCGAAGTCGTAGCCCGAGTTTCTCGCTTACGATGCGGTTCTTGATCGTATCGTGCTTGTGGTAATACTTGAGCAGATTCTCCTTCGGCAGACCATACTTCGCTGCTTCTTCTTCCGCGAGCTTCTCGAGGTCTTCATCGGTCGCTTCGATCGCTTCGGCGGTGATCAGCTTATCACGGAGCAGCACCCACTTACCGCGCGCTTCGGCGATGTGCCGGTTCTGGTTGCGGAATTCCTCCTCGTCGATCCCGTAATTCGGCGGGAAATTGCGCTGCACGTTCACCTGCTGCCGCTCTTCGAGCATTTGATCGAGAATGGCGCGGACAATCGTGAGCGGCACTTCGAACTGGTGCAGTTCGAGCAACTTCGCGACGATATGCTCTTCCAACTCTTCACTGGATGCTTTCTCGCGAGCAGCGATGAGTTCCGTTCGAACATCCTCACGAAGCTTATCGGCAGTAGAGACCTTGTTTCCTGACATCTCTTTGATGAGGTCTTCCGTCAGCTCCGGCAATTCAACGCGCTCGGCGCCAAGGATTGTGATCTCCGCCGGTTCTGGCGCATGATCGTGCATGCCCTCATTGTTGCGGTGCTGCGTTGGAAGGTCCAAGGTAAACGTCTCACCGACTTCCTTGCCGATGAGCGCATTCTTCAGCTCCGGCAGAATATCGTGCTCGGCGAGATAGACTTCGTCCTCCGAAGAGGGTCGCGTCTGACCCTCCGGTGCGTTCACCATCGTGAAGCTGAGCTTCACGACAGTCTGCTCGGTATCGATCTTCGCAACCGGCACGCGCTCGGCGCGGCGGAAACGGAGACGCTCGATCGCGCGACTGACATCCTCATCGGTCAGCGGGAATTCGCGCTTCTCAATCTCGACCCCACTCAGATCTTGCAACTCGATCGTGGGCGCGATTTCGTACATGATATGGAAGTGCGCGCCTTCGCCCGCGTGGCGGTGCAGATCGGTCATGACCGGCGCGCCGATCGGCTCGATCTTCAGCTCCTCGGCGGCTTCGCGGAATTTCTCCTGTGCCAAACGCTCCAGCGCATCGCCCTCGACCGCATCGCCGTGCATCTTCTTCACCATCGACATCGGCGCTTTGCCGGGACGAAATCCCGGCAACGCCAAACGCGGCCGCATGGTCTTGTACGCTTCGTCGAACGCCGTTTGGAGTTCGGCCTCATCGACTGTGATCTCAAGCTCGCGCTGGATCGGCGAGCGTTCGTGGATAGTAGTAGTCAAATCTTTAGCGAGTAATGAGTAATGAGTAACGAGCAATGAGTTCGGCGCCAGGGCACTCGTTACTCGTTACTCATCCACTCGTTACTACAGTGGGTGCCGGAGACAGGACTTGAACCTGCACATCTTGCGATACGAGATCCTAAGTCTCGCGCGTCTGCCAATTTCGCCACTCCGGCTCTGCCTATCGGCCAACCTGCCTATCGGCTCGATTTTATGACGAATTGCACCCAACACTCGGGGAGGGTATAGGGTTTAGGGGATAGGGTATAGTCTCCGAGATGTCATCCCCGCGAAAGCGGGGATCCAGGCCCCAACGATCCGGTAACTCGAACCTGGATTCCCGCGTTCGCGCCTACGCTTCGCGGGAATGACATTTCAATGCACCACGGCAATCCGCTTTACCGTCCGCTCGTGTCCAGCCTGCGCGATGGCAAAATAGATACCCGCCGGTAGCTGCGTGAGATCGAGCTCCAGCGTGCCGCGGCCATCCATGCTTGCGATCTCATTGCCAAGAACATTCACAACATGCACGCTGAACGCCGCATCCTCCGCACTCACGAAGAGCCTCTCGCCACTCTGCGAAATGCGCGGAGCGGCTGGCTGCGCCTCTTCCGCCACACCGCCGGAGACTTGCGAGTAGTCGAAGGTGAGGTTGTCGCAGTAGAAGGTGTCAACTTGATCGAAAGGATAAGGGATTGAAACGTTCATCGATGAATCTAACACCAACACGCTTCCGGAAGGATTGCTATACGTAACCGAGACTCCCCGCTTCAAATAATAGAGATTCTCTCCTCCCAAGAGCCCCACAACTGTAACCGAGGAGCCGCTCTCTGCGAAAATCACTTGTGAAGTTGGAACGGATGAATTGGCTGTGTAACTTCCGCCAGTCTTCACCCAAACAATTGGGAATGACCCTGACTCAGAGGTCCTGACCACATGGGCAGAAGCCGGAATAGTTGGGTTGCAAGTCAGCACGTTGAAGGCGAATACTACAGTATCGACACATCCAGCTGGTGACTGAACCATCAGGGTGCTACTCTTCAGTCCGGGTGTTGAGTAAACGACCTTGGTTCGTTCGACTGAAGACACTTGGATGTTGGCGTCTGCCGCGAACTTCCACAGATACGTCGAACCGCCAGGCTCATCGTGATTGCCCTCTGCAAGTAATATGGTATCATCGATCAGTCCAGCATAGGGCGGGAGGTGCAATAGTCCATAACCGTAGTACTGTGGGTTGGACCAGGGCGGACCGAGTATCGAAGGCATTGGGCTTGGAATTCGAGAGACAATAACATCAGCAGTGTTATCAGTTGAGATAGTGTAGGGTTCTGATGAAGCAGCACGCACTCGAAAGTGATCACCTATCGCGAGGATCGGCACAGCAATTGTCCCACTTGCTGAATTCGAATTTCCGAAAGGTGTGAAACTGGCAAACGACCCGCTCGCATCCGATAGCTCCGCAAAGAAGTAATTGCCGGGGTTGAACGTGCCGGTTGCGGTGTAGGGGACGAACATGGTGTCGCCCACGCAGTATGCGGTCTTCGCGATCGGGCCGAGCGTGATGGTCTGCGCGTGCGCGGCGAGCGGGATTGCCAGCAGGATGAGGAGGAGTGCGGTACGTTTCATGATAGTAATAACCTCCGTCATCCAGTTTTGTTACACCCTACCGGAAGAAGTGGCTCCTGCCGAGGCGGATTCTCTACTATGCCTCCTGCTTGTCATCGGAGTATCGAGACATTAGAGTTGCTGCCGCAAGTGCAGCACATTGACGATCTCTATTCGGTCGCCTTCTTCTCGATAGAGGACTCGATATGGTGAAACGATAATCTCTCGAACGCCGATCAGTTCGTACTCGGGCACAATGCGTCCCGATTTCGGAAATATGCGCAATCGCTCAACGGACGCAAAAATGCTTTGAATGACGGCGGCGGCAACGTCAATAGATTCCTCGGCGATAAAATCGTGAATCCCGCGCAGCCGGTCGATGGTCCGATCAGACCAAATGATGGTCATTTGTTGCGGCCAAAGAGCTGCTTTACTTCGTCATGGGATTTGAAGCGGCCTTGATCGAGATCGGCAACGCCAGCTTCGATCTCACGACGTACGTAAATCTCGTACATCAAGTCGCTCCAGGTCGAGTTTTCCGGCAGCGCATCAATGAGCCGCCTTGCTTCATCCTTTATCGAAATGGTTGGCATGCTATCTCCTACCTAAGTCAAACCGGAAATGTTCCTTTCCGTTTGTCAAGTGTGAGTATGGGAGTGGCAACTGACGCTGCGGCTGCCACTACTCCAGATTTCTGGCTATCCGGGACGGGAAACCAGGAAACCACAATCTTTTTCAGAATTCATCGAAAAATTGCGATGCCGGGGATGTCGGACCTTGTTATATAGGGTGGAAGGGGGTCTCTTCGCTAATGATGGTCCGACGGGATATTCGCTATGAAAGGCGTCCAGTCAGTTGGGCTGATGATGAGTGTAATCCGCCACTACAATCCTCATCTCCGGTGAGTCATTGGCCTGCCGAAGAACGTCCCGCGTTTTCAGGGTATCGAAGGGATCGTCGAGGCGGATGATGAACTCCTCGTATCCGGCGAGGAGCCGCTCGAGCAGCGCGAGATCGAGCGATTGTCCGCCGGTTGTCTGGGCTTTGCCGTTGGCATAGATGAGCACTTTGATCGGAGCTTCGCGCAGGACCGCTTCGATGAGGCCGTAATGTCCAGCCGCGATAAAGGAGAAATCGCCGATGAAGCTCCAGGATCTTTGCAAGCCTGCGAAGTATGCGCCAATCGCAGTCGGGATGCTGCCGCCCATGTAGAGTGCGGCGTGGGCGATGTTGAACGGCGGAAACGCGGAGAGCGTCGAAACGCCTGCATCGACGCAGACGAAGTCCGTTTGCATTTCGCGGAACATCTCGAACAGCGAGATGTATGGCGCGACGGCGTTCTGATACGTGGGCGAGAGCGAGGCCGGAATGATCGGCAAATCGGGCCGCGCGACCGAGCGCCAGTCTTCTCTGCGGAGCTTCTCGACGAGCACTTCGCGTTGGTACGGCGCAAGGATCGGGCAGACGACGTGCTTCAGCGGATCGCGTTCGTATTTGGGAGGCGGAGGAAGCGTCGGGCCGGTGGTTTCGACCTCTGTATCAATATCCGCCGCATCGAGCACCAATGCAACCGGCAGTTCGTGCTTCTCGGAGAGTGCGAGGAGTTCGATGATGTCGCGATAAACATTTTCGGGGCGTCCGACGCGATACGGCATTTCGGATGACTCGATCATCGGGATGATCTCGATGATGTTGTCCGAGTGTGCGCCGGTTTTATCTTCGAAGACGATCGCGATCATTCCGGCGGTCGTGCCGCACGAGAGCGAATCGGTGATCGCATTCATCGCTTTGGTGAAGCCATGCGACTTGATGATGCACGCCGCGCGCGCACCGGCAAGCGCCGCGCCATGCGCGATGGCATACGCCGGTTCCTCGTGGAAGGAGACGGGTAAGGGGGATCGCCCACGATCTGTGCCGATCGCGTCGCGAAATGCTTCGAACGTCTCGGTTGCGCCGTGACCCGGCACATGTGTTGCGATTTGGACGCCGGCGTCTATCAAGGCGCGAGCGATTGCATGGGGGAGGTTCATGTGCGCCAAACGAATTTGGATGGAGCTAAGTGCGGAAGTATTTATCGCGTTGCGAACACCCGTTCGGCAAAGGCGGGATCGCGCTTGCGGAGCTTGTCATCATCAATGCGGCCCGAGCGCGTCATCAGCTTGTACGCGAACGGGACGGGATCGAGGTGCATGTAGTCCTTGAGGTTTTCGAAGAAGATCAGGCTTTCGTATGCCGCGTCCTGCAATTCTTCGACGATGGGCCGTCGCGCGGCCTCGAAGGCGATCAGCGCATCCGGGACACGATTGTAGTCGCGCAATGCGTGAAAGAGTGCGATCGAATCTTCGAGCGCGAGCTTGGTGCCAGAGCCAATCGAGAAGTGTGCCGTTGCGAGCGAATCGCCCAGCAGCACAATGTTCTCGTATGACCAGTGACGATTGCGAACAAGCGTGAAGTTGATCCACTTCGAATTATTCGAAAGCAATTTATCGCCCGTGAGATCGTGGTGGAACACCTCTTCGAGATAGGCTCTCGTCGCATCGTCATCCATGTCGCGGAAGCCAGCCGAGGACCACGTCTCCTTGTCGCATTCGACGATGAACGTGCTCAAGTTCTTACTGAATTTGTACGAATGCGCAGCGAACACGCCTGCTTCATTCTCGCGAAACGTCAGCGTGAGACCGTGGAACAAGTGCGGTGTGCCATACCAGATGTAGCGATTGGGCCGCGTCGAGAGATCGGGCTTGAAGCCATCTTCAAATTGCGAGCGCACGCTACTCATCACGCCATCAGCACCAACCAAAAGGTCGTAGGTACGGAGCGGCGCAAGATCGTTGACCGGTGCGTGGAAATGAAGATTCACGCCAAGCTCTTTACAGCGGGCTTGCAGAATGTGGAGGATTTCAATACGTGCGATGCCCGAAAATTTGTTTCCCCGGATCGTTACGAGTTCATCGTGATGCACGACGTTCACGTTATCCCATCGCTCGAACCGGCGGACGATCTCGTCGTGCGTCTGAGCATCTTCGACTTTGAGGTAGCTGAGTGTCTTATCCGAAAACACAACGCCCCAGCCGAACGTATCGTCCGGCCCGTTGCGCTCGAAGAGGTCCACTTCCTTCTCCGGCCACCACTTCTTCACCAACAGCGCGAAGTAAAGTCCGGCCGGCCCGCCGCCCACAATTGCAATTTTCATGCGGCAAATTTACGGCGCGAATTGAGATCATTGATGATCTCACAAGGCTTGGGATTATCTGATGTCTCAGGTCTCAGATGATTCCATTTTCACAAAATTGTCCATTTTGAAGAAAGGTGACAAATAGTTCGTACTTTTGTCCTTAGTCGTTTTTTTCAGTCTTAGGGAGGTACTCATACGAGGCGAAGTGAGATCGTCGATGATCTCATCGCCCGATATGTGAAATTGTTAACTGCATCCCGTATTCGGATGTAGGATGAGGCTATGTTAGTCGCCATATGAGATCACCAGCGTCCACGCTCGAGCGCCCACGCTCAAGCGTCCACGCTCGGGATGACTTCAGATTGGTCTCGGTCGTGTTGAGCTTTCGTCCTCCATCCATTGTAATAATATTTGTCACCATGAAACAGCTTGTCCTTTTCAGATCATCGATGATCTCGCTTGCCACGGTATTGACCGTCCTTTGTCTTGCCGCACAGCCCGCAGCCGCCCAACGTGCTATCGGCGCCAGCGCGCTGATCCTTGATGATGGCGCCGGGCATATCATTACGATACAGCCTCCCGCCGGACTCGGGGGCAGTTACACGTACTTTCTTCCGACCCCACCGCTCGGCTCGACCTCCGCAGGTTTTGTCGATCTTGGCGCGACATTGGGGCAGACGCTGTACTGGACCGGCTCGGCATGGAGCCCATCGAGCCTGATCGCCAACACGAACGCAGGCGTCGGGCTGGGCTTTCCCTCGGTCCCTGGCACGTTTGCTTTTCCGGTCACACTACACACGAATTTTGGGCCGGACGTGGATAACACGCTCAACCTCGGCGATGCGACGCACCGGTTTAATACGATTTATGCATCAAACATTGTTGGCCCAGCAGGTTTTACCAATTACTGGCAGCGCGTTGGCACCACGCTCTTGCCCGTCACGGCCGGCGATCATGTTACGACCACCGGAAATATTTATACCACGGGCTTGGGATCGATCACGTCTGCCAACGGACTAACCATCACCGGACCATTCACGGCCAACGGCGGCGCGGGTACGGCGGGACAAGTTCTCACCGTCAATGGTGCGGGCAATCCGATCTGGACTTCGCTCGGCGGACTCAGCACCGTCAGCTTCGACAAGATCACCATAGGCACGAACGTCACCGCTGCGATGACCGTCGGCGGTGGCGCATCCATTCTTGCCGGTGGCGGCACGATCGAAGCCACTGCATTCAAAGGCACCGGCTCAACCACCGACGCCGTCGATCTTGCGACGACGGAAGTTGCTGGCACGCTCCCGATTGCGAATGGCGGTACAGGTTCCGCAACGCAGAACTTCGTCGATCTCTCTACTGCGCAAAGCATAGGCGGCGTCAAGACCTTCACGAGCACGATTACCGGTAATATTTCGGGAACAGCTACGAACGTGACTGGAACGGTCGCAGTCGCTAACGGTGGCACCGGTGCGACAACAGCTTCCGCAAACTATGTGTTTGCCGGACCAACGACCGGCGCTGCGGCCGCACCCGCATTCCGCGCGCTTGTCGCGGCCGATCTTCCGTCCGGTTCCGGGCAATATATTCAGAATGGGACCGGCCTACAAGCTACAGCGAATTTCAACATTGCAGGCTCCGGCGCGGTCGGGACGACGCTGACCGCTGGCGGCAACATCAACACGACCGGAGGAGCGTACCAGATCGGTGGGAGTACCATCCTTGCGAATCCCGGAGCTTATAATATCTTCGCTGGGGTTGGCGCAGGAGACGGGCAGACGGGCAGCTATAACACGTATATGGGATATGACGCAGGTGCAGGTGCATTCGGCGATCAGAATACCTACGTGGGAATGTACGCGGGCCGAGGCACTGGGAGCTATAACACATATCTCGGATTCAGCGCGGGCGCGAGCAGCGGCAGTGGAAACTTCAATACGTTCACAGGGAACGGTGCCGGGGGTTATGTGAGAGGGGGAAGCAATAATACATACTCGGGATTCGATGCGGGTATGTCCAACAATACGGGAAATAATAACACCTTCACCGGATACGGGTCGGGAGGGTCCGCTTCCAGCGGCGGCAACAATAATACCTTTTCGGGATACGAAGCGGGTTGGTATAGCGGAGCCGGCGGTGGAGGCAATAATAATACGTCTTCGGGATATCAATCCGGTTTTAATATCCGTTCGGGCAGCAATATTACGACCCTGGGTGCTGGCGCGGATGTTGGAGTGGACGGACTCTCGAACGCAACGGCCATCGGTGCGGGCGCGTCCGTCGGCGCGAGCAACACCATCCAGCTTGGCAACAGCAGCGTGACGGCCGTCGTCTCGCACGGCAGCTTCAACACAACAGGCGGCGCATACCAGA
>JADGPZ010000039.1 GCA_017882165.1 Candidatus Kapaibacterium sp.
CATCCCTTCGGGCACCGGATGGTCGTAAACGAGCGCGCCTTCATCAATATCGAGGACGTAATGCGAATAGCTGATGGAGAAGTCGTTCAGCTTGCTCGAGTCCTTGATCGTGATGCTCGAAATGGCGGCGGGATTGCTGAAGATCGTGTTAGGATCGTCCTTCATGGCAACGAAAGAGTTGCCCATCGCCGCCGCGCGCGGACTGAGCGGCTTGTTCAGCAAGTCCGAAAGCCGTGTGCGGCCCGAGAGATCGACCTCCTGAGCGCGCGCGCTCGTGGCGAGGACCGATAGGACAAGAATGAAAAGGAATGGCGTGATTCGTCGCATCGATTATGGTATTACAGCCTTTTGGTGAGTGAAGTTTCACTGAGTCAAGGGCAATAATTTTGGCCCTGAAACCGATTTGCGGCGATAGAGAACCAACGCTAATGTGGAATCCTGAGTCTCAAGCGCAAAATCATCGAGCAAGTGATGGTCGATCAGATTGACATACCCACCGAAATCACCCCGGAAATCAAGGATATAGCCGACCGAATCGCGCGTGAGATATCCTCGCAGGTCATTATGCTTGATTCCCTCAACCGCCTCGGCGCTTACGACACCATCCAAATCGACCACACTTCCCGGACGGCTCGCAAAGTAGGAATAATATCCGGAGTTAAACGAAGCGACCTTGGCGGTCTTTGTCAACTCTTGAACCATCGGTACACCACGGATCACCATCGCTGATTGGGAAGGCATCCGCTCATGTGGGTAGAAGACGATGAGTTGTAGCACCAGGATCATTGAGGCGAGCAGCCAGCGTCCGCTCGCGCGAGCCTCGGTCTTGCCTGCGTTGCCGCCAATACTCACGCCAAAGGCCACGAGCCAGAGCGGAATTAACTCCAGGACATACCACTCGCGTATAAAGCCACGAAAGAGGCTATGCACAACAAGCAGTAACACGCCCCCACACGTGAGAAGATAGACCGTGCGTTCCGTTTCCGACATGGTCTTGCGTCGCGCGGCAACAGCGTACAAGATTGTCAGAAGCGGCAATCCCAATCCGGCATACAAAAATGGCTTGAGCGCGTTCCGCCCTGCTTCAAGCAAGAGATGAGTGTACTTCAATAAGCCCGTACCGTACAGTACATCATACTTCCTCATTGCAAAAATCGGCACAGCCTCTGCGCTCGATTGGATGGGCGTGCCGAAGTTCACGATGTTCCAGATCAGCCAGGGGGCCACGATCATCGCAGCAACCAGAATTGCAGTTAGCATCTTCGTCCACTCCCGTCCATCACGTCCATTGCGTCCATTGCGTCCAATCCTGAACACGGCAACTGGAAGCAGCACCAGGAACATATCCGTCCGAGCCAACAGCAACAGCCCACTGAGAAGACCGAGCACACTCCAGGAGAGCAAGCCACGATCGAGGCGCAAATACGCGCGCAACCAGATGACGATCAGCAGTGCCGTGAGCGTGGTTTCCAGTCCGTTGATCGACCGAACGATGACGAGCGCACTCCCAGCATAAAGGAGCGCAGAGACGCCCGCCGCGGTCCTTCGGTTCGATTTCTTCGCCTCCGGCAGGAGATCATAGACTGTACTCCCGATCAGCCACACCACACACGCATCGAGCACGCTTTGCATTAACAGCACGGAATAGATCGCTCCCCATTTCGTGAGGCCTATCCAAAAGACCGGCGTGATAATGAACAGCCAGAGCGGGTGCATGCCATTCGTTGGATGGACTGCATCGAATGAGATGCCATAGCCATGTGCGAGATTCCGGGCAATGGTGAAGTAATAGAGGGCGTCGTCGGGAAGACTTGCGGTGACGAGCGCAAGCGGATTGCTGCGATAATAGAACCACACTGCAAGCCGCAAAGCAAGTCCACCCAGCGTGATCCACAAGAGCCAGCGCTTATCTTTCATCAGCCGCGCGGATGAAATGTTCGGTGGACTTCCTGCAAATAGGAGCGATCGACGTGCGTGTAGATTTCCGTCGTTGAAATGTCCGCGTGCCCCAACATCTCCTGCACCACGCGGAGATCGGCGCCGCCTTCGAGCAAGTGCGTGGCAAAGCTGTGGCGAAACGTGTGCGGCGAGATGCGCTTTTGGATTCCGGCCTGCGCTGCGTATTCCTGAATGATGTTCCACGCCGACATGCGTGAGAGCGCCGTGCCGCGCTCCTGATTGAGAAAGACGGCGTCGGTCTTCTTCCCTTTTCGCACGAATAGCGGCCGTGTCTTGGTAAGATATGTGTCAAGCGCCGTGCATGCCGCGCGTCCCACCGGGACCACACGTTCTTTGGAGCCTTTACCGAACAGCTTCACGAGTCCATCTTTCAGCGAAAGCTGATTGAGCCGGAGCGTCGTCGCTTCCGAAACGCGAGCGCCGGTCGCATACATAAACTCGATCAACGCTTTATCACGCGCGCCCTTTGGCGTCGTAACATCCGGCTGATCGAGTATCGCTTCCATCTCGGGGATCGTCAGGACTTCGGGAAGCTTTCGGCGGACGGACTTGATGTCGAGATTCTCGGTCGGATCGGCGAGCAGCATCTTCTCTGTCAGCAGGAAGCGGTAGAATCCGCGCAGACTGCTCATGATGCGAACGATGCTCGTCCGCTCAAGTCCGGCTTCACCCAACTCGCGAAGAAATCGCTGCACATCGGATTGTGTCGAGCGCGCGATCGTCGCCTGCTTCGGTGCGAGGTACGCCTCGAATTTCAGAAGGTCGCGACCGTATGCTTCGAGCGAGTTTTGCGCGAGTCCGCGTTCGAGCCGGAGATAGTTTAAGTACAACTCGATCGGACGTTTGGCAGAAACGGCGAGCGCATCATGCGAATCTTCCGCATCGAGACTCGCGAGCGTTCGCGTGCTTCGCTTCGCGCGTGCCTTAGCTACCGGCGTGGATGATCGGTCATCCACGACGAGTGGCGAGTGGTTCGTTTATGGACGCCTGTATTTCTGATGCGACCGGGGTTGGATACTGCACGCGTGCGTGGTGCAAGCCGGCAAGCAAACGCGAGAACACACCTCGTATGATCGTGAGATCGTGCGCGGTGATGTCGCACCGGTCGAACTGCCCTTGCTCGAACCGCGTCCGGATGAGTTGGGTGATAGCGACTTCAATCGCTTCTGGCGACGTTTCTTCGCCGCCCGCCGCTCGCGTCCGGGCAATGGCCTCGGAAGCATCAGCCAGCATCAGGATCGCGGTCTCCTTCGTGTTGGGGATTGGTCCACTGTAGCGGAAATCCTCCTCATTCACCTCGCTGCCCGCCGCCGCAGTGACGGCTTGTTGGTAGAAAAACGAAATCGGCAGCGTGCCGTGGTGCATCGGAATGAAGTCGATCACGCGCTGCGGCAGACCATACTGATTCGCCAGCGCGATGCCTTGCACAACATGCGCGCGCACGCGGTCCGCGCTCTCGCGCGGACTGATCGACTCGTGGATGTTGCCACTCTCTGCGCCTTGATTTTCTACAAAACTCATTGGATCGGCAAGCTTCCCGACATCATGGAAGATCGCGCCGACGCGAGATAGCAGCGCGTTGGAGCCAATCGCCAGCGCCGCATTCTCGGCCAATTGCGCGACGAGCATCGTATGCTGGTACGTACCCGGCGCACGCATTGCCAGATCGCGCAGCAGTGGGTGATTGATGTTGTCGAACTCCGAAAGGCGGAGATCGCTCACGGTATCGAACACGCTCTCGATCGCATAGAGAACGCCGAGGGTGATGACCGGCGAGATGAGTGCGTTACCAAGCGATGCAATCATCTCGAATCCGACAAGACGGAACGGGGTCGCTTGTTCGAGCGAGAGCGCAGTGATCGCGATGAGATAGCCGATGAAGACATACGCAATGCTCGTGAAGAGTTGCGAGCGACTCCGAAGATCGCGCACGGTGTACGCAGCAAACGCGCCCGCGCAGAGACCGGCGAGCGCAATTTCATAGTCGTTGCCTCGAATTCCGGCAACGAGCAAGGCTGCGATGACGGTGCCGTAAAAACCGGTGCGGCTATCGAAGAGCACCGTCAGAAGCATCGACGCGACCGGGATCAGAATCAAATATTGGAGCGGGAAATCAACCTGAATGCGGACGCTGAGATAGGCAAGCACCGCCGGAAAGAGCAGCACGAGCGCCATGAGCAAAAGCTGGCCGTTATCCTTGTAAATCTTGCGGCGTATGAACTTAAGATAGAGCACTAACAGCAACACGATCAGGCCGACGTGCCCGACGGTCCCGGCCACACGCGCGAGATTCGACATCATGCCACTGCGATCGATCTGCGCTTGCGCGAGGCTTTCGAGCGCGGACTTTGCGTGCGGCGAGATGATCTCGCCTTTGGAAATAATGCGCTGCCCTTCGACAATGATGCCGTCGGTCCGCGTCACACGGTCGATGATTGCGGCGCGGCTTTCCTCGGTCAGAGCGGCATCGAACGTCACATTCGGATGCAGCGACCCGGCGACGATGTGCGAGAGCGGCGCGACGAGCCCCGCGTTTGCGGTCTGACCATCGTGCTTGAGCAATGCTTCCAGTTTGCTGTAAATCCTGTTCGTTGCCGCTTCAACCGTAAGCAGTGAATCCCGGCTCAGGAGAGACTCCTCGTTCGGCCGCGTGCGCAGGGAGAACATGCGCGATGTGCTCGCGCTGGTTTCCTCTCGCGTGCCTTGCGTAATCATTCCAGAAGATTCCAGATCGCCGACCAGCTTTAGGAGTGTCCCTTCCAAATCGACCAGCGCACGAGCATTATGGTCAGCCATCCGTGCGCTTCTGGGATTCGCAAACGCGGAGAGAGCCGCCCAATCGTCATTCGAAAGACCAAGCTGCTTGGCCGAATCGACGAGCGAGAGTTCGTCGAGCGTGTCCCGGCGCAGGAGCAGAAGTTGATCGGTCATGCGCGTGTAGGAGGCGCGCAGTTGCTTCATCGTCTCCTCGCGCGCGGTTGTGTCCGGCACATAGACAGGGTACAACTCATCGAGCGCCTTGCGGACATCCTGCCGGTAGCGGACGATGTCCTTATAGACCGGAAACGAAAACGGCGCGGTCTGGTCCCCACCGGTCCATAGAGAACCGACCGAGTAGCCGGTGAGCGCCATTTGCTGCGCACTCGGGAATAGTGCTGAAACGATCAGCGTCAGCCCGACGCCGATCGACCAGCGTACAACTTGCGACCGCCGCCACCTGGGCCGCGCCGCCGCCGCCCGCAGTTTCAGAATGATCCGCCTCACCCGCTCTCGCATTGGAACATGCAACTCCCCGGGCGGTGCGAAGGTGTCCGGGAATTGATACCCGCCGCCAAATGGATACTCGACACCGCCGGACACTACGCACGGCCGGATGTCTTTACGTTTGAGGTGAAGGGGTAGGGAAACGCGACTGAACCGTGTGGCGACGGTGCAGTGCATGGGACACATCTTCTCTGAACGGGTTTAACGTAATAGCCGTTGATTACTTGCACAGCCTTAACGGAGAATTGCGGAGGTGATAACACAGACTGAAAAGATTCGAAAAAGAGCCGCGTCGCCAATTTACTTGGAAGCAGACGTGCTACCAAACCAGACCAAGACGGCGTACCGTCGAGGGGGAGGCCGAAAGAGAATCGCTTTTGGGTGGTACGGCGGCAAATACTCACACCTGGAATGGCTGCTACCTCTGCTCCCCACCGCTCATCACTACTGCGAACCCTTTGCCGGCTCCGCTGCTGTGCTCCTCAATCGAGAGCCGTCTCCCGTAGAGACCTACAATGATATTGATGGCGAGGTTGTAAACTTCTTCCGTGTTTTGCGGGATAATCCTGACGAGCTGATTCGGCTGATTGCTTTGACGCCTTTTTCAAGAGAGGAATACCACATTGCGATTGACACATCAAGTTCGGACATCTCTCCACTGGAGAAAGCGAGGCTCTTTTACGTCAAGGCCCGCCAAACACGAACCGGCTTGGCGCAAACCGCATCGTTGGGCCGATGGGCCAATTGCAAGGATACCAGTAGAGCAGGGATGTCAGGCGTTGTATCGAGATGGCTTGGAGGAGTCGAGGGCTTGGCAGACATTGCAAATCGACTACTCCGAGTTCAGATCGAGAATAGACCAGCCATTGACATAATACGCCTCTATGACGCCCCGGGCACGCTCTTTTATTGCGATCCACCTTACCTTCACGTCACAAGGGGCGATAGTAATGCCTACGGGTTTGAGATGGATTTGGAGCAGCACAAAGCGTTCGCGGATGTCGTGAGAGTTTGCAAGGCAAAAGTTGCGGTTTCGGGATATGACCATCCCTTAATGGACGAACTTTTCGACCCTGCTCAATGGACAAAGACACTCGGGCAAGACAGAACTATCCACTCAACGAAGGGGAAGCGACAAGAGGTGCTCTGGACTAATTTTGAGCATCTCGACCAAGGAGGGTTATTCGCATGAGTACTGCAGATCAACCAGAACTCATTCTGAAGCGAGTTTCTAAGAAGGCTTCGTCTGCGAAAGGCTCGCTGATCACGCTTCCAAAAATACAAGAGTGCATTGAGTACGTGTGCGGATGCACGAGCAACAGAGCGGGAGTTAGGCTGCTCATGTCCTGCCTTCTAGCAAAGCTCGACAGACCTGAGATTGACCCGCGTCAGCCATACACCGAGATTGGGGGTAATAAATGCTTCTCCGGAAGAACCTACGACGAGCGATACCTCACAAAATTTATCACGGAAAATCGGCTCCCGGTTAATGCGACTACCGCATATTTAACACCGACGCTGCGAAATATTAGCCGTCCCCTTTCAACCAAGATTGACCTTGTAGGAAGGCCAAAAGATCTCTACCAGAAGTCGATTCAAGTACTCGAAGCCGTTGCATCCGGCGCTCTCGGCGCAGAAAATGCCCTAATTGAAATAGTGCGGCTGTTGCACAAAATGAGGGATGAGAATCTTGCAAGAATGACTTCTCTTATCGCCTCGCTGAAGAGAACCGAGGGTGCGCTTCCCCTTTCATCGGAGGCGATTGTAAATCTCATTAGGCAGCACCTTGCTTGTCGTAATTCGAGCCGCCTACCAGTGTTGATTGTAGCTGCGGCTTATGACACGGTCGGGTCCTACATGAAGGAGAAAATCTTAGCCCTGAATCCTCACAATGCGGCTGATTCCCAAACCGGCTCGCTTGGCGACGTCGAAATATGTATTGTCGGGGAGGACGCGGTTGTGACCTCCTATGAAATGAAGATGAGGCTCGTGAGCGTTGACGACATCGATGTCGCAGTCTCAAAGATTACGTCTTCGACGTCGAAGATTCACAACTATATCTTCATCACGACTGAGCCAATCGACACAACGGTTGCTGAGTACGCAGCGTCATTCTACGAACGGACAGACGGAACAGAAATAGTGATCCTCGACTGTATCGGTTTCATCCGGCACTTCCTTCATCTTTTCCATCGGCTCCGCGCAGAATACCTTAGTGCATATCAAAGACACGTCCTCGCTGAACCTGATTCTGCCGTGAGTCAGGCGCTAAAGGAGGCATTCCTCGCGCTTCGACAAGTGGCTGAGAGCCGTGAATAGTCTATCCTAAATTAAGAAATTATGCCGATGGAACGATACAGAAATCTAAGTGGCAATTCGGGGGTAAAAGGGTACGAGATCGGCCACGATTATGTTCGAATTCAGTTCAGTGGTGGATCGATTTATACCTACACGAACTCAAGCGCTGGAAGCCATAATATTGAAACGATGAAGAGGCTCGCCATTGGCGGACAAGGCCTAGGCACCTTTATTAATAGGAACGTTAGATCTCGATACTCGTCTAAGTCGTGACCACTTAACACATGGATCAAATGGAGAAGCATAGTTTAGAAAACTCTCTTCCCTGCGTCACGGTGGACCGTGAGCTTTTGACGCAAATTGAGGATTACGTGCGTGGGTTCTTGAATGAACGCTTCCATGTCAAGACCGAGATCATAGATGCCGCTTATGAAACGACAATTTGCAAGCGGAGCCAGAAGTCGACGTTCGGACTCGTAGCGAATCATGATGGAATATTATTCCCGAATGAAATTACCAAAGTTGAGATCGCACTTGCAATACCGCAACGTGATACCCTTGAGTCTTCTCGGCCTGATGGGGAGGTCGAAATAGAATTCAACCTTACCTTATCGAGAAGAAGGGGAGAAACGGAGATCTATATCACCGTAACGGCCTCTCGCCCAGAAGAGGCGGCCCTAAATTTATTAGCGGGGATACGCAAACTGCTAGAACAAAAGTCGAACCGTAATTTTCTCTATCATCCCGATTCTTTCTGGTCAGCTATTCTTTTTATCGCCTTTCTTCTCTGGTCCCTTGCCTCAGAGTACATGGCATTCAGCCATGTCAGTGCATGGAGGGGCGTTCTCATCTCTGGAGTCATTTTGACAGGCGGTTGGGCGGTTTTACGCCGCCTGCAGCCTTACTGCAGCTTTGACACGCAATCCCAGCGACAGAATGACAAGACCGCGAATGTAATCCTCATCGCTGTACTGCTTGCCTCTGTTATTAATATCGTCTCCAGTTTCTACCCTCAGCTCTTTTGACTTCTTTTCTTCCTTCCTAAAACGGGCCGCACCTAACGGCGCTGTCATCAATGGTTTGGGCCAGGCCGGGAAACCCGGCCACCACAATTTTTCAGAATTCATCGAAAACTTGCGATGCCGTCCGTGGTGAACCTTGTTATATAGGGTGGAAGGGGATCGCTTCGCTAAAAATATGAAAGATGAAGTATGAAATATGAATTATTTCTTAAATCTTCGTTTTAGTATATAAATTTATGATGTCGCGGGAACAGCCGGAAGCTCGGGGCGCGTTATAGTATTATGAGAGGGAGACTCTGCAAGAATGATTAATGGATGTGTCGGAATAATAAACTTATCCACAAAATAAGCATTGGTATATAATTTTATGATGTCATGGGAACACCGAGACCATTGAACCTTGTTATATTATAATGGGGGTACTCTTCGTTTGGTCCGACGGGACATTCGCTGTGAAAGGCGTCCAGTCAATCGGGCCTGGATTCCCACTTTCGTGGGAATGACAATGAAGCGATTTGATTCAATGGGACATTCACCCGTTACAGGGGTCCAGTCAGTTGAACCAACCACAAAGGAGCCGGGATTCCCGCCCCCTATCAGGTCGAGGGCAAGCGCACCATAGGTGCTAACTTCGCGGGAATGACAATTGGGCGAGAGTGATTGTTGAGTGCTCATGACTTTTGAATTGCTTGAACTCGTGAAACGAAGCGTTCGAAATCTTGCTCTGGGTGTAGTGGTGAGCGTGGGCGTGCTCATCGCGCTGATGGTCGTTGACCGGTGGAGTGCGGGCCAGCACGCGCTTGAGATCTCGCGGACTCATGCTGCGCGTGTGTACGGAGATTCGGGAGCCTTCGGCGGCGCGCTGAGCATTACCGCTCTTCAACTTCCAAAGGAAGTGACGCTTTTCGGCGAGCGGTTGCCGATTGATAACTGGGCGATGCGCGAGCGGTTCGAGCGTGAGTTCTACTCGAATTGGAAAAACGCCAACAATCTCGTGATCTGGTGGGAGCGCTCGGGCCGGTACTTCCCGATGTTCCACTCGATGCTGGAAGAGGCCGGTCTGCCAACGGATCTCGAATATCTCGCGGTTGCCGAGAGCGGGCTGGAGAACATCAAGTCGCCGGCGAACGCAAACGGTTTCTGGCAATTCATACCCGGCACTGCGAAGCGATTCGGATTGCGGGTGGACGATCTGATCGACGAGCGGCTCGATCCCGAAAAGGCAACACGCGCCGCGATTGCCTACTTCAAGTATATGAAGTCCATCCTGCCGACGTGGACGCTCGTCGCCGCCGGTTACAACATGGGCGAGGACAATGTGATGACCGCGATGCAGTGGCAACACGCGACGAGTTTTTGGAATCTCTATGTGAACGATGAGACAATGCGCTACATCTTCCGCATCGCGGCGCTCAAAGAACTGATGACCCACGGCGATAAGTACGGTCTCGACTTCGGCAATCTGAAGCCCTACCATACACCTGCGGTGAAGTATGTGACGGTGAAAGGGCCTGTCGAATCCATATCGGACATGGCGTTTAGCATGGGGTATCTCTATGGCGACGTGAAGGTGCTGAATCCGTGGCTTTGCAGCCGCTCGATTCCCGCCGGCACCTGGAAGATCGCGCTACCACTGACGGAGAGCGACCGGCCAGTGGTTCGTTGACGTTGATAACAGAATATGCAAACTCGGTTTTGGTTGTTACTCGCGCTTTCGGTCACGATGCTTTCGCTGGCCAATCCCTGCGATGCGCAGCGGCCAGAAAAGGGTAAGAAGAAGCAACCGGCAACGCTTGCGGCGGCACCTGTGGACGATGCATCGAAATATTACCACATTGTTGGTCTCGGCAGCGCGAAGGGAGATACGTCGAACACATTCCCCTACCCCACCGTGGTACTGGAAGTGCTCGACACGGAGCATACGCGGGTCGTCGTGAGATTTCCTGAGTTGGGCATGCTCGGCGTGCGGGAGGATACGGTTAACGAACCGGCGTTCTTCGTCAACGACTCGCTTCGCGGTTACCAGCCGCCGGAGCCGTTGCTGCTTTTGACATTTCCGAAGACGCAATACTTCGTGCTGATCGATGTGTGGTCACGCGATCGGAAGACACTACTCGATTCGAAGCCATTCGAGTACGACATGGATGTCCAGAAGTACCACACGGCGCACGTGAGTTACACGCACGAGCCGACCGTCGGATCAGGCGCTCCAACACTGCGGCGGCCATTCAAGCCTACACTTCTGCCGTTCACGATCGCAACGAACCCAGCGTGGGGGGCGACCGAAACACTCGACTCGAGCGGCACGTACTCCCTTATCTTCCGCGATCCCGAACGTCCAAAGCGTCTGGCGATGTCGCTTTCGATGCGGCCCGCGCTGGTCGGGCAGGTCGATTCGGCGATGTGGAAGAACTTTCGCCTGAAAGCAGAGATGGCATTCGGCGCACGCGGTGTGGCAACGAACTCGATCGGGGATTTTCAGGTCGATGACGTGCCATCGCGCACGTACATCAAGGGAGGGTACGAATTCGTCTCGAAGACTGGCGACAGCACGCTGGACTACGTCGCGGCGTATCTGACGCCACGCGCGATCCTGATGCTCTTTGCGCCGCTCGACCTGCCGAACGAGCAATTGCAGTACGACTACTTCCGCGCTGTTGCCAGAAGTTTGAAACTTGAATAGCATTATCTTGAGCTAACGATGGGACGCATGGGACTGATGAGACGAATGGGTTTGCTGGCGGGTATGCTGTTGATGGCTGCACCTTCGATTGCGCAACCCGCCAAACAGATAGAGCTTCATGGCCTCCGGGCGGGGATGCTGACGCGCGAGATCATTCTCTATGCTCATGCTCCGCTCGACACCATCCTATGGACCGGCGCCCGCGAATCGAACATCATTGGATTCAAGGGGGAATTCTTAAAAGACTCCGGCGAATTTCGAGTCTCGGTAAATGGGTCCGAAATCACGCAGGTGATGTTTCTCTCGCCGCGCCGGGACTCTGCACGCACGCGCGTGGCATTTGAGCGGATGCACATGGGATTAGAGAAGCTGTATGGCCAACCGGAGAAGTACCACAACGTCTACCGCATTTTCACATGGGAGGCTGCCGGCCAACAACTCAAGCTCACGACGATGGATGGCGGCCTTTTCTACTCGCTCGCTCTGACGGCGCGGCAACCGCTTTCTCATCCTGTGCCGGATCAGTTGCAGCGAAATGACGTACCGTTAAAGTTGGTGCCAAGTGACTTACCGCCAAAAGAGAGATCGCCGGAACAAAAGCCGTAGCGCACCTCTTACGACAGCGGCATTGCCCGTGTCAGGTGGCCTCACCTCAATCATGCACATGGCACACAGGATTTAGCTATTATTATGGGAATACGCTGCGGTATCGTTGGACTTCCAAACGTTGGTAAATCGACACTCTTTAATGCAATCACGGCCTCCAGCCAGGCCGCTGCGGAGAACTATCCGTTCTGTACGATCGAGCCGAATATGGGCATTGTGACCGTGCCGGACTCTCGGATTCGCGAGTTACTCGAACTTGTTCGTTCGGAACGGGAAGTCCCTGCAACAATAGAGTTTGTCGATATTGCCGGGCTGGTGAAAGGTGCATCGCAAGGAGAAGGGCTCGGCAATCAGTTTCTCTCGCACATCCGTGAAGTCGATGCGATCGCCCATGTGGTTCGGTGCTTCGTCGATGAGAATGTCATTCATGTTGATGGGGACATCAATCCGAAGCGAGACATCGAAGTTGTGGAGACAGAGCTAATCCTGAAAGACCTCGAAACACTCGACAAGAAGTCCGATACCGCACAACGCAAGAGCAAAACCGGAGACCCGAAGGCGCGTGCCGAATCGGATTTCTACGAGCGGCTGCGGGAGCATCTCGCGAAGGGTCGCCTGGCGCGCTACTTCCCGATTGCGAATGACGATGAGAAGGAGTGGATGCGTGATACTTACTTGCTCACTTCCAAACCGGTGCTCTACGTCGCGAACACGGATGAGGCCGGTGTTGCAAATGGCAATGCCTACATCGACGCTGTTCGGGAAATTGCTTCCAAAGAGGGCGCTGGCGTCGTGACCGTCTGCGCCAAGATCGAGATGGAGCTGGTCGAGTTGCCCGAAGAAGAACGACCACATTTCCTGCACGATCTTGGACTGAAGGAGCCGGGACTCAACGCGCTGGTCCGCGAGGCATACGCTCTGCTCGGACTCCAAACATACTTTACAGCCGGCCCCAAGGAAGTTCGCGCCTGGACCGTTCGGAAAGGGGCCAAGGCGCCGGAAGCGGCTGCCGTAATCCATACCGATTTTGAAAAGGGCTTTATTCGAGCCGAAGTAATCAAGTTTCGAGATTATGTCCGCTTGAAAACCGAGGCCGCCGTCCGCGATGCCGGACTTCTCCGAAGCGAAGGCCGCGAATATATTGTTGAGGATGGCGACGTGATGCACTTTCGATTCAACGTCTGAATCCGGACTTGGAACTACCCCAATCAAAATATAACCAGACGTTCCTCTCCCGCGAAGAGCTCGACTCGCTGCTTCGCGAGCGAGGCATGGACGCGACGGACGTGAATCGAGTCCTCGACGCCTATGATATGGCCGAGAGCGTCCACGAATTCCAAAAACGTCTCGATGGCATGCCATACTTTTGGCATCCAAGCCGTGTTGCGAAGATCTTCATTGTCGAACTCAATCACTTTGATGCTTCGCTGGTCTGCGCCGCATTGCTTCACGATGCACTTGAAGATTCGAATGTGCTGACGCCAGAGATCATCGAGTTGAACTTCGGCTCCTACACCAGTTACCTCGTTCAGAAACTCACCAAGGACATCAAGGCCACCGGCCCGATGAAGGAATGGGTCGAGCGCGAATACATCGAACGGCTCATGCAATCGAGCGAAGATGCGCGAATGCTAAAGCTTGCCGATCGTCTGGATACGTATCGCTGCCTCGAGTTCAACGTAAAGAAAAACCCGATCAAGTACATCATGCAAACGACCGAGCACTACTTCCCGCTCGCGCACGGTTCGCAGAATCCGCGCTTGCAGTATCTGATCAAGGAGTTGCAAAAAGAGCAGAATAAGTATTTGGGTTAGCGAATCGCGACTTAGAATAGTGCCGTGACGCGGAAAAACCAATCCGCTTTGGAATCCTTGACCAATTCCCATCCGACGCCGCCTTCGAGCGGTCCGGCGCGGAGTTCAACGCCGGCAGTTTTGAGCCATTCTGTTTTGGACATTGGGGTCACGATGGCGTTCGGATTATTCGCCGGCGCATCGGCATACCACGTCGATCCAATATCGAAGAACTCGACAAGCGATGGTATGTCCATTTGAATCAGCTCAACCGAACCAGTCACGAGTCGATTGCCATAGTAGTAACGGCGGATACCCGGTAACCGATTACGGGGTTGAATGCTTGTGAAATTAAATCCCTGCTCGAATTGGTCATACTTGTAGAAACCAAGTGGATCCTGCGGCAACTCGTCACCAAAATCGGCTGCGATATTTCCGGTAAAGGCGATCTGCGCATGGTCGTCTTCTCCAGCGATGAACGACTTGCGAATTGTAGCACGCAGTCGCGTGCGGGTGAGATCACTCGATAGCTTCGTGTCGGCATGTTGGGCTTCGAGCGAAAGAGCGAAGAGGGGCGAATAGTAGAAGTAGCTTCCTTTGAGTTCTAAAAGTTGCGCTGCGATCGGGCGATGCTCCGTTGGCACGGAGTCAAAAGCCGCGAGATTCCAGGGATCACGCTTCATCCATTCGGCACCGATGAAGACATCATGAAGATCGACGAGTGAATTTGGAGTGTGAAGAGCGAAGTTAATACCGAAGTTCGCACGATGGGACTGCTCGTAGTATGGCATCTCGGCAAGCACATCTTTGAAATCGAGTGAGTTGGAAGTACCAACCACAATAGTAGGCAGAAGCTGGTTGTTCTCGTACTCAACGCCATAGGAGAACGTCTTACTGACATCGCCATAGAGGCCATAGGCTTGAAGTCCGTGTTTCTGCATCTCGTCCGTCATGATAGTGAAGCCGCCCCACTGTGTTCCTTCATCACCCGAGCGCGTAAGATCGGAGCCGATAAATGGCAGGATAATAAGAGGACGGATACGAGCCAGCGAATTGTAATCATACGGTCCGAGAGCAATCGCGGACGGGATCGAGTCCGGGGTCCGCGTAATCAACGGCCAGCGGACCGAGCGCCATGCAGTGTATTTCTCAGCAAGCATGGGCATCGGCGCGCTGCGAACATCCCGATGCAAGCTCAGCCAATAAAGCTGTACCGAATTCCTCGAAGCAAGCGACGTAATGAGGATCGAGTCTTTGTTTTTCGCAATATCCCACGCGAGTACATTCGACGCAACGTCGGTGAGTTGGTGCACCATCGATTGCCGGCTCGTTCCGAACAATGGTGGTGGATACGGATCGGAAGCTTTTGAGATCGGAATCGCAAATAGATTTGGAAGTCCATTCTGAAACGAGAGAAAGAGGATTGAATCTCCGTTTGGCGACCAGATCGGATACCGGTCATTAATAGAATCTCCTATGAGATACTGAAGGTCACGGGTGCTCACGTCGATCGCCGCAATGTCGCGCATGCCCTCTTTGCGAAAGATACTGAAGGCAACGCGCTTGCCATCCGGAGCCCAGCGTGGAGAATACACTTCAACATTGTCGTCGTTGAAGTTTGTGAGTTTGCGCAGATTTCCGCCATCGGCATCCAGGAACACGAGATCGGAGCCGGATCGCCTGAATTGCGCCGCGACAATCGTGCGGCCATCGGGAGACCAATCGGGATACTCCAACCGCTCGTTCGAGGAGATCCGTTCGAGGTCACCGGTCGCGACATCAAGCGTGTAGAGATCGAAGACAAGATCGGCGTGATCGCCAAATCGCATTTTAGAGAACAGCAGCCGCTTCCCATCCGGCGACCAGGAGAGATATGGCTCGATGCCCTGCTCATCGGTGAGCACTCTTGCGACGCTCCCGGTATCCTTATCGAGAATGAAGAGCTTCGTCGGATCGTCGAACTTCCGCTTTCCAAGGATCGCAATGCGTTTGCCGTCTGGGGCCAATCGCGCTGCACCAACGATTCCCAAACCCGTTGGTATCTTTCTTGCAATGTCCTCCACGTCTTCCTTCTGGCCATACTCGGAATTGTAATAGACGTTGAGGTTCTTGTGCCACGCTTCGTAAATCTCGCCAAGCGAATTCTTCGTCACCTCCTGAACTGCAGCCTCGAAGCTATACGGCAGCAGACCTCCTGTATTGTGCTTAATGATCTTAACGAGAGAACTGTCTCCATACCTCCACGCGATATAGCGAACGAGCGACTGCCCCCCTTCGTAAAGCAGCGTCCCGGCGAGGAATTCTTCAAGTCCAAGATTGAGCTTGCTATCAACGGCGGCGACGCGCAGCGGAATGTCCAGATCGTTCGTCCAGCCATCCGGCTCCATGTAGCGCGCCATTCCCTCGTTGAACCAGCGCGGGACTCCCGGAAAAGGGATGAGGGCATCGACCCACGACCGGGTCGCGTGCGCAATGACGATGTGTGTGAACTCATGCGTCAGGACGCTTCGCAGCCACTTCGAAGTCCCGCTTGCACGCAAGGAGAAAAGATTATCATCCAAAATGCCGCGCATCCAGACGAAGATGTAATCGTCCGCAAAGGCGAAGGCATTTCGCTCCTCGTCGTTATCGGAAAGATAGATACGAATCTTGCTCGGAAGGGTCGTTTGCAGATTCGTCGTAACGACATGATAGACTTCCTCGGCAATCGGTGCCGCAATGCGCGCGATGGAATCGAGTCCCTGATGATAGACAATGACGAAATGATCTGTCTCAATCTCCTCCCACGAAAGCTCTGGGTGGTTTGCGCCCGTCACGCCGAGGAGCTGCGCGGAGGCATTGGAGCTGAGAAGGAGCGAGCCGACCAGGAAGAATAAGAAGACTCTCGCCATTACTTTACGACATTAGGCTCACAAGATCGACAATCTCATTCAACTTTGGCAGCACGACGTTCCATCCAAGCTCTTTCTCGATCACCGCTTTGAGTACGGTCCGCGGTCCATCTTCCCCGTGGGTGAGGAAAAGACGCTTCGGCGCCGCTGGCATTTGTCGGAGCCACAAGAGGATTTCACGCTGATCGGCATGCGCGCTGAAATTTGTCAGGGACAATGTGCGCGCCTTCACGGGAATGTGTTCACCAAAAATGAAGGCCGTGGTCGCGCCATTGATCAAATCACGGCCAAGCGTCTCTTCGGCCTGATAGCCGGTAAAGAGTACGATAGTATTGGGGTCCGGCAGCCGGTTCGCAAGATGGTGCATGATGCGTCCGCCGGTCGCCATGCCACTTGCGCTGATGATGATTGCGGGGCCTTTGAGATCGTTCAGACGTTTCGAGTCATCGACCGTCTGCGTAAAATGTAATGAGGAAAATGAAAGTGGATTCTTGTCTGGCTCCTGAAGCTCCTGCGGTGACATCGTGTGTTCCTCGGGATACTTCTCATAAAGCGCGGTGACCGACGTAGCCATCGGGCTATCGACGTATGTTGGCACGGCGGGAATCTTCCCATCGCGGATCAGGGAGTTTAGGCAGTAGATCAACTCCTGGGCGCGATCGACGGCAAAGGCGGGAATGAGAAGGACCGAACCGGAGGCGAGAACGTCCTTCATAATGCCGAGTAGCTCTTCCGTCGGTTCGATATTATGATGCTGCTTGTCGCCGTAGGTGGATTCGCATACCACAAAGTCTGCTGCGGGCGGCGGCTCTTTGGGGTTAAGGTAAATCGGGTGCTCGCGGCCGAGATCGCCTGAAAACAGAATACGGATTGGAGCGCTTGGGGCAGAGCTTCCAGCCTGGTCATCGAAGCGCTTCTCCATCAGCACCGAACACGAACCAAGAATATGACCCGCGTTTGAAAACTCGAAGCTCATGCTATCCTGGAGCACCTTCTTTGCGTGCCGCTCCTGGACGTGAAAGAAGCCGAGCGCGCGCTCGGTATCCACGTCGTTGTAAAGCGGCAATGCTGGCTTATGACGCGAATAGTGATGCCGGTTCGCCGAGTCCGCGTCCTCCATTTGCAGGTGCGCGCTGTCGCGCAGGATAAACTGCGCGACATCGTGCGTCGCCGGGGTACACCAGACTTGACCGGCAAAGCCGGACTGCACCAAACGCGGCAGATACCCGGTATGATCGAGATGCGCGTGCGTCAGCACGACGTTCGCAATGTCCGAGATCTGTACTGCAAACGGGTTCCAGTTCATTTCGCGCAGCGCACGGCCACCCTGAAAGAGGCCGCAATCGAGAAGCGCGCCGCGATGTGTCGCCGTGCGCAGAAAGTATTTCGAGCCGGTTACCTGACCGGTCGCGCCAAGAAATTGGAGAGATAGCATCGAAAATGAGAAATGATGAATTAGGAATGAAGAATGAAAACGGCAAGGGTAGGAACTGAGAACTTCTTGTAGGCATTCCACCCATTTACTATTGTTGCTAATGAATCCCATGCCCGTGCATCTTTATTCGTCACTCCTAATTCCCCATTCTTAAATCCTCATTGATCGTGGATTCTTCGCAGCGAGAAGTTCGCGTCTTTATATCTTCGACCTTCCGGGACTTGCAGCCGGAGCGCGAATACCTGATCAAGCGCGTCTTCCCGCAACTCCGACGCTTTGCGCGCGAACGCGAACTTGAATTTACCGAGATCGATCTTCGATGGGGATTGACAGAAGACGATGCGACCATGGGCAAGGTGGTTCGGACCTGTCTGGAGGAGATTGATCGGTCCAGTCCGTTCTTTCTTTGTATCCTCGGGGACCGCTACGGCTGGTCGCCGCAATATACTGATATTCAGAAGGATCCGACCTTACTCCATGATTACCCATGGCTCGAAGAGGCTGTACTCGAAGGGGCGAGCATACTCGAATTGGAAGCCTCCTATGCGTTGCTCCGGAGCGCCAAAACGCCTGGGCAATTCGTCTACGCGCGGGTGGATGAATCAAGCCTTGCGCAAGGTCCAGATGGTATGAAACTGGATGCGCTCAAGCAGCAGATTGCTGCTGCGGGTCATCCCATCAATACCTTCCGAACGCCCGAAGAACTCGGTGCTCTGGTTCGACGAGATCTGCTGGGTGCGATCGATTTGGTATGGCCAGAACCGGAGACCAAACAGGGACACGGCAATAGGCAAGCGATCGAACACCGCATGCACGAAGCCTTTGCGGCCGCCAGGCGGAAGGCTTACATTGCTGATGCGGAAAATATCAGCGCACTCAATCGCCACATCGAGAAGGCCCAGCCACCGCTTGTTGTTGCCGCTGAATCGGGCATGGGGAAGAGTGCGCTGCTCGCCTACTGGGCAAAGTACTATAAGGCGCGTCATCCGGATTGTCTGATCGTTTCGCATTTCGTTGGGCTCACGGGCACCGGAAGCTCCTCCAAGAATGTGCTGCGGCATCTCTTCGCCGAGATTGTGGAGCATCTCGGCGACGCGTCTCAGTCTGGTGTAACGGAGGACAATCTTGCCACGGAATTGCCCGGTCTGCTCGCCCGCACAACCGGACAAATCGTGATCGTCATCGATGCGCTGAACCAACTGGATGACGGCGGCGAAAACCTTGATTGGCTGCCAAACTTCTTACCAGAGAATGTCCACCTCATTCTTTCCACGACACCGGGGCCATCCCTTGAAGCTCTCCGCGCGCGTGGCTCGGAGATCCTTGAACTCAAACCGCTCCGCGTCCATGAGCGAGAGGCGTTGCTGATTCGCTATCTTGGCGAATACCGAAAGCAACTCTCCGTTGAGCAGTCGCGGCGCATCGCGAAAGACGAGAAGACCGCATCCCCCCTGTTTCTTCGGACGCTGATTGAAGAGCTCCGACTCAGTGGCGACTTCGAGAATTTGGAAGAGAGGATCAGCGGCTATCTCTCTTCCACGAGTCTCGATGAACTTTTTGAGCATGTGCTCGAACGAATGGAGTCCAATTACGGCGACCAGGCGGTCCGCGAGATCCTGACGCTGATTTGGGCCTCACAAAACGGCCTCGCAGAGCGCGAAGTGCTGGATCTCTCTGGACTGACGCGAGCCGATTTCAGCGCATTCCTCATCGCGATGGACTATCAACTTGTAGTCCGCGATGGCATCATCACGCTCTTCCACGATTATCTCCGCGAGGCTGCCCAAAAACGTTATCTTTCTTCCGAAGAGGCGAAGCGAGAAGTTCACACCAAGCTCGCCGATTACTTCATGGCCGAACGCCTCACCAAGCGCGGCGCGGAAGAGCTTCTCTGGCAACTCCGAGAGTTGGACGACAACACACACCTCCGGCAACTCCTTTCCGAAATCGAGTTTATTCTCTTCTATGCCGACGAAGACCGCAAATGGGATTACCTCCGCCTATGGCGCGAACTCGATGAGGAGGGATATGCTGAGGCGCTGGAAGGAACTGCGAAAGAGCAGAGTGATGCCGAGCGCACTATCGCCGTAGGCCAACTCCTATACGATGCCGGTAAATTCTTCCATGCCGAGCGGGTATTTCGACCGGTCTACGACTCGCTGGAGCAAGCCGGCACTGACGACGCGACCATGGCATCTCTTCTCGGCAAGCTCGGGCAGACATATCAGGCCCTGAGTCGATTAGACGATGCTGAAGGCTATCTCCGCAAGCAGCTCGAACTGGCAGAAATGTCGTTCGGAGGAGAATCGCGGGAAGTAACAGATGCCCTGGATTCCATGGGCAGCCTGTTGTACAAGAAATGCGATTACGCGCAAGCTGCTGAGTGTCTCGAACGAGCAGTGAGAATCGAACGACAGAATTCGCAGTCATTCAACCGAAGGCTGATCAATTTGCTGACAAACTTAGGTGCCATTTTGTACGAACAAAACCGGTATGCTGAGGCCAAGGACCACTTGGAGGATGCATTGATCCGGATGCATCAGGCAAATCAAGACCAGAGCGCCGACGCGTTCTCTTTACTAAACAACCTTGCCGCTATTTATTTGAAAACGAGCGAACCCGATCGGGCAAGCGATTATTTCCACCGCGCTCTTTTGCTTAGTAGGAGAGTTTACGGACCGCACCATGTCGAGACTATCCGAGCGACGATGAATGTCGGCATGTGCGAAGTTGAACGGAAGAACTTTGATAGTGCGCAGGTGATGTATGAGGATGCTCTTAAGCTGGCAAGGACCTATTTACCGAATGAGGATTTAACTCTATCCACTATTCTTGGCAATTTGGGACATCTTCACCTTTCAACAGGAGAAATGGAAAGGGCAGAATTAGAATTGATCGAAGCTCTAAACATACGGAAGGACAAATTATCTCATGACACCATGAGGGTAATGATCATCGAAGGACATCTCGCGTATCTCTACAAACATCGCGGAGAATGGGAGAGAGCTTCTGAGATCTACGCACGGATACTTCCACGAAGAATAGAGCTTCTTGGCGAAGACAACCCTGCGGTTCAGGATACTGCAAATCAATACAAATACGTGCTTGAAAAAATCCGCGAAGAAAGTGCGCCCGAAGGCGCGTGACCGATCCTAACCGGTCACGCGCCACGAGTCAATGGATTGCTACTTCGTCTTAGAAGGGGATAGTTTATTCATTACTTTCCTTCTTCCCAACGTGTAAGGGCTCTTAACCGTCACTTTATGGTGACGAAGTTTTATCGGCTTCGCGTGTAGTTGCTTCGACAGGTTTGCCATTTCCAAATTCTGGAATACTGGCCCACTCGAGGTGTGACCCGCTCCATAAATCGAGACTTTCAGCAGTGATGCATTGCCGACCCACGGCTGGTTCCCGATGGAAATCATTGCGCTATCGAATGTCGGTTCGACTTCTATCGTGATCGTCGCTTTCCCGCCGTCCCCATCGTTCGCGAAGAAGGTATAGGTTCCGGGGGTGGAGGGGGCCGGAACAAAACGGTTGATGGGGTATGGAGTCGGGCCGTTGCAATCGCTCGATATATTAACACCATGAGAGCCGGCCGCGATGTAGACTGCACCGGAGCCATTGAACTCAAATGGTGCGTTCGAATTCCACCCACAGTTATCGAACTCCGGCATTCCTGCCGTACCCTGTATGAGCGGCGACGCGGGATTCGGGGCCACCGTAAACGTCTGTACCAGCTTCGGCCACGGCCCTTGGAACGTGACGCTCACTTTGATCCGTTGCGCGTGCGCCGAGCCACTCAGCGCGACGATTGCAAAACTCAATAAAACAATTCGTTTGAACATGGGTGTTTTCGTCAAAATGAACACAATGAATCTGAGACAACCCGATCCGGGAATAGCTCCTCAACCGGGCCTCTGCAAACATAATACATTTTCCCTTACCACCCTGTGAAAACCTCCCATCGCCGCGGAATTAGACTGCGTGCTTTTGTGTCCATCGCCGTATGAAGACTTTCATCCTTTTCCTCTTTTCCGCTATGGCTCTGGCGATGGCCAATCCTGCGATGTCGCAGCAATCCGCCAATCAAAAAGTCCACGTCATCTCGATTTCGACCGAGGTCGATCTCGGGATGGTGTCGTATGTAGAGAGGGCCGTGGCTGAGGCGGAGAAGGAGCACGCGGTCATCCTGCTGCATGTCAATACCTTCGGCGGACGCCTCGATGCTGCCACGAAGATTCGGGACGCGATCCTGAATGCGAAAGTGCCGATGACCATCGCCTTCGTCGATAAACGCGCGATCTCGGCCGGAGCGCTCATCACGCTGGCGGCGCAGAAGATCGTGATGTCGAGCGGCTCGACGATGGGCGCGGCAACGCCAATATACGAGTCGGGCGAGAAGGCCTCCGAAAAAGTCAACTCGTACATGCGCGCCGAGATGCGCTCGACCGCCGAGCGCAACCACCGCAATCCGCGCATTGCCGAGGCGATGGTGGACGAGTCGCTGGGGCTCGATTCGAGCTTCAAGATCAGCATCGCGCAAGGCAAACTACTGACGCTGACAGAAGAGGACGCGATCAAAGTCGGCTATGCCGATGCAAAAGCAGAAACAGTGCAGGCCGCTCTGCAAGCGGTCGGAATCAATGCAGGCGAGATTGTGAATTCCGAAGAAGGCTTTGGCGACAAGATCATCCGCTTCCTCACGTCCGGTCTCGTTAGCTCGCTGCTCATCATGATCGGCATGGCGGGGGTTTTTTACACGATCAAGACCGGCCACTTCGGAGCCATCACGATTGCGGCCATCGCGGCATTCGTGCTATTCTTCGGCGGACAGTATGTCACATCCGTTGCGCCGCTCATCGCGATCGTGCTCTTCCTTGCCGGCGTCATGCTGTTGCTGATCGAGATTTCGCCCGTGCCAACATACGGTTTGGCCGGTGTGCTCGGCATCGTCGGCGTTGCATTCGGACTCTTCCTCGCGCTCGCCGGTGACCTCAGAACGCTGACACCCGACCGGATGACACAGACGTTCGTCACGCTCGCTATCGCGCTTACGGGCGTGATCGTGCTCGGGTATGTCATCATCAAGTACGCGCCGAAATCAACCTGGCTCAAGAAATTCCGCAATGAAGCAACGACGGCGGACACTGGATTCTATGCCGTCGAGGAGGCGCAAGTCATCGGCAAGAGTGGCATCGCGCAGACGATGCTGCGTCCTGCGGGCATCGTGCTCCTCGGTGACCGGAAGCTCGATGCGGTGACGAGCGGCGAGTTTCTTGCGCCGGGCACGGCGGTCACAGTTATCCGGATGAGCGGCAATCGAGCAGTTGTGCAGGCTACCGATGATGGCACAGCCAAGGCCATCGCCCACGATGGGACTGCGCCACGCGCTGAGACCCATGACAGCGACGAGCGCGAACGCGGAGATTCCTTCGGCGGACGAATCGCCCGCACAACTTAGCGGGCGATGACTACTCGGCCAACCGCTTTCACATCGCCGCTGGCGTTCAGGATGTAGCTGCCGTTTGGCAGATCACTCATAGAAAGAGAAAGTTCGCTGTGGCCCGATTCGAGCGTACCATCGAAGACGATCGCTCGCTCGGCGCCGGACTCATCGTATAACCGTAGCGTGACGTGGCTGTGCCTATCGAGATCGAATGAGATCGTTGCACTCGATGCGGTTGGATTTGGATAGATGCGAAGCTGCCCGACGATTAGCTCGGGATGGCTGGGTACGCTAAGGGGGATGTTCGAGAGTGGGGC
>JADGPZ010000128.1 GCA_017882165.1 Candidatus Kapaibacterium sp.
TGCCCTCGTAGGCAACCTCCTTGGAGGCAGTCTCCTCGCAGGCAGTCTGCTCGGAGGCCTCTTTCTTGGTGGTTGCAGGCCCGCCTGCGACATCGTCCCGACGCAATCGCTGGCCCACCTCCGCATCATCGATGCCATCGGCGACGTGCCATTGCTCACGGTCCGGATCGATAGCGGAAAGATATTCGACAAGGCCTATTACGATTTGGATCAGTATGGGCTGGGGAAAGCACACCCCCCTCTGAACTACCTTACCCAGTATCAGGACGGCGCAGGGCTCTCGGCAGGCCCACACCGCCTCAGGGCCTATGGCACAGACCTTACAAAACCGTTGGTCGATACCACGCTTATCCTGACGGAGCAGTCTGAGACGCTGGTCTATGCCGGTCTCGAGTCAGGTCTTCCACGGTCGCATCCCCGGGTCATTCAACTCTACGACGAGTGGGATTATAATTGCACGCAATGTCCATCTCGCATGCGGTTTGTGCAAGCGGTACCCGATTTGCCCGACTCCGGCCTGGATGTCTATTTTTTGACTGCGGACTCGAGTGCTACCGCATACCCCGACATCGCCCACCCCAATATTCGAATTCGCTTTGGGCAAATTACCGATGAGCACGGCCGAGGCCAGGGCACCGGAAAATCCTTCTCCGACTATGTGGTTCTGAGCAGCGCTCCCAACACACTGATTACTGCTTTCAAAGATACAAGCGTCACAGGCACGATCGTGCGCGTACCGTATGCCCTGACGACCGGTGGCCTGTTCAACACGATTCTCATTCGAGGCCGGGGCACGCCGGTCGATACCCAGGCGGGCATTTCGCTCGTCGTCATGCGAGACGGTCCGCAATATGGTGGCTCGACCTCGATCGATTTTCGCACCTTTGGGGTGCGCCTTGTCAACGCGACACGTCTCGATTCAATGAGTCTGTTGATCGCGAATCCGGAGGACAAGTCTTACCCCGCTCCGCGTTCGACGGAGCTTGCCCCATATCCTGCACAACAGAAGGTCCTGGGCATTCCGAAGGACTCGGCCAGCGAATTTCTGGATCTGTTCACCCACCCCGCATTCTTTGACTTTTGGTTTGCCTCGAAGTCCAAAGCCGCCGATACACTGCTTCACTTTCGTGAGATTCCGCATGCCAATGAGCGACTGACGTTCATCGCGCTCGATACGCACCCGCTCGGATTCCCTTCCGCAGACTACGATTCGATGGTGCTCCTCGATACGACCAGTATTCCTGACAATCCGAACGTGGGCCGCGTCCGGTTTATCAATGCGTCTCCCGATCACAAAATCAATTTCACATTCGCAGGTAAATCATATGGCTTAAAACAGAGAGATGTCGTTTACGCCGACACGACAAGCGGCCATATCGCGCTGACCGTCTCGGATGGCTCCAAGTCCGGTCCGGTGCAGTTCGATCTGACACACGATTCGCCGGTCTCGATCATTTTTACAGCTTCGACGGCAGCTAAGGACTTCCCATACGCGGTTGCACGCAAATAAGACACGCCCGGTCATGACAAAGCCTCAACTCCAGTTCATCACCAAGGAAGGTGGCTGCGGACTCTGCGACGATGCCTTCGAAGAGGTCGAGTCCGCGAAGGACTACGTTGATTTCGACGTCGAGTTCGTGAAGCTCCGCGAAGGCGATGCGGATTGGGAGCGATACAAGAATGATTTCCCGGTGATCCTGATCGATGGCAAGTTCGCGTTCAAGCACCGCACGACGCGGGACATGCTGATACGGAAACTGCGGCCGAAACGATCGTGGAAGTTTTGGTAGCGAACAGTCCTGTAAAGCGTTGGCACAACTAAGCGCCGGCGGCACACACACTGAGGAGCAGACTCGCGACCGCGGCGAACTGCTCATCGCCGTCTTCAAATTAGGGAAGGCGGCAATCCTCCTGTTTGTAGCAATCGGCTCGCTTTCGATCCTGGACCACACACTAAAGCAAACGGTCCTGCACCAGTTTGAACAGCTTGGCGTCGATCCGGGTAACCGGCGGATTCACCATCTCCTCGCCGCGCTCGGTTTGACGAGTCCCGAGCGGATCGGCATGTTCGGCGCCGGCTCTTTTGTTTATGCCGCGATCTTTGCGGCCGAAGGAATCGGTCTGCTCGCGGCGAAGCGATGGGCCAGATATTTCACGGCCAGCGTCACTGCGTCGTTCCTGGCTTTGGAATTCTACGCCATTGCACAGCATCCGGACGAACTCAAGGCGATTGTGATCGCGCTGAATATCGCGATCGTGATCTACCTCATCGTACGCATCAGAACTCAGAACGGCAAGTCGTCCGCCGGTGCTCCGGCTGGTTCGTAGTCGGGCTCCGGCGCGGGGCTGTTGGTCGCGGCAGAAGTAGCCGGTGCTCGGTAGCTCGAGGTATTGCCCGATCCACCCGTTGCGCCGCCCGCCCCACCCTGGCCACCGCCGAGGAGGATCATATCGTTGCCGATGATCTCGGTGAAGTACTTGGTCTGCCCGTCCTGCTCGTACTTGCGCGTTTGGATCTTTCCTTCAAGATAGATCTGCTTGCCCTTTTTGGCATAGTTGTTACACGTCTCGGCGAGCTTGTCGAACACGACGATATTATGCCATTCGGTGTGGTCCACCCACTCGCCGCTGGTCGAGTCCTTGCGGCGGTCGCTCGTTGCGAGACTGAATTTTGCAATGGCCATGCCCGAGCCCGAGTAGCGCATTTCCGGGTCCTTGCCGACGTGACCGATCAGTGTAACTTTGTTGAGGCCTTTTCCTGCCATGATGATTCTCCTTCTTCGAAATGTTTTTTGTAGGTGCCCCTCAGCGGGATTACTAATATACGGATAAATTAGCGGGCGGAGGAAAAAATAGAACCCGGCGCGGGGTCAGAAAGTTGTGCGCTACCGCGCAAGACGCGCCTCCGCTACTGCTTGACAACCGTCCTCACGCTGTGAGTGCCTTGCCCGCTCACTTCCACTGCGTACATTCCCGCCGAAAGCAGCGAGAGATCGATCTCGTCTCCATTCCTCACGGTCGCACGGAGCACGCTGCGCCCCAACATGTCGCTCACACCAATTGTCAATGCTGCGCCACTCGGAAGTTCGTGCGCCAGTATGCGGATTCGCTGTGTAGCAGGGTTCGGCCAGAAATCGATCCCGCTGCCACTTGCTGGGACGGCACTCACGCCCAGCGTCCCGTTCATCACGCCGAGTGTGGTCATCACGTTCTTTCGCGCATCCGCAACACTCACGCCGAGCGCCATGATGTATGTGAGCGAGGCCTGCATGTGCAAGAAGTTCATATTCGCGCCGAGCAGCACCGCCACGTCGCCTTTGCCGGCGTTCGCCTTATTCTGCTGAAACAGACTCCACTTGAGCGATGCCGGGAATAACCCACCGACGGAAAAACCGCCATCGTTATTCGTATTATTGAGCGCGTAATACTTCAGAGGTGAGGTCGCTGGAAATACGTCCGTAAGTTTCATCGCGATGACGGCATAGCCCGGCTCGCTGCGCTCCACAAAGAAGATGCTATCGGCCAGATCGAACCACGCGGAGTCCCGCAGCCCATAATCGCCGATGTCCCAGTCCATATACAGCCCGGCATCGAATTGATAGACCGTCGACGGATAGTTGGACGGGAAGAACGCGTAGGTGACGACCACGGCATGGTTGGCCGGCGCGGGCAGCGCGGAACATTGCTCCAGCATCCTGAGACCGATCCGCTGAGACGTATCGTAAAGGCTGTCCGAGAACGCGCCCGTGATGTAGTCTCCGGGTCCATAACGGGTGATCTCCTGCCGGAGCAGTGGCGCACGCGGTTTGAATTTTCCGATGCTGCCTCCAAAGTTAAAGTCTCCGAGCGCATCGACAACGTGCGTGCTGTCCTTGGCAACGATCAGTCCGCCACCGAGCAACACCCCGCGCGCATCAGGCCGGAGGCCGCCAGGTGCATTCACCCACTCGAAGCCTGCGCCTTGCTCGTCGAGCGTTGCATCCCGATAGCCGATCGCGCCGTTATCAGTGATCGTCACCGCCAGATTGTTGTGCAGCGTGAGATAACCCGGATTCGCATGGACGACGAAGTAATCGTAGTCGCCTTTGTAGCCCACCGCCGGATCGCTGAGCCACAGCCGAACCAACAGATCGGTTTCGGGGGGTGTGGTGCTATCAGCGGTAACCGATATTGTGGCAGTGCTGGTCTGCATCGGTCCGATTGGACTAATCGGTCCGATTTGTATTGGGTTGACGCTGAAATGCCCACCGGGCGGAAGAGGAGTGCCATCGGCCGCGAGCAGTTCAATCGAGACTCGCGCATCCGGCAGTGAGTCGAGATAATTCTTGAATACCAGTTTCACATGCGCGGTCTGTCCTGATTCGAGCCAGTCGTTGCCGGAATCCGACAGAATAACCGCACTGTCTAATCGAAGTGAATAGGCATGCACATCGGTCAGCGCGCGATAGACATTGATGATGCCGCGCCCGTTGAATCCGGGTTTGGAATCGCTCGTGAGTGTGTCGCATGTCGCGCGCAGTCGCTCCATCGCCCAGCGGTTTGTCGCGTTGGGCCAGTGCTGGCGGATGAGTGCGAGCGCTCCGGCGGCCTGAGGCGCTGCCATACTCGTACCTTGATCGGTCGTATCGCCGGCGCTCTGTTTCCCAATGGAATAATACGTACTCAGGATGGAATCGCCGGGTGCGCCAATGCTCACATGTCGGCTCGGCTGCGATGCGTCTTTAGGACTTAGACTGGCGGTGATCCAGGCAACACTCACAGTGTGTTCGTATGCAGAAGGATAATTCTCATCGGGACTTGCTCCGTTGTTGCCGGCGGAGCAGACGACGATCGAGCCTTTGGCGTCCGCATAGTCAATCACGTCTTGCTCCGACTGCGCACGGCCGGGACCGCCCCAACTACAACTGATGACTTTCGCTCCCCGATCGACGGCGTAAATAATGCCATGATAGCCCTGGATGATCGCATCGCCAAACGAGTCTGCCACTTTCACGATCAGCACTTTTGCTCCAAAGGCGACGCCAGCGATTCCGATCCGGTTGTTGCCCGTTGCAGCGAGGATGCCAGCCGTATGACAGCCATGCACAACCACCGAAGAAGGACTATTACTCGAAGTGATCCCGAAGTATCCGGCGAAGTCCCAGCCTTGCCAATCGTCGATGTAGCCATCGTTGTCATTATCAAGAGTGTCACTTTGCTTGGGATTGCCCTGCCCGTTGAGTCCCATCTCGCCCGGATTATGCCAGATTGCATCGACAAGATCGGGATGTGCGAGATAAATACCCTCGTCGATGGAAGCAACCAGCATCGTCGAGTCGCATCGCTGCACGTCCCACGCCTGAAGCGTGTGCGTCAGCGCAAGATAATACTGTGAGCCGAGGAGCGAATCGTTGGGCTGCGATTGGAATTGCCGGGCATAGACTGGCTCGGCCAACTCGATCACCGGCGAGTACGAAGCAAGGAACACGGCGCGGTCGGGCGACATCTCTCCCGCATATTCAAGGATGAACCATCGCGAGAGCTTCTCTTCGGAGGCTCGGAGAGCGTTATCGGTCGTATTGGTCCGATAGGACAGATCTCTTTGGCCGAACAATCCCGGATTCAGCCGCTCTCGCACATCCTCGAACACTGCGTTATGTTCGGCGGCGAAGGGAGCAAACTGTGTGATCTGGAAGTACGGCGGCAGTGCGAGCAACGCGCCAATGGTATCGCTCTCGCCGAGAACAATGCGCTGGATGTCGCGCTCGCTCGCGCGGTGCGCGGCAAACGCAGCCCGCAAAGGCGCGATCGCCTCGGACCGAACACGAATGCGAAGCAAGTGTGGCACTTCGTTCGACTGCTGCGCCAGCGCACGCTGGCCGCTGAAGCACGCGACCAAAGTAAGGACGATCGAAAGAGTTTTCCTCATCGCTTTCGGCAACCCTCCGCAAGAGCTAATGACTCCCTGAAACCGCCTGTGCGCATTCCGTAATAGATTCTATAGAACCCATGAAATTAATACAATCTATTGCGGCAGTCGGACTCCTCTTGGCTTTGGCGAAACCTGCCTCAGCTCAGGAGAGCGCGTCGTCGCTCGCCAGACGCGCGGAGGATATGCTGCTCCGCTCCGCCGGTGTTTCGATGACTTTTCGCTTGCCGGAGCAAGGCGCTATCTCGGTCAAAGTGGATTTTCGCGGTAAGCGGATTCGTATCGAGTCCCAAAGCACGCTCGTCATCTCGGATGGCTCGACGCTCTGGAACGTGAACAAGTCCTCGGGTCACGTCACGATTGATAACGTGGCAAAGACCGGCTCGCCGTTTGCCGATCCCAAAAGCCTCTTTCAATTTTCCGGGCACTACACCGCCTCAACCAAAAGTCACTCCGGCAATAGTTATTCGCTCGATCTCACGCCGGACTCAAAGCTCGCCGGACTTCTCAAAGCCGCCGGCGGCGCGCAGAAACTTGAGCTCGATGTAACCCTCAAAGGCAAAACACTAAAGATCGTCAAGGCGCAAGTAATCGGCGCAAGCGGCGCCCAGCAAACCAGCGCGCTCAGGATCGTGCCGATGAAGAACATTCGTGACGAAGACTTCAAGCTTGCGATCACTGCCAAGATGAAGGTGCTCGATCTGAGGGAATAAATGCAGAACCACGATTACGCGGATTTGGGCGCGCAACCGTGGTTGCGCAGGATTACGCGGACGATTCTTAGGATTTTGTCTTGGTATACCGGAATAAGAATATCGATCGCGATCAAATTCATTTTCGCATATCGCCTGTTAGCAGAGTAAGTTTAGAAAAATCCAATCCGAAAAATCAATCCGCGTAATCCGTCCAAATCCGTGAAATCCAGGTTCTCTTCCCACATCTTCATCTGCGAAAACCTCCGCGCCGAGGGCGACCCCAAAGGCTCCTGCGCCCAAAAGGGCTCGGCTGAGATTCGCACAGCCATGAAAGACGAGATCAAGCGGCGCGGGTTGCGTGCCGCTGTACGCGTTAATCAATCCGGTTGCCTGGACGCCTGCGAGTTCGGGCCGTCGATGGTGGTGTACCCCGAAGGCGTATGGTATGGCGGCGTGAAACCTGAGGATGTCCCCGAAATCATCGAGCAGCATATTATCGGCGGCAAACCCGTCGAGCGGTTGAGGATTGAGAAGTATAAATGATCTGCTGCAACGCTGCTTGTCCCACAGAATAGAATCTCCGATTTTTGCCGCTCCCCCATTTTCATGTGTTATTTTTGTTTTAGGAAGATACTCCGAAATAGGTTCTCGTGGCGAATCCTAAACGCGCTGCTGCTCCTTAGCAGGAGAAATTTGCTTTTCAAAACACTTTAAGGACTGTTATGAATTCTTGGAAAAACCTCATGCGAGCCGCTCTGGGCTTGCTCTTAGTGGTTGCGGTTTCGGCATCCGTCTTCGCGCAGACCGGTCGTGTTAATCGGTACACGGAATCGACTTTTTCAGGCACCTTTAACTCGATAACCGGCTCTGGGACGGCTATCGGTGCGAGTGGAGATGATGCAGCTCGGGCGTTCACGGTTCCATTCTCGTTCAATTACGATAGCGTTGCGTACACGACGAGCAACAGCTTCTCCGCGTGCACCAACGGCTTTTTCACTTTCTCCGGCTCCACTTCAGCCCCGTATGGTAATTTCCTTGGGAGCACCACGGTCCCGAATGCCGCTTTAGGGGCATCGATGGACGGGTACGTTGTTGGAAATATCTATTACCAAGTAAAGGGCACAGCTCCGAACAGAGTCCTCGTCGTCGAATGGGATCAGTTCCGGTATCTTGGCGGGAGCAGTACCACGAATTGGCAAACTTTGATTTATGAAACCTCGAATCGAATCGAGTTTATTTACAGCGCGCACAGTTTTGGATGGAGCACCACTGCTGGAGTAGGCCTCAATGGGACCACTTCTCCATCATTCCTCTATTTGTCGAACCCTGGCAGTAGTACATCTTCACCGAGCACGGACATCCGGTACGATCCTCCGTCGAACTTCCCGCCAGCGCAGCTTTCGCTGCTCCCGAAGTCACTGAACTACGGCGCCGTCAGTTCGGGATTCTCGCTGACGCTCTATGACACAGCCTATAGCCTCGGTCCGAATCCGCTGACGCTGACAAGCTGGAACATTACCGGTTCGACGAATTTCACTGTCGTCAGCGGACCAGCCCCGGGCACGATCGTTCCGGCTGGGCAGTATGCGGTCTTCGGTATTCAGTTCTCGCCGACCTCATCCGGCAATCTTACGGGTGTGTTCACCCTGGTAACGACCGGTAAAGACTCCGGCACACAGCAGTGCCAACTCAACGGTACAGGCGCGGCAGCCAGCGTCGCCTACTCATTCCCATACAACGGTGCCTATCCGGCTAATTCGCTCTTCCATCATGTTGCCCGGCGGTTCGGCCAGTCGGCAATACAGTATTTTTACGTTACGAGTACTGGCGTCGCCCCGCTGAACTTCAACTCGGTCTATTTCACGGGCCTGCAGGCGAACATGTACTCGATCGTTCACCTCCCGCCAAGCCCGCTGGCTTCTGGCGTGACGGACTCGATCGGAGTGCGCTTCAGTCCTTTCTTGGAAGGCCGTCCTGATGCGCAGCTCATTGTCAGTACAAACGCGATCAATATTCCCTTCGATACGGTATCGCTCTGGGGCGTTGGTGTTCTGGCGCACCTCGTGATCACGCAATCGCGCGGCACGGGCAATACGCTCTCCTTTGATTCGGTGGCGATCGGCGATTCGGTTTGCCAATCGTTGACGCTTCATAACACGGGCTCGGATACGCTGTTTCTCCAAAGGCAGATCGTGACCTACGGCGATTACGACTTCACGTTCTATCTGCTGAAGGGGACGGATCTGACACTTCCGCCGGATGCCTCGAAGATCGTGAACGTCTGTTTCAAGCCGCTCGCTCGTGGCGGCCGATTGGCTTCGGTCCGGTTCTACACAAGTATCCCACTGACCTATCCGGACAATCGTGACACGAGCCAGTTCCTGATCAACGTGACCGGCACCGGTGTGCCGTATGGCATCATGTCGGTCATAGGGAATCCGTCTGACTCGGCACTGATCGACAGCACCAAGTGTGCGAATGCGACGATTAAGAACATGGGTCTTTCAGAATTGACGGTGACGAGCGCGACGATCACCGGAGCGGGCGCATCGGACTTCACGATTAGCGGAGTGACCATGCCGTTCACCTTGGCTCCGGGCGCGTCGATTCCAGTGACACTCTGCTTCAAGGCCGCGACGCGTGGACCGGAGGCAGTGACGCTTACGGTGAACGGTACGACGTCTGGCCGTCCGTTGACGCAGTCGATTCCTCTTCTGGGCGTTGGCCTCACAGCGTGTTTGGACGCAGCTCCATCGCCAATCACGTTTGGCTCGACGGCGCTTCCAGGCAAGACCATTGCGAAGACGGGTCACGACACAACGTGCGTGACGGTGACAAACTGCGGTGACGTTCCGGTGACATACACAGCGGCGTTCACGCCGGGCACGAACGGTGGCTATCATGTGCTG
>JADGPZ010000129.1 GCA_017882165.1 Candidatus Kapaibacterium sp.
CGTTTACCCTGCCCAATGCGACGAAGGTTGGGCTGGAGATTTATGATGAGCTGGGCCGATGTGTGGAGACGTTGGATTCTCGCAACGTATCCACCGGCGCACAGTCCATTGATTGGATTCCACGCGGACTTGCAAGCGGTGCCTACTTCTGCAAGCTGGTATCGGGTTCGACGGTTTCGGTTCTACCGTTTGTCCTCGTTCCTTAAGGGCACTTCTAATAACTCCAGATTGTCATTCCCGCGAAAGCGGGAATGACAAATCCGTCAATGTAAGTTTTTAGAGGTGGCCTTAAAAGAGTATCTTCATCCCGGCCGCGAGATCGGGGCGGCCGGTCGGATTCCAGAGACCGGTCAGGTTCGAGGTCCCGAAATCGAGGAAGAAGGTATTTAAGATGCCCGCACCGATCGCGAACGTGAGAGTGGTCGCACCCTCTTGTGTAGTCATGCCGAGCGCACTGTGGAATGCGATCGCCGTGCTGGGCCGGTCGAAGATGGCTGCCAGACCGAAGCGGCCTTTGTTCGGCGAGCTGACGACATCGGCGAATCCATAAGCGAATTCCGAGGCGACCGAAAGCGAAGAGTGGGGAATCGTGATGCCGATGATGGCGAGATCGAGCATTCCGGCAACGTGCAGCGTTGTCGGCAGCGAAGAGGTGAATGGTGCGTCGATGGTGTCCAGCGTGCCTCCAAGCTGGTGCGAGTATGAGCTGAGGGAATCCGGAGAGAACGAGCCTGCCTTGTCGAACGGTATGGCAACATCTGCAGCAGTCTGCCGCCGGACATCGGTGCGGCTCGTCCAGCGGATTGAACCGATATCGGTGATGCTCAGTCCAGCTCGCCATTGTGGCAATTTCACAGCAGACGGATTTTCTGCGGCTACGAGGCCTGCGCTCATGCCAATTCCAGTGCCTGCCGTGGCGCCGCTGATAATGTTCAAAACGCCCGTCGGAAGATTCCCGTTGAATGCGGCCGGCGAAGCGAACTGAACGGAATACTGCGTTTGGATCGAGGCGGCACTTGCTGGTGCATAGGGATAGTTGAAGCTGATAAAGGAATTAGGGTCGACCCGAAGATAGGCCACCCCTTGCACGTAACTAAGGGTCACACCACCCGCAAGATCAATATCCCGATCTGCCCCACCCGAGAGGAAATTGGTACCATAGCTAATCCCATACTCATTATACCAAACTCCTTGCACATCCAAATACTGGGGATCCAATCTCCGGCCGCTTACGAAGTTTCCCGTATCCTGCGGCGGATGAATGAAGTCGAGGAGCGCATCGGGAATGACAGACCGGAAGGCTGCATGGACATCCCAGGTCAACGCAATGGTACCGATCGACTCGTTGAAGTATGAGAATCCGAATACTCTGGTAGCAATCTCTGCGGAAAGCTGATTATGATAGAATTGATCCAGAAGGGGGCCATTATTGATGGCCGAGTCCGACTTGAATATCGTCGAGATATTATTGATCGAGGAAAGACTCGATCCCGTGTTGAGTCCGAACGAAGTGATGGGTGCGATCTCAAGCTCGAACGTCTGCGGCGTACCATAAGCGAGCAGGGCGGGATTGAGCCCGACCGCATCGAGCCCTCGGGCCGTGACGGCATACGTCCGGCCTGCGCCGTGCGCGAACGGAGCAAGACGCTCGAGGCCTTCCTGCGCGTGAGCTGTCAGCGCAAGCATCAATGGCAGAATTGAGAGTGGAAGCCGTTTCAGCATACTTAGTTATCGCGATCGCACCATTAATCGTTCGAGTTCGGGAATTGTCCGCGGCGAATTTCGAGACAGATTCTCCGGCCCGTTTGGGGTAATCAAAATATCATCTTCGATTCGGCAACCAATATTCCACCACTTCCGGTCGCACGGGCTGCCTTCGGCGATGTAGATTCCCGGTTCGACGGTCAGCACGTTTCCCGGGCGGAGCGGACCATACGTACCGGCATCATGCACATCCAGCCCAAGATAGTGCGATGTGCCGTGCATGAAGTACTGCTTGTATTCAGCGGAGTCGTAGATAATACGGAGCCGCTGCAATCCTCGGATAATCACTCTTCTGGCGGCGATATGGGCGGAAGTAAATGGCGCTCCCATCTCACATGCTCTTATGCCGCTGTCCTGCGCTTCGAGCACGAGCGAATAGATCGCCCGCTGCTCCGGCGTGAAATGTCCGGAGATCGGAAAGCTCCGTGTGACATCCGCCGCGTAGCCGTGGTACTCGGCGCCCATATCCATCTCGATAAAGTCGCCGGGCTTCGTTTGCCTGCGGTTCGTTTCGTAATGCAGAATTGTCGAGTTCGGTCCGCTGCCGACGATGCAGGGATATGCGGTGTACTCGGCGCCATTCTTAGCGAAGATTGATTCGGCCAGCCCTTGAATCTGGTACTCGTACCAACCCGGCCGCGACGTGTGGATCACCGCGTTGTGCGCTTCGTTCGAAATAGCGATCGCGCGCCGCATGAGTTGAAGCTCCTCTGGAGTTTTGACCTCTCGCAGTGCTGTCAATACGCGAGCGATCCGTCCGCTCTGGGTCAAGTGGTAAGGGGCTTCGACAGCCTTCGTGCTATCTTTAAGACCGAAGGCCACATCGAGAACAGGATCGCGATCTTTCTGTGATGTCACCGGACGATAGAAAAGCGTATCCACCTGCGGACAAATGCGAGCGAGAACAACTTTGAGGCTATCGATGGACAGCGCCCATTCAGGACGCAGCACGGACATTGCTCCTTCCTCTCCAAGCCGCTTGCCGGTCCAGGTTTCCTGCTTCGGATCGCGCGTTTGAACGAAGAGGATTTCATGGACAGTCCGACCGCCTACGGTGATCGGATCTTTGCTAAGGATCAGAGCGCTCTTCGGCTCGAGGCAGCCCGTGAGATAGTAGAAGTTTGGGTCCTGATGAAATTCGTAGTCGATGTCGTTCGCGCGTATCTTTTCCTTGGCGGAAAGGAACACCGCGATCGTGTGGGGACCCATCGAGTCGAACACAAGCTTCCGACGTGCTGCATGGAAAGAGGGCGGGAGCCGGTCGGTGTCATAGAGGCCGTATTTGTTGAGTGTATCGAGCGGGACCTCACGAGGCACGTCCTGCGCTTCGCAGATCGAAGCCAGAAAAAGCAGAGTGAGAACAGAGAGAAGACGACGCATGATCTTACGAAGCGATACGATCGATGTCGCGGGCGACATCGAAATCGTTTTGAGTGATCCCACCGGCGGAATGGGTTGAAAGCATGACGCGGACATTCTTGTAGTCGTGGAGCAGAAGATCGGGATGATGGTCGTGCCGCTCGGCGATCTCAGCGATCTGTTGGATAAATGCCGCGCATCCGAGGAAGTTCTTTCGATCGAAGTCCTTTTCGATCTGTTGGCTGGCGGAATCAAGGCTCCATCCGGACGTTGCAAGCATCGCTATGATCAGCTCATCTCTCAGGCGGTCTTTGGGGGTCATCGGCATAGCATTCTGGTATATTTGTAACTAACATAAACCTACTCTCGGTAAGAAAAGTCCGAATGCGAGCGATAGGACGGATGGGTCCTATCGGTCGCACGATCTGCGGAAGGGATACACACACAGCGTTAGCCCGCTCGATTTTTCAGTATCCACTCGGCGAAATCGCGGAAGGCGCCATTGCCGCCGTGAGCCTTTGCCACGTAATGGGCAACCGCTCGCGCCTCCGGCATGGCATCTGAGGGACATGCGGTCAGACCCTCGCTGCGAATTTCTTCCATGATGCCAACGTCGTTCACGTCATCGCCGATATACGCCAGCTCGCTCAGCTTCAGTCCGACGGTTTTGAGTAACTGTGGCAGTGCCTCTGCCTTATCCCATACGCCTGGGAAATAGTGTTCCAGCTTGAGCTGTTTCGAACGAGCTTCGACACGCGGTGACGCTTCGCGAGTCATCATGGCCGTCGCAATACCATGCTCTCGGAGTCGCTCCATCCCCATTCCATCCCGGATGCTAAATCGCTTCAGTTCTTCGCCGTTGGCGGAGTAATAGACTCCGGTGTCAGTGAGTACGCCGTCCACATCGGTGAGCACGAGCTTGATCCGGCCTGCGCGCAGGCGAATTTCAGCAGGGGAGAGATTCTTCGATGTTGATGCCATGCCATAGTCAACCGAGAGCGTGTCGGAGATGTGCCCTCAGGCATCCCGTAAGGAAATAGAATGTCTCCGATCAGCGTTTCACCACCATGCGAATTGCAATTGGCTCCGACGGAGCATCAGAACTGACGGAAGCACTCCTGAATGAGATTGAGAAGCGCGGCTATGAGCCAATAGAATTCGGCAAGCTCCGTGCTGGCGATGCCGCGTGCGATTGGCCGCTCGTGGCCGCCGATGTCGCGCGCGCCATAGCGGATGGCAGGGCAGACGAGGGGATCGTCTGCTGCTGGACCGGAACGGGCGTTACGATCGCGGCGAACAAAGTGTCGGGGATTCGTGCCGCGCTGGTGGCAGATGCCGAGACGGCTCGTGGTGCCAGAATATTCAATCATGCGAACGTTCTCGCTCTGAGCTTACGGGCGACGACGGTGCCGATTATGCGAGAAATTCTGGAGGCGTGGTTCGCGACCTCCACTACCGAAGGCGAGGCGCAAAGCGATTGGAATCGGGAGCAGATTGCGAGAGTGAGCGCGATGGAGCGTTGACGCGACAGAACGTGACTCAGAGTACCTTCAGGTTTGCAAACTTCAGCATCAGGTTCTTGCGCCCGAACTTGGCAAAATCGACGGTCGCCTTCGCCTTCTCTCCACGGCCGGCAACTTCGAGGATGCGGCCTTCGCCGAAAGTCTCGTGGAAGACGCGCACGCCACGCTGAAGGCTCGCGCCATACTCGTCCCCCGTTTGCGAATAGTTTGTCGGACTTTCGCCATCAATGTAGCGTCCGGACGCGGCGTTGCCTTTACGAGAGGCCGGGCCACCTTCTTTTCGATTGCGCGTGAACGTGCGGCCATTGACAACCGGCGAGCCGGAAAGCAGGTAGGATGACTCCCGCCCGTATTCTGTCGCCTTCTCACGCTCGCGTGGCTTTGTACCGAAGCTCGTCACGCGCTCGGTCGAGCCGGACTTCTCCAATTCCTCGATGAAGCGCGAAGGCATTTCGCGGACTGTTTCACCGAAACGCAGACGGGCCAGCGCGTAATACACATAGCACTTCCGCATTGCCCGCGTGATGCCCACATAGAGAAGCCGCCGCTCCTCTTCGAGATCGCGCGCATCGTCTGCGGATGCCTGGCTTGGGAAAAGTCCTTCCTCGAGACCTGTGATGCAGACGACCGGGAATTCGAGTCCCTTCGCTGCGTGGAGCGTCATGAGCGTCACAGAGTTTTTCGAACCATCGACGGAGTCCGCTTCGCTAAAGAGGGCGACCTCTTCCAAGAAGGTCTCGATCGTGGCATCGGGCTTCTCATGGAAGTAGTCGGTAATGGCCGAAAGGAATTCCTGAATGTTCTCGCGCCGCGCGAGCGAGTCCATCGTGTTCTCGAGCTTCAGCTCTTGCAGAATGTTTGTTTCGTCGATCAGCGCGCGCAGCAACTCGCCGGGCGACATGTGGTCCTTGAGTGAGGAATAGCGCTGGATGAGGCGGACGAAATCGCGGATCTTCGCGATGGTCCGGGGCTGGATCGCGGTAATGAAATCAATCGCTTCAAGCGCGGCGAGCAACGTGATGGAGTGCTCGCGGGCATAAAGCTGTATGCGCTCCATCGTCGTCTGTCCGATGCCGCGCGCCGGATAATTGATGACGCGAAGCAAGCTCTCGGTATCGGTCGGATTGACGAGCAAACGGACGTAGCCGAGGATGTCCTTGATCTCCTTGCGTTTGTAAAATGCCGTCCCGCCGACGATCGTATAGGGAATCCCTTGCCGCCGGAGTGCATCCTCGATCGCGCGGCTTTGCGCGTTTGTGCGATAGAGAATTGCAAAGTCACGAAGATCGAGCTTCTCTTTCCGTGCCTCGTCTTCGATGGCGCGGACGACGGCGCTCGCTTCGTCGCGCTCGTCCTCGCACTGGATAATGCGAACGAGATCGCCGTGTGCGTTCTCGGTAAAGAGCGTCTTGGGGATTTGCCCCTTATTGTTCTTGATGAGTTCGCTGGCGGTCGCGAGGATGTGCTTCGTCGAGCGGTAATTTTGCTCCAGACGGAATATCTTCGCATCTGGCCAATCACGCTCAAAGTCGAGAATGTTACCGATGTCCGCGCCGCGGAAGGCATAGATGGACTGCGCGTCATCGCCCACGACTGTGAGATTCTTGCTCTTCGCCGCCAGCCGCTTGATGATCCCGTACTGGACGCGGTTCGTATCCTGATACTCATCGACGAGGACGTACCGGAATTTGTGCTGGTATTCCGCGAGCACCTCGGGATGTGCGTCAAAAAGATCGATGGTCTTGAGAAGCAAGTCGTCGAAATCCATCGCGTTCGCATTCTTGAGCGCGCGCACGTAATCGGGATAGATTCTTGCAACCTGCTCGGAAAAGAAATCACGGGCCAACCGCTGATACTCATCGGGATAAACGAGCTGGTTCTTTGCGCTCGAAATGCGGGAGCGGACAGCATTCGGATTGAACTGGTCCTTCGAGATCGAAAGCGCGTTCATGACCTGCTTGATCGCTGAGAGCGAATCATCAGAGTCGTAAATCGAGAAGCTCGATGTGTAGCCAATGTCTTTGGCGTGCTTTCGGAGCAGACGCGCAAAGATTGAGTGGAACGTGCCCATCCACAGCGAAGATGCCAATTCGGGATTCACCATGCTGGCGATCCGCTCTTTCATCTCCCGGGCGGCCTTGTTCGTGAAGGTGAGCGAGAGGATTTGCCACGGCTTCGTCCCTTTTTCCAGCAAGTATGCGATTCGGCGGGTGAGCACGCGCGTCTTGCCCGAGCCGGCTCCGGCTACGATCATCGTCGGACCGTCCGAATTGCGGACAGCTTCGAGTTGGGCCTCGTTCAGGCCAGATAAAATGTTGGGCATTTGGTTTGGGGACAGAGGAAATAGCTAATCGGTCAATCGAGTGCCCCAAACTCAAAAGTATTCTTCGGCAAATTCCAATTCGCCGCGCTCGCGCAAGGGCTGAGATCATCGCTGATCTCATCTGGCGCGAATTGCCCGCCGCGGCGGGGCGCCTACACGCGCGGGGTGCGGGAACTTCCCCCGCCCCCGCCGCTTTTCCAAGCAAAGCCCGTTTGCCACCGCAAGCGGACTTTTAGTCCGCAGCCCTCCGGAAGAGTCGATCTAAAAGATTGACCACACACAACCAATATAGCACATGAAAAGCCTCGGTGCAAGACCCAGCTCAAAAAAATCTGAAATTGTAGTGGCCGGGTCTCCCTGCCTAGGCGTGCTTGCGCTACATCCCGCCGCGCGGCATCACGAACAACTTCCGAAGAATAGGATACTAATAGCTCTGATCCTAGGGGACAACATGCACGCCAGGGTTGAGATGCCAGGGACGAACATAGATCATATTCTCCTTAGGCGAGCGTCTTGAGATGGCGTCGAGGTACCAACCCTCTACATAGGCCATAGCCATGCGACGTAGCATGTACCAGTTCCTACTAAGCAGGGCACAAGCAAAAATAGGTACAAGCCAGATCCACCAGCGCACACAATCAAAATCGCAGCCCCTCAATCTCGCATGAATCAACCAAAGGATCGTGGTAAGAACAATGCCAACGATGGTAGCACCAACACCATGTAGAAGGTGGAAAAAAGATTCGAACCGTGACAGATCATTTTTGGACTTCATTCTTACCATTTCTCTTTCGCGCATGAGGTAAAATGTGCTATCAAAAAGCATCGCCGCACCTTGAGAGGAGAGAAGTTTGGCGACCTGAATTGATTTGTCAGAGGTTGTTGCGGGAAACATCATCTCTTGGCTGGGCTTTTCGACAGCCAGAGAACTTGGAAGGTACACAAGAAAGAGTTTCGCCGTTTCAGTCATGGAGACGAAAAAGTCTCGGTGATCAGGTCGGAGATTCGTCTGAATCCACTCACATCTTAGGTTGATGATAGCATGGTAGATGGTTGCAAAGATATGACCGAGCACGGCTGCCCCAAAAATCAAAACTGCGCCTTCACCGAGGTCGATCTCTCCTAACCGCAACTCTTTGTATTCATTATAGCGTAGGAAAAGATAGTAGATCATCCCTATACTCCCTGGCGCAAAATAACGGAAGAACTGGGCCAGATTAAGCTCTTTCATAGAATCCGTGCAATGAAATGAATGCCATGTTTAGCGTCAATTAATTCTTCTTGAACCAGTACAAACTGATCTTAGAAGGATCGAAAACTTCAAGTGTGTTTAGCGTGTGCAATGGCGTTGTAGGATAGTCATCCGTGCCACCGAAGACGAAAATGCGTCCGTTCAAAACACCAGCGCGAGAACCTTCGCGAAGGGAGAAGCCAACGGACTGTAACGCATCCCATCGATCTCTTGCAGGGTCGTAAACTTCGGTAGCTCCAGTCATAGTCCATTGAGGATCGAGTCCTCCACCGATTATGTAGATTTTTCCGTTCAGCACTGCGCAGGAAGCATAGTATCGGGGTGTGAAACCACTGTTCGAGACAGTTCGCCATGAGTTGCGTTGGGGATCAAACTCTTCAACCGCATTTGAAGCGGCGTTGCCGTCCGTGCCTCCACCAATCACATAAATCTTCCCATTCAGTGTAGCAGCACACGCCGCAAAACGTGGGGTGAATCCACTCGCACTCGCTTGTGTCCAGCTATCTCCTGCTGTTGAGTAGTGCTGGACATATGAAGCTGCGTGGTTGGTTACATCCACACCACCAAAGAGGAATATATCGCCGTTCCATACAGCAGCAACAGCATGAGAGACAGGATTCGGTATAGAAGCTTTTGATGACCACGAATCAGCAGCCGTATCGTATGCCTCAATAATGCTATGACCCTCTCCACTACCACCGTAGCCTCCGCCAGCAAGAACGTAGATTTTCGAACCAACGGCTACTGCCGTTGGTGACCAACGAGGTGTGAAGCCAGCGTTTGATTTCTGTGCCCATTGACCTGTCTGCGGATCGTATTGTTGAACAATAGATGTACCAGATGGAGGGTAACCGCCAAACGAATACAACTTAGTGCCAGTTACCGCGACAGCAGGGAATGCAACTGCAACCGCACCTGTCGATGATGCCGAAGACCAGACTTCATGAATATCGACTGCTCCGGTGAATGTGTAGTCTGCACGCGCTGAAGCATCCGGGAAAGCAATCAAAGAGCCCGGCAGAACATAGCTCGGTGTTTGCCACGAAGGCTGCGTGGAGTTGCTCGCCGTTAGCACTTGTCCTTGCGTGCCAGCGGGAGAACTGGCTGCTGCTGTAGCGCTCGCTCCGTAGAGAATTCCACCTGTGGTGAGCGGAGCGCTTTGGCCAGTGCCACCATTTCGCACAGGCAGCACTGCACTCACGCTCGAAGTGAGATCGACAAGTTGCCAGTTGGGTGTGCTCGAACCCGATGCAGTCAATACACTTCC
>JADGPZ010000233.1 GCA_017882165.1 Candidatus Kapaibacterium sp.
GACGACGCGCGTGCCGAAGAAGGGGGGATGGGTCATCAACAAATTGCCTCTGGTATCTAAACCATGCAATAGAAGAAAAAAAGGGCAGCCTTCGCTGCCCCTTTGTCGCCTTTTTCTTGTCGTCTTATGGAGGACCTGTCATCGGAATGCAATTCTGCAATTTTTCATGCAAATACGCAGTTCGATCACTTAACGACTTAAGACTTGAAGTTTCGTGCCATGCTGCTTCCTCATGCATTTTTGACCGGATTAACCATTGTAACGAAGAAAATGGCGTAAGATTATTGGACGGCATGGAAGAAAATCTTACGCTCAATGCGATACCTTACATTAAGTCGGCCGAACTGAAAGAGTAGCTACAAGCTTTCCAATCCGCTGGCGAATGGAAAATCAGTGCTTCCTGCCGGGCTCGAACCGGCGACCCACTGATTAAGAGTCAGTTGCTCTACCAACTGAGCTAAGGAAGCGGGCACATAATCATTTTTGTTGGCTGCAGGTTCCGGAGATAGAGTCGCAGGTTTCGGCGGAGTTCGGGCTCGAGTCCGAGAGCGAGACAGCGCAACAGGCAAAATGCTTGCTATTTGCTCAAAAAAGTTGTATCTTTGCGGAGCATTTTTGATGGCTTGGCGCTTTACATCGCACGAGAGGCCGCGTGCCCCCGCGGTTTTACCAACGAGCGATCATGCCATGTGCGATCGTACCACGAGCGATCGTGGACTGTAAACTTAGTTATGACATTTACGACGCGGACGTTCGTCTTTGCGGGGATCATACTGTTCATTGCCGGTTCGCTGACCGGCCTTACTGGCTGCCGCACGGCGCAGGAGTCGCGGCGCGGGCTACCGGCGTCTCGTACCCAGCCGGGGTCGCCGCTGGCCCATCAACTCGATTCCATGGGGATGATCGAGGCGAAGCTCGTCGAGGTCATCGATTCTCTGAGCATGCTCGCCGAGATGGATCGCGACAGGATTCGGGCGCTCGAAGCCGATCTCGCGATGCTGCGATCGCGCATCGAGGGAACACCGCTACCGGAACCGCCCGAAGGGGAGTCCTCGCGATTGCGGGGATCAACTCCGCCACCCGTTCCGCCCGAACGAATTTACACCGCTCCACCACCAGCCACGCCGCCGTCACCCGGAGCGTTGCCGCCTGTGGCCTCAGAGGCTTCCGGAGCGTTGGAGAAATATCAATCGGTTCTTCGGCTCTATAACGCGAAAGAATACAGCGCGGCACTCGCGGCGTTCGTGTCGCTCGAGTCCGACGATCCGCACAGCGTCTACGCCGGTAATTACAAGTATTGGGAAGGGGAGTGCTATTACGCACTGAAAGAGTACGATCGTGCGCTCCGCCGATTTCAAAACGTGATCGATGAGTATCCGCGATCGACGAAGGCGCCGGCCTCCGAATTCAAGATCGCGGAGTGCTACGAGCGGCTTAACCGCCCGGGCAGTGCCCGCACCGCCTATGAGCGGCTGCTCGCGGACTATCCAAACTCGGAGTATCGCACAAGGGCCAGCGCACGCCTCAACGCGCTCACTCGGTCCGGCGATTCCGGCCATTAAAATATTCGCAAACAAACTATGAGACGACCCGCCGTTTCTTTTACCACGCGACACATCCTGCGCTTCGCAGCGCTGATGGTTACGATCGCGATCTTCGCAACGTGTGGCCTCACTCTGCAAGCATTCGCGCAGGACGCGGGGGGTGGCGGTGAACAACCGACCCTCTTTAGCATCAAGACCAGCGCGGGCTGGGGGATGGGGCGATCACGGCAGCTCTATAGCGCCCCGAAGAGCGACGAAATGTGGTGGAGCACCGGTCAAGGCTCGAAGCTCGATCTCGCTCTCGACTTGCCGCTGATTCCAGTCGATGTCGTGGATTCGCTCGGCAGCAACAGCGGAACGGTGCCCGTGGTCGGACTCGAACTCGAGGCATCGACCGGATACCATCTTTCCAGCGGTGGCTCGACTGGCGATCCGCTCGGTGGAGGCGTCACCCTATCGACGACGCGCACCGCATCGTTCGTCCCGGTTCTGCTGGGGCTTAACGTTCGAACGAATTTCGGAGGCGGGTTGCCATCGGTCTATATGGGGGCCGGCGGAGGTGTCTATCTTGTCGGGATCTATGAGGAGAATGTGAGTTCGTCGGACGGTGCGGCAAGCTTCACGCGGAAGATGCATCCACCACTTCCGTTTGCGCTCTATGGCTCGTTTGGCATTGAGGAGCCGCTGATGTATGATGCGGACGCCGGCAACAGTATGCTCAACCTATTCGCGGAATTCAAGCTTACGGAGATGAGCGTGTACGTTTACGATTACGACATTTATCCGAATTCGGCGAGTGGTCCGGTCCTGACCAATCCTGCGGACGACCGTTATCTTGTATCGCAGACGGGTCCGCAACGTTCGGCCTCGAATATCTCATTTTCGCTTGGCATCAAGTACAATCTTTACTGAGGAGAGAGCAATGCAAAAGGCATCCAGAATTTTTCTCTTCGGCGCTCTCGCGCTCAGCGTTCTGAATCTTACTGCCTGTCGCTCTTCGAGAAGCTCGAAGCCGAACGCACAGCGCAATAAGCCGACTGCGCCTGCCGCCATCGATCAGTCGGCGCCGAGCGCGAAGCAAGTGCTGAGTCACGCCGATAGCGCGTTGCAACGCGTGAGTCATTTGGCCAACGAGGACCGGGAGTCTTCTCGCGAAATGCCTCCGCCTGCCGAGGGTCTTACTGCGCCGCGGCCACCCATGTCCCAAACGCCATACATGCCAAAGCCAAACCTCACGGAGTACGGACTCTATGAAGCTGCGCTGGGAGCATACAACGGCGCGAGGTATGACGAAGCGCTGGCGCTCTTCTCTCGCATCGTCACGACCGGGCGTCCGTCGGAGTTGGTGCCGAATGCGTATTACTGGATGGGTGAATCGCTCTACGCGACCGAACGCTATGACGAGGCGATGCCATACTTCCAATACGTCGTTCGCGTCGGGCCGCAGTATAAGCGCGAGATGGCGATGTACAAACTTTCGCGTGCCGATCTGCATCTTGGTAATCGTCAGGGCGCGAATACATGGTACGAGCGGCTCCGGGCCGAGTATCCGAGAAGCTCCCACATTTCGACGCTGCGACGACTGGGAGCGAGATGAAGGGAAAGCATGAAATATGAAAGCAATTCATATTTCA
>JADGPZ010000234.1 GCA_017882165.1 Candidatus Kapaibacterium sp.
GGAGATAAAATGTATGTTCTCGAAACCGGTGTCCGCCAAAACCCAAGTCTTGTCATTGTCGGTAGACCGGTAGGGTCCGTTGCTTGTTCCAGCAAGCAGACCAGAATCGTTTTGCCAGAAGCAATGGACAGTGGTAAAAGCCGGACCAGTTTGATTCCAAGTGTTTCCATGATCGGTCGAGATCAACATCTTATCCCCATAATCATCCGCAGCCAGGGTATTTGGGCCAGCGCAGCAGAGAGCCCATACACTAGTATGGGGTAAGCCACGGTTCACCTGGGTCCAAGTGCCTCCATCATCACTCGATCGAATCACCCCTCCAAACAAGCAGCCTGCGAATAGGAAAGTCTTATTTGAAGCGATCGATACGTACACTGAGGTCTCAAAGCTACTGTCCACACACATCCAGCTATCACCATTGTCGCTTGACCGAAAGAGAGCGTGTTCGGTACCTGCAAATAGGTACTTGCCGGAAATTCCCATCTCACCATCGTCGAATTCGGTAATGTGCCTGCACCCCGCAAGTTCGAGCGAGAGGAGGAAAACGAGAACGCTGAACGAAAGAGAGTGTCTAACCATACAACAATAGTGATTGATGATCGTCTTACTCAGTGAACCCGAAGTCATGAGGAAAAGAGTCCGTTCTGAAACACCCGTTTGGGCATTCGTAAAGCTGTGACGCGCCGTAATGCTCGTCCGGCGCGAATCTGGCAAAAGCCGTGTTGGGACGGATGATGATAGTAAGAGGAATGCATAGCTAATGGCCTGGAACCCGCAACAGCAGTATCGACCGCCAACGCCGAGAGGTTTTGGTGGCTTTCAGTTTTTTCCTCCGGCAATCAAGTTTCTCTTGATCGCCAATGGCGGGGTGTTCCTGTTCGAGATGCTATTCGGCGCGTTCCACACGGCCGGGCACGAGTCGCTCGCGGCCTACATCGAGCAGTACTTCGCGCTCTGGCCGCTTGATTCCCACCTCTTCTTCCCGTGGCAGCTTATCAGCTACATGTTCCTTCACCAGGGCTTTTCGCATATTCTCTTCAATATGCTGGCGCTCTGGATGTTCGGCGTCGAAGTCGAAAATGCCTGGGGGACGAAGAAGTTTGTGACGTTCTACCTCATCTGCGGACTTGGGGGCGCCCTGTCGCACTTGATGCTCTCCGGAATGTTCGGTGCCGGTGGCGGGCCGCTCATTGGGGCGTCCGGCGCGATCTTCGGGGTGCTTGTCGCGTTCGGCCTCATGTTTCCGAACCGCCCGATCTACTTCTTTCCCCTATTCTTCATTGGCATCCCGGCCAAGTTTTTTGTCGCCGGCTACATGGCGCTCGAAGTGTACCTGACATGGAATGGCACGGACAACATCAGCCATCTCGCCCATCTGGGCGGCGCGGTGACGGGCATTGTCTACATCCTCATCACAACTGGCGGCCACCTGCTGCGGCTTCGCCGGCAATCGACCACAATTAACAACATCTGGCAAGGCCAGCAGCCAACCGCGCCGAGCGTGGGCGCTCGACGGAGTCCGGGATTCTTCGGTCGCGCCCGGCCGCAATCGCAAGGTCGCCCAGTGGACGCGGAGTACCGAGACATTAGCGGCAACACGCCTCAGGGTGCAAACGCACAGGCCGATGTCAAACAAGCCCGCACCATCACGCAAGAGGAGATCGACCGCATCCTCGACAAGATCGCCGCGACCGGCTACCAGAATCTGACCCAGGATGAACGCGATGTTCTTTTCGAAGCGTCGCGGAGAATGGAATCCAAACAATAGGACCGATCCGACCGATATGGACGTATTACTACCGATAATGGCCCCAACTACCAATGGCCATGCCCATCTTCACGCGCGCCGGAAGTCCCGGCGTGTGATGATCGGCTCCATCCCGGTCGGCGATGGCGCGCCGATCTCGGTGCAGTCCATGACGAAGACGAAGACCGGCGATGTCGCTGCGACCGTCGCGCAGATTAAGCGCATGGAAGAAGCCGGCTGCGACATTGCGCGCGTGACAATCAACGATTGGGAAGCCGCCGAAGGCATCGCGGAGATCGTCCGGCAATCGAATATTCCGATTGTTGCCGATATTCATTTCAATCACGTCTTCGCGCTTAAAGCAATCGAAGCGAATGTCGCGAAGGTCAGGCTGAATCCGGGCAACATCGGCAAGATCGAACGCATCCACGAAGTGCTCGGCAAGGCGAAGGAGAAGCGCATTCCGATTCGCATCGGCGTCAACTCCGGCTCTCTTGAGAAGGACATTCTCGATAAGTATGGCTACCCAACCGCCGAAGCGCTATACGAGTCGGCCATGCGTCACATCAAGATTTGCGAGGACTTCAACTTTGAGGACGTCATCATCAGCGTGAAGTCAACCGACGTTCGGCTGATGATTGATGCCTATCGTCTGGTGGCCGAGCGCACCGATTACCCGCTGCATCTCGGCGTCACCGAAGCCGGCACGACCCGCGTCGGCTCGATCAAGTCTGCCGTCGGTATCGGCACGCTGCTGGCTGAAGGAATCGGCGATACCATTCGCGTTTCGCTCACGGATGAACCCGAGAAGGAAGTCGAGACCGGCAAGGAGATTCTCCGCACGCTGGGGCTTGCCTCGCGCAACGTCGAGATCATCGCCTGCCCGACGTGCGGGCGGTTGGAAATCGATCTCTTTAAGGTGACAAGAGAGTTGGAAGCGGCCGTGGCACACATCAAGAAGCCGGTGAAGGTCGCGCTGCTTGGCTGCGTCGTGAATGGTCCCGGCGAGGCATCCGAGGCCGACATCGGCATCGCCGCCGGCAAGGGCGTCGGTATACTGTACCGCAAAGGCGTCATGATCCGCCGCATCCGCGAGGACGAGATCGTCGCCACCCTGATCGAGGAAGTGAACAATTTCGCGGGATAACAGCTGCCGTGTAGCACCGGACCTTTAGGTCCGGTGTCAGAATGGGAATACTCCATGAAGATCATCCATGGTGACACCGAGTTTCGCCACCGGCACCTCCCGCATCTGGAACGCGCGGGAGCCGACTATTTTGTGACTTGGCGGCTGGCCGATACGATCCAGCGGGCGTCGGGGCTGACCGCACAGGCGTCTACCTGGCCCCGGTGGGCGGACAGGGTGGTCCGCTCAGTCTGCGTCGTGACATCCCAGATCTTGAGCGTGCCATCGCT
>JADGPZ010000130.1 GCA_017882165.1 Candidatus Kapaibacterium sp.
ACGATGCAACGGGAGGCTTGCCATGAGAATCGATTCGAGGGAACATCATGCGGCTCTCCCGCACTCGGCAACCCAGCAGGGGGCTACCCACAGCAGTTCAATTCCTTCGCCGGAGAAACCCGTTAGCAATCCAGACCTACCCCATGTCCGCGTCCGGGTTCGAGGACTTGGCGATGGCGAGCATCCGATAGACTTTACAACCGATGCCGGGGCGCTGGATTACGAGCCATTTGCCAATCAGGCCAGGATTCATGGGACGCTCGTCCGGACTGGCGAGCAATTCCACCTGAAAGCCACGGCGTCTGCGGAGGGAGCGTTCGAATGTACCCGGTGCTCCGACCCATTTTCAAGAGTGATCGATGCCCCGCTCGATCTCGAATTCGTGCCACCGCGTTTAGTCCGCGATCCGAGCGACCCGAATGTCCACGAGTACGATTCAGGCCTCAGCCCATATATTGACATCACCGAGGACGTCCGAGACGGGCTGGCACTGGCGATTCCGATGATACATTTGTGCCGGCCGGACTGTAAGGGTCTTTGCCCGGTCTGCGGCAAGGATTTGAATTTGGGACCCTGCGGACATTTGGAGCCAGCCGAAGAGGATGCCAAGTTTCCGGCACTCAAAAGTTTGAGGGAGCGTTTGCGAGCCGAAGAAGGTACCGCCGGGGCCGGAAAGCCATAGAGCAAAGCTCTAAAGCTGACGATTTTCGGCCCATTTCGATATTAGGAGCGACATCATGCCAAATCCAACACATAGGAATTCACGGACCCGCCGCGATAAGCGCCGGACACATTACAAGCTTTCGAAGCCTTCGTTCGGCAATTGCCCGAATTGCGGCTCGCCAAAGCTCCAGCACACCGCATGTGCGAGCTGCGGTTTCTATCGCGGCCGTTCGGTCTTCCAGCCGAAGGCGCAAGCCTGACGCACGCAATTCGGAATGATGATTGCAACCATGGTTGCGGATAAATGATGAAATCGAACTTCATCATTCGTCATTCATCATTCATCATTTCTGCACATGCCTGTCGCGCATTCGCCTCTCTCCTCTAAGGAGCATTCGCTGACCATTGCGCTCGACGCGATGGGCGGTGATTTTTCGCCGGCGAATGAAGTGAACGGCGCGCTCGAAGCTGTTCGCCAGCGCCAAGGGCAGCTCAAAGTCCTGCTCGTCGGTGTGCGTGAGGAGATTGAGCGAGAGCTGAAGCGAGCCTCGGCTCTGAGTGAGCTTGGAATCGAGATTGTCGCCGCTTCTGAAGTGATCGGGATGGAAGATGAACCGGTCGCTGCGCTCCGACAAAAGCGCGACTCTTCGATCGTCATCGGGTTCGATCTCGTCAAGCAAGGCCGCGCTTCCGCCTTCGTCAGCGCTGGCAACACCGGCGCGGTCATGAGCGGGGCCACGTTGCTGCTCGGCCGCATTCCGGGGATCAGCCGTCCGACAATCGGCGCAGAGTTTCCGCGTCCCGAAGGTGGTTACACACTCGTCTTCGATGTCGGCGCAACAGTCGATTGCAAGCCCGCCCACTTGCGCGAATACGCCATCATGGGCTCGATCTACGCCGAGCAAATCCTGGGCATCCAGAACCCACGCGTCGGACTCCTCAGCGTCGGCGAAGAGCGCTCGAAAGGAAACGAGTTGGTCTTTGATACAACGGAGCTTCTCGAAAAAACGCACGTGAATTTTGCCGGCAATGTCGAAGGCCGCGATGTCTTTCAATCCACGGTCGATGTCATTCTTTGCGATGGCTTCGTTGGCAACGTGGTGCTCAAGCTCGTCGAGAGCATGCCGTCGGTCATGAAGTCGATTATCCGCAACTATGCCTCGAAGGGCGTTTGGCAGAAGATGAAGGCCGCGGTTGCCGCTTCGGTCTTGCGCGAATCGCTGAAAGACTTCGACTACCAGGAAGCCGGCGGTGTGCCGCTGCTTGGTGTGCGGGGCGTGACGATCATCGGGCATGGCCGCTCGACGCCCAAGGCAATTAAGAATATGATCTTCAAGGCAGAGGAAATGGTCGAGAAGAAGATCGTCGAAAAGATCGCCCATGCCGTTGAGGTCGAAGCCGTACCTGCTTAATCCAAAGAATCATTGTCAGCATACAAACTTCACGCCGCTATTACCTCCGTCGGTCATTATGTACCGCCGGATGTACTCGATAACGCCTTCTTCGAGTCGTATTTAGACACGACCGACGAATGGATCCGCTCGCGGACTGGGATCGTCGAGCGGCGCATCCTGAAACAAGGCGCCACGAGCGACATGGCCGTGCTCGCGGCGAAACAGGCGCTCGAACGCCGAGGATGGACACCCGATGATGTCGAACTCATCATCTGCTGCACCGTCACGCCGGACATGATGTTTCCTTCGACGGCTTGCCTGATTCAAGAAAAGCTCGGAGCGAAAAACTGCTGGGGTTACGATCTCGTGGCGGCGTGTTCGTCCTTCCTCTTCGGTGTCGAAACCGCTGCGCAGTTCGTCACGTCCGGCCGCTACAAGCGTGTGCTGCTCATTGGCGCGGATAAGATGAGTTCCATCGCGGACTATCAGGACCGAAACACCTGCGTCCTCTTCGGCGATGGCGCCGGAGCGATCACCATTGAGCCGACCGAAGAGGAGACGGGGATTCTCGATTCGTATTTGCGCGTGGATGGAACCGGCGCGCCGTTCCTTCACATGAAGGCCGGCGGGAGCCTTCGTCCGGCCTCGCATGAGACGGTCAATAACCGGTGGCATTTCGTCTATCAGGAAGGCAAGCAGGTCTTCAAACGCGCCGTGGTTGACATGGCGGAATCCGCCGCGCACTTGGTCGAGCGCAATGGTATGACCGGCAAGGACATCGCGTTCCTTGTCCCCCATCAGGCCAACTTGCGCATCATTGACGCCGCCCGCGAGCGGATGGGACTCTCGCCCGAGCAGGTCATGATCAATATTCAAAAATACGGCAACACCACCAGTGCGACGATCCCGATCTGCCTGAGCGAGTGGTGGGCCGACGGCAAACTGAAGAAGGGCGACCATATCGTGCTTTCGAGTTTCGGGGCCGGTTACACTTGGGGAGCAATTCTGGTCAAGTGGGCTTATTAGAGCGAATCCCACACACCCCATAATGATCGCCTACATTTTTCCCGGACAAGGGTCGCAATATCCCGGCATGGCGAAGGAATTCGCCGAGGCATACCCGTCGGCGCGGGCGAGACTACAAGAGGCGGACGATCTGCTGAACATTAATCTCTCGCGCGCAATGATCGAAGGCCCCGAAGAGATCCTTCGACAAACCGATTATACACAGCCGGCAATCTTTTTGCATTCGATGCTCGCGCTCGAGTTCGATGAAGACCGCGAACAGGCGCAAGCGATGGCCGGTCACTCGTTGGGCGAGTACACCGCACTCTGCGCTGCCGGCGCGCTCGAATTTCGCGATGCACTCAAGCTTGTTCATCTGCGAGGCCAACTCATGGCGGAGGCAGGTCGCAGAAAGACAGGCACAATGGCCGCGATCATTGGGATGGATGCAGATAAGCTCTCAGCAATCTGCGAAGCGATCGAGAGTGAACTTGATACCATCGTCCGTCCCGCGAATTTCAACTCGCCGGGACAAATTGTAATATCCGGCACCGAACAAGGGGTACACGAAGCGATGCGGCGCGCGAAAGAGGGTGGCGTTAGAATAGCAAAGGAGCTTTCGGTCTCCGGAGCATTTCATTCGCCGCTCATGCAATATGCGGCGGATGGTCTCAAAGAAGCGCTCGCTTCGACTGAGATTGTTACGCCTTCCGTCCCGGTATTCAGCAACGTGAGCGCGGAGCCTGCGGAAGATGCAGAAGAGATCCGCCGGCTGCTGGTCGAGCAACTCACGGCGCCGGTACGCTGGGAGCAATCGGTGAAGAATATGTATGACTTCGGCATTCGCGAGTTCGTCGAATTCGGACCCGGCAAGGTGTTGCAAGGACTCGTGACGCGAACGCTATCGAACGTAAAGACGAGCGGTGTGGAAAAACCAAAAGCAGTGACGGCATGACCCACGACGGACATCACAAGGAGCCAATGCCAGAACACGATGAGATTCCTCAAGCTCGCATCGCTCCGATCACGGTCGGTGACCTGCGCTTAGACGAGATCATTTTCACGCACGGATTTGTCGATTACTGCGACATCTCGCAATGTGGCGGAGGCTGCTGTCATTCCGGTGTTTACGCCGACCTTTCGGAGCGCGATCTTATACTCGAACACGCCACCGAGATTGCCGCCGCGATGGACGAGACGCAGGACACCGACATAAACACGTGGTTCGACGGCATCATCATTGACGACCCAGACTTTCCTTCCGGTCAGGCCATCGGCACGGATGTTCACGATCGCGATGGTGGAATTTCCGGATTTACCGAGGGCTGCGTATTCTTAGATAAGCGGCATTTCTGCTCCATTCAAGTCGCTGCTGCAAATGCCGGACTGCACCGATGGGCATGGAAGCCACGCTATTGCATTTTGTTTCCGGTCACCGTCGTTGAAGGCACGATCACCTACGATGACTCGCACTCCGAAGATCTTCATCATTGTGGTCCTGCGGGTGCGGGACACTACGTGCATAGCGTGTATGAATCCATGCGTGAAGAGATGAAGCATTTCCTCGGTGACGATGAATTCGCAAAGGTGGAATCGTACTATCAAGCGAACCGCTCGCGCTTTGAAGCCGAGCGCATGAGTGAGAGTCTAATTCAAATCAGCCTATGAGTCAAGAGAAGCCAGACTATATGAAAGCCTCCTGGCCAGCCGACCAGCCCTTTGGCGGACAGAAACGAGTTGCAGTCGTGACCGGCGGCGCGCGAGGGATTGGCCGCGCAATCGTCGAAGAGTTGTTTCACCAGCGATTCACTGTGGTCTTTGCCGATTATGCTATTGGCGAGGATGCGATCGCATACGCGGAAGCGTTGAATAAGACGATTGTGACCCCAAATGGGGTAAAGCTCATCTCCTACGAGCAACTTGACGTGACGAGCGCTGCGGCGACGCAGGCTGTCATCGATAAGATCATTGCCGATCACGGCCAGATCGATGTTCTCGTCAATAATGCAGGTATTACGCGGGACGGCCTGCTGATGCGGATGTCCGAAGCCGATTGGGACTCCGTGCTGAACACGAACTTGAAAGGCGTATTCAATGTGACAAAAGCCGCAATTCGGCCCATGATGGCGCAAAAACGCGGGAAGATAATTAACATCGCCAGTGTTGTGGCGCTCACGGGCAACCCAGGGCAGGCGAATTATTGCGCTTCCAAGGCCGGTGTGATTGGTTTTACCAAGTCGATCGCAAAGGAAGTTGGATCGCGCGGAATCACGGTGAATGCCGTTGCGCCGGGCTTCATCGAGACGGAAATGACCGCCAAATTGAACGAAGCGCAGCGCGCGGCTATGCTCGCACTCGTGCCACTGAAGCGCGCGGGCAAACCTGAGGACGTGGCGCGCGTCGTGAGTTTCCTTGCGTCGCCCGCAGCCGATTATGTGACCGGACAGACGATTGTCGTCGATGGCGGCATGGCGATGTAACGAGTAACGAGTAACGAGCAATGCGTAACGAGTAACGAGTCTAACAGTATATTGACGAGATGGAGAGACCACTCGTTACTCATCCCTCGTTACTCGTTACCCCATAAGATTTCATTTTTAACGTACAATTAAGCAAATGGCAGATCCAAACATTGAATCAAAAGTCAGGGAAATCATCGTCAGCAAGCTTGGCGTTGAAGAATCACAGGTCACGACGAACGCATCGTTTACGAACGATCTCGGTGCGGACTCGCTGGACACGGTCGAGCTCGTGATGGAGTTCGAGAAGGCGTTCAATCTTCAGATCCCCGATGAAGACGCCGAGAAGATCCTGACCGTCGGCGATGCCGTGACCTACATCACCGCCAAGAAGTAATTCCGCGTTTCGAAAATAGAATCGGACCCTCGAAGTCGATCATGTCAAAGAACCGCCGCAGAGTAGTCGTCACGGGTATGGGCGCGATCACGCCGCTTGGGCTGGATCTCGTCTCGTACTGGGATGGCCTTGTCAGCGGCCGCTCTGGCGCGGCGCCAATCACGCGTTTCGACGCGTCCGACTACGATACGCGCTTCGCCTGCGAGGTGAAGAATTTCAACCCGCTTGATTTCATCGACCGCAAGATGATCAACAGGATGGATCTCTTCACCCAGTTCGGCGTCTCAGCGAGCGACATGGCGATTAAAGATGCCGGTTGGTCGTTGGACGCAATGGACCGAACGCGCATCGGCGTCGTCTATGGCTCCGGTATCGGGGGGATGTCCACTTATCAGAAACAGCAGGAGACGCTATACGAGACCGGAGGTCCACATCGCATCTCGCCGTTTTTTGTACCGATGCTGATCAGCGATATTTGCGCGGGCTACATCTCGATGCGGCACGGACTCAAGGGTCCGAACTACGCCACGACGAGCGCCTGCGCGACGAGCAGCAATGCGATCATCGACGCCGTCATGCTCATCGAGCGTGGCCTCGCCGATGCGATCGTTGCCGGTGGCGCCGAGGCCGTCGTCTGCCCGATGGGCGTGGGCGGATTCAATGCGATGAAGGCGCTCTCCACCCGGAACGACGATCCGACGCATGCAAGCCGCCCATTCGATCTGAAACGAGATGGATTCGTCATGGGCGAAGGCGGCGCGACACTTATCCTCGAAGATCTGGAGTATGCGATGTCGCGTGGAGCACGTATTTATGCGGAGCTTTCGGGCTTCGGGATGTCTGCCGATGCCTATCACATTACGGCTCCCGCGCCCGGTGGTGAAGGCGCTGTCCGCTCGATGAAGATGGCGGTCGAAGATGCGCATTTGAATCCGCAGGACATCCACTATATCAACGTTCACGGAACGTCCACCCTTCCGGGCGACATCAGCGAGACAAACGCGATCAAAGTCGCGTTTGGCGATTCCGCGTATAAAGTCGCTATCAGTTCGACGAAGTCGATGACCGGTCACCTGCTCGGCGCGGCGGGTGCGGTCGAAGCAATCGCTTCGGTTCTTGCGATCCATTATCAAACGGCCCCTCCCACGATCAACTACGAATTTCCAGACCCCGCGTGCGATTTGGATTATATTCCGAATGTGGCGCGCCCGATGAAGATCGATGCTGCGCTCAGCAACGGCTTTGGGTTTGGCGGTCACAATGCTTCCCTCGTCTTCACCCGCTTCGAGGCATAGCACCGCTCACAGCGACTTGGTCCATCCTCTATTATTTTGTGATCTCGGACAAAAACGATTCCTCGCATCATAGCGAACACGACGAGAAACTGCCGGTGCGTTTACTCGACAGGCTCCGCAATCGCGTTGACCGTTACCGTGAACTCGGACGCGCCAGGCGTCAGCGTCTGGAATCGCGAGCCTTTGTAAAGCGCGGCCACCCCGAACAGCCAACAACAGATCTTCTCGGTCGCGCTTCGCAAATTGTTGCGGGCACGGCGCGCCCCGTCCTATCGGCAAAAGATTTCGACGAACTCGAACGCCGTATCGGTTACACGATCAAACACCGTGCCTATTTTTTGCAGGCGCTGACGCACCGGTCGTACCTGCAGTTCGTCGATAATCCCTCGCTTCGATCGAACGAGCGTCTCGAATTCCTGGGCGATGCGATACTCAATCTCGTCATCGCAGAATATCTCTATGGTGAATTCGAATCCCTGCCAGAGGGCGAGCTGACAAAATTGCGTTCGCGGCTCGTGAGCGGCGCCTCGCTCGCGCAACACGCGGTGGATATTGATCTGGAGCGCTACTTGTTGCTCTCCTCTTCGGCACAAGCCGCCGTGCAGCGCGGCTCGGCGACACTTTTGGCGGATGCCTACGAGGCGCTCATCGCGGCGATTTATCTCGATGGCGGCATGGATGCCTCTCGTAATTTTATCTATCGCCACATCATCACCCACACCCGGCGCGACGAGTTGATGCTCTCGGATCACAACTACAAGTCGATGCTGCTCGAATTTGTACAGGGACGCAAGCTGGCTTCGCCGAAGTATCTTACTGTCCGCGAAGTTGGTCCGAACCATGCGCGGACATTTTCCGTCGATGTTCACGTCAGCGGCATGAAGCATGGCTCGGGAGATGGGCGATCCAAAAAGGAAGCCGAGCAAAACGCTGCGCGAGAGGCACTTGAGTTTCTCGGCGTTTTACCTCCCGTTGCACTGGCGCACCCGCCCGACACCAGTGATGGCGAGTAACCGATTGGCCGCATGACCGTTACCATATCACCGGTCCCGAGCATTCATCCCGATTCGCAACCGGTTCGCTTCACGGTTGGACCGGACAAGTCGATCCTTCATCGCATCCTCATTCTCGGCTCGCTCACGCGTTCGCTGATTCGTATTCCGATCGGCTCCATCGAATCGCTCTCCCATGATGTGCTGGCAACCATCCTCGCGCTCGAATCGCTTGGCGTGCCGATCGAAGTCACAACGGAGCAAATAGAACTGCAAGGCGTCGGGCGGCATGGCCTTCGCGCGCCGGGACACACGATCAACTGCGCCAATTCCGGGACAACAGCGCGACTTATGATGGGCTTGCTCGCGGGACAAACGTTCGACAGCGCACTCGCCGGCGATTCCTCGCTCAGCGCTCGCCCCATGAAGCGATTGGCAGACCTGCTCGCAACGATGGGAGCCACTATCGATACATCTGGAACTGGCACATTGCCACTGAAGATCAAAGGACGCACGCTTCACGCTGAGAATATCATCTTGCCGGTGGCATCGGCTCAGATGAAAACCGCAGTACTGCTTGCCGGATTGTTCGCGGAGGGAGTAACCTCCGTTCGCGAACCACTTCAAAGCCGCGACCACACCGAGCGGATGATGGAGGCGTTTGGGTTTGGAATCGAGTACGAGTCCGGACAGCCAATCACGCTCGATCCAACCATCGAGCAGGATCTGGAAGAAGAATTTGAATATGAGGTGCCCGGCGATATTTCGAGCGCGTCGTTCCTTGCCGTTGCCGCAGTCTTGCTCCGTAAGCAGATTGTTATCACGAACATCTCGCTCAACCCAACGCGATCGAGATACCTCGACATTCTGACGTTGATGGGTGTTGACCTCGAAGCCACGCAAGTACGCGAGGTGTTCGGAGAAGCACGAGGGGATCTCATTATTTATGGCGACCGGGTCGAGCAACCGCTTGCACCGTTCGAAATCACACGCGAAGACGTACCGCTGCTTCTCGATGAGATTCCAATTCTTCTCACGCTCGCACTATTTGCCGAAGGAACCAGCACCGTCCGTGGAGCCCGCGAACTGAGGCTGAAAGAGACAGATCGAATTCATCAACTCGCCTTGCAATTCCGAGCATTCGGCGCGGAGATCGAAGAGTTTGAGGACGGACTCTCG
>JADGPZ010000040.1 GCA_017882165.1 Candidatus Kapaibacterium sp.
ACGCGACTCAACGGGTGTGTGGCAGCTGTTGCCATACAACGCCATGACGGCTGGGCCGCTTCCATTTCTCGCTGCCGGTGGCAAGAAGGAGTGGGATGTAGTCTATTCCTCAGATGGCTCGAATTCCGGCGTGCCAGTTGTCTCAGTTGCCGTCGGAGCCAAACACTATGGTTACATCGACTTCAGGGGCTATCTCGCGTGCGGAGGTGACAATCATTTCGGTCAACTCGGGTCGCCAGTTGATAGTTTGCAATTCGTGGGTCATACAGCACCGGCAGGCGCCATGCAATGGATTGCCGTTGCGGCGGGACTCAACCATACGCTGGCGATCGCATCCAATGGCTTCCTCTATTCCTGGGGCGCGAACGACTATGGCGAATTAGGCCGAGGCAGTAACTCGATGGACGGAGTCCCTGCCCTTGTCCTTGCCGTCTGCGATTCGCTGGCGATGAAGGCATCACTCACAGGACCGTCAACGTGGCCCGGTGGCCCATTCAATATCACGCTCGCCGATTCGAACAAATCCGCTGGCCAGACATTGTCCAATATTTCCGCATTCCTCTCGTATGGCTCGGCCATCCGGTCGAATGGAAGTTCGCAAACCCAGCCGCTTGCGCCCTCGACCATCGTTCCGGGGCAGACCGCAACTGCATCATGGCAAATGAATTCCGATTCGGCGCGCAATTGGGACAATTTGTTTTACTGCTACTCTTACATTCGTGCGACAGGATCGGCGCCGTTCATTGCTGGATACGGAATTCGGATACCGGCAAAGTCATGGGGATTAATCGATGGGATCGTCCACGATTCGCTCACGGGCTTGCCGCTGGCTGGAGTTGCGATTACTCTACAACATATCGCGAAGGCTGGTAAGTATAGTCTCCGGACGGTAACGGATACACTCAAGACTGCTGCCGACGGGACGTTTGACGACTGGATTCAATATTTTCCGCCCCCACTGCCGCCGCCATATTACAATACCACGGATCTGGTGTTCAGCGCAGAGAATTACTATACCGCATCCATGACGCTCACGGTGACGGGCGATACGCTGTGGCCTTCCGTCGGGCTCGTGCCTGCTCCGGTTAAGGCGACGATGGCGGCAACGTCACTTGCGCTGGCGCCAGCCACTTTCACCAAATTATTCTGGGTGGATAGCGCGACCATCTTTGGGATCGCCGTCAAAACAATCTACCGCTCGGATGACGCAGGCGCGTCGTGGCATTCGTTCGCGTCGCCGGTTGGATGGACGTTGCACGATCTCTTCTTTCGCAATCGTTACGAGGGATGGGTTGTCGGCAGTGCCGGGACGATACTCCACACGGTCGATGGAGGAGCAGCATGGACTAAAGTACCGGGTGGCGGGAGCATCGATCTCTATGGTGTATGCGGCGTCGGCCAACATCTCTGGGTTGTGGGCGATGGCGGAGTGATCCTCCACTATCGAGCTGGTGTCCTCTCGACGGAGACCGACGGACACATGTCCCAGCGACTCAATAGCGTCTACTTTCTCGACTCGCTGAATGGCACTGCCTGCGGGCTCACTGGTATCATCTCACAGTACGACACGAATGACGGATGGCATTCGATGGGTGGAGGTACGTACGATCTTATCCAAACCGTCTCCTGTCGGCCGGGATATTTCCTTGCCGCCGGGACGAATGGGCGAGTGCTTGCAGTCGATCCGTGGCATTCGCACGTGCCGATCGTGTCCCAACTCGGGACCGCCTCGTTTCATGGCGTGCAGCTTCTGACGCCCGAACTTGGCTATGCGTTCGGCGATAGTGGCCTCGGATATGCGACGTATGATAACGGCGACACATGGGCACAGATGAGTGGACTCTCCGGCGATATCACATCATTCAGCTTGTTTGGTGTGCATGGTCTTGCCTATCGCGGAACAACGCCGCTCACGTTTACCGTCACGCCGCGAACCGGTAGCGCCATCGTCCATGGCCGAGTCACGGCAGGCGACCACATCACTTCGGTATCGGGGGCGGTGGTCACATTGGTCGATTCGCGTGACTCCGTTCGCACAGCCTATTCGAACGAGACCGGCAACTATGCTTTCGTCAGTCTGCCGCCGGGGAAGGTAGCTTTGAATTGTGCAGGGAGTGACAGCGTCGGCGACTTTGTGGATAGCGCGAAAGATGCAACGAGCGCGAGTGCGATCCTAACGGTTGATTTCACGCGGCATGTTTCGAGCAGTGCCGTCGCGGGAGATCCTTCCCCCGCAGGCTTCTCAGTGACCTGCATTCCTAACCCGGTGATGGAGAAAGCAAGCATCGGTTTCAGCCTGGCTACTCCAGGCACGGTTCGCCTTTCGCTTTTCGACATGCTCGGGCGTGAGGTGCAAGTGCTGACGAGTGGGTTTAAATCCGCAGGCACACATGCGATCGTGCTCGATGCACACTCGATCCCGGCCGGGAGTTACTTCGTGCGGGTAGTAACGCCACAAGGCTCGGCAGAGCAACTAATAATCAGAAATTAAGTTGGATACACGGATCGTGTCATTCTATCGACCGTTTTTTCAGAAACATCTACCCACGAGCTGTTACTTTTTGGCAGTTCATTGGTCTTCTATGAATAGCGTTTTCGCTTCGTTTTTGTATTCCTAACCAGCATCACTCATGCTCAATCGAATCGGCCTTTCAGTTTTGATCGTCCTCGGATTGTCAAGCGTCCTTCACGCACAATTTCTCGGGCAGCAATCGCTTTCGCAATCGTCCTACATCATCGATAAGGATGGTGCGCTCTGGGCGTGGGGATGGAATTCGAACGGCCAGCTCGGCATCGGCTCCACCCAGGATCAATCGCGGCCAGTCACAGTCCCGAAGCCGTCCGGTGTTTCCGTATGGACCTCGATCGCTGGCGGCGCACGCCATGCCCTTGCCGTTGGAGACAGCACGAAGCTCTACGCCTGGGGCTATAATGGCGATGGCGAACTCGGCAACGGCACGACGACGGACGCGACGACTCCGGTGCTGATTCCGAACCCAACAAGTGTCACTGCATGGAAGTGGGTCTCCGCCGGACAGGACCACTCAATGGCGCTCGCCACGAACGGCCAGCTTTATGCTTGGGGTGCAAATAAGATGGGGCAACTTGGCACGGGCGATACGCTCCCAAGTAAGACGCCAAAGCTTGTGCCGCTCCCTAAGGGAGTGAATGGATGGGCTGCTGTCGCCGCAGGTTCCGGAGCGACATTTGCCATCGGCATGGACGGACATCTCTATGGCTGGGGTGTCTTTCCGACGTTCTTCTTGACATTTAGCCCCACTACGAGCCCGATGCTTATCTGGGATTTTTCAGGCACGCGCTTTCAGACGAATGGTCCGCTGACGACTCTGGCTCTCTCGTCGTACCACTTCGCAGCCATCGGTGCGAGTGGGTACGGTACAATGACGAACAACGGAAACACTGGCGGCAGCGGGGCTCAAGTCGCAGTAGGAGGGAAGTCTGCGCTGATTCTCTATGGAAATGGTGGATACCTCAATTGGCAGTGCGATACCGTGATCAAAGACTCCGCTTTCGTAACGGGTGGCTATATATATTTGACAGGTGTCACACAATGGACCGCCGCCGCTGCGGGCTTGCACCATTGGCTCGCGATGGGGAACGATGGCTGGCTCTATGCATGGGGTGATAATACCGTTGGTGCCCTTGGTGCAGGTGGATCTCAAAGTCAAGGAAATCCGATACGTGTTAAGATGTTTGGCGACTCGTTAGCAATGAGCACATCACTAAGTGGACCTTCCACGTACCCTGGGGCGCCGTTCGATCTCGTGCTTACCGATACGTGCAAAACGGCATCTGGCATATCGCAAGGCGATGCATTCCTCGTTGCCGACACGATCCTTCATTTCGCTGGCTCCACTGCGCTCGAACCGCTTAGCCCGAATTCAATCACGGCCGGGCAAACCGCCACGGCACATTGGCGGATGGATGCGGATTCTGCACGCGGAGGTGCACAATACGCGTACTACTGGGCATACGTTCGTGCGCACGGGTCCGCGCCGTACTTCGCAGGTTACTTCGCGGGGCACTACCCCCACATCATCATCCCTGCCAAACAGTCTGGTTGGATTGTCGGGAGCGTGCATGATTCGTTGTCGCAGAAGCCACTCGCGGGCATAAGCGTAGTGCTCACCAACGGGCTTCTCGGTAACCCAGACACAGCCGTCACGGCCGCAGATGGGACGTTCTCGCATTTTGTCACGGCGCCGAATAACGTCCACATCAACATCAACAGTGCAGGTTACTTGCCATCCAGCACGTCGATCTATTCCTACGGCGATACACTGCGAAAAACAATCTCGCTCATGCCAAAGCCGATACTTGGCACCTTTGCCGTCCAGGGCGGGCAAGCGCCGGCAACCTTCTCGAAGATTTTCTGGGTCGATTCGACAACGATTTACGGCATTGCATCATCGGCTCTAATCTACCGCACGACAAACCGTGGCGGCTCGTGGCGGCCGTTCGTTGCATCGCCGAAAGGGTACAAGCTGCATGGCCTCTTTTTCCTGAGTGCGAAGGAAGGTTGGGTGGTTGGCGATCTGGGTACCATCGAGCATACGACCGATTCCGGCGCAACATGGACATCCCTGCCCAATGCAACCAGCCACGATCTCTACGGGATTTGCGGCGTCAACGATCATCTTTGGGTGTGTGGCGATGTCGGTGTCGTTCTCCACTACCGCGCCGGGAAGGTTTCTATCGAGGGCGATCCGCTATTGACGCGCAAGCTCTACAGCATCTATTTCCTCGACACGGCGAACGGCGCGGCGTGCGGCGAGAGTGGGATATTCGAATCTTACGACACTGCCAACGGGTGGAACAGAATCACGAGTGGCTTTGGTGACGATCTCGTGTCCTGCTATTACAGCGGCGGCAACAGCATGGCGGTCGGCGCTAATGGCTCAGTATATGTCACGATTATTGGCGGGCGCGGGAATATTAATGCCTTGCCGCATGGAGCCCCCCCTTCGCTCAATCAGGTCTACTTCGTTACCCCAGCGATCGGGTACATCGTGGGTGATAGCGGGTCGAGTTTTGTAACCTACGATGGTGGCAGCACGTGGATCGTGCTGCCGGAAATGGCCGGCGACGTGACGAGCCTCAATTTCTTTGGCGCGGATGGACTGGCGTTTCGTGGGACTTCGACGCTCTTCTTTGCTGGGCGTCCCAATCCAAGTACCGCGATCGTCCATGGCCGCGTGACAGCCGCCGATGGGATGAGTTCGGTCTCCGGCTCGCTTGTCACACTGACGACGGCTGGTGGCCGAATCGATACCGCCTACACAAACGAAGTTGGCGCTTATGTTTTCACCGACGTTATGCCCGGGAAGATCAGGCTCGTCTGCATTGGCTCTGACGATTCCGGCGGGTTCACCCGAGTGGCAGATACGACTGCAATTGCGGATGCCGTCATCAATGTTGATTTCACTAAGCATGTTGCCCCGCCACCGCCGCGAAGTGTTTTTGAAGGGGCGTCTCTTCCGGCAGTTGCACTCTCATGCGATCCAAATCCGATTACGAGTCAGGCCGTTCTGAACTTCACGCTTCCCGAGTCAGGAGCGATTCGTCTTTCGCTTTTCGACGCGCTCGGCCGCGAAGTTCGAGTGCTGACGAGTGGATTTGAATCCGCGGGGGAGCATACCTTCGCTTTCGACGCGCGCGCGCTTCCCGGTGGCAGTTACTTCGCGAGGCTCATGACATGCCAAGGATCGGCGACAACACTCATTGTACTCACGCGATAGCTGATAATAATTCGACATGAAGCTCAGCACTCAGCACTTAGCACTCAGCACTCTTGTGACTGCGGCCATGATGGCAGCGACTCCGGTGCACGCCCAATTTCTCGGGCAGCAATCGCTTTCGCAATCGTCGTACATCATCGATAAGGACGGTGCGCTCTGGGCGTGGGGATGGAATTCGAACGGCCAGCTTGGCATCGGCTCCGCGCTCGATCAATCGAGGCCGGTTCAGGTCGCGAAGCCGTCGGGGGTTTCCACCTGGACGTTGGTGGCTGGAGGAGCACAACACACGCTGGCTGTGGCAGACAGCATGGAGCTTTATGCCTGGGGTTACAATGCCGATGGCGAACTCGGTGACGGCACGACGACCGCAAAATCTACTCCTGTCCTCATTCCAAACCCAACCGGCGTTACGGGATGGAACTGGGTCTCGGCTGGTCAGGATCACTCGATGGCGCTGGCTACGAACGGACAGCTTTATGCCTGGGGTGCGAACGCGAGCGGGCAACTTGGCACTGGCGACACGAAGACATACAAGACTCCGCAGCTCATTGCGTTACCTCGGGGCGTGACGAGTTGGGCGGCGATCGCCGCCGGACCTGGTACGTCGTACGCGACGAGTAATGCGGGCAAGCTGTATGCGTGGGGACTCGACATGACGTTTCCCAACAATAAGTATGTCGTAAATTCTCGCAGTCCAGCGATACTCGATTCGGTAGATACCTTGCGGACGGTCGCGCCTTCCGCTTCGCTTGCGGCAACCGGGGGGATGTTTTGCGCGATGCTCGCTGATCCATCATACATGCTCTCGAGCGAAAAACGACAGCTTGCTGAGGAGTGGAAGGTCGCTTGTGGTGGCAGCAGTTACATGGGCGTGAACGGCAATATCTACGCGTGGGGTGATACGCTCTTTAGCCAAGGGAGAATTTGGAGTGCGCAACATAAAGGAAGCCACTTTGTGGATGTTGCGGCCGGATTGCATCATACCATTGCACTCGCGGACGATGGCAATCTGTATGCGTGGGGCGACAACTCGCATGGACAGATAGGGGACGGTTCTGGGTTAACGCAGTACCGACCGGTACTCGTCGCTGCGTTAGGCGATACAATAGCGATGCACGACACTCTGCCGACCGCGATGTGGCCAGGCAAACCGTTTACGGTTTCCGTCACAGTTACAAACTCCTCGCTCAGGAATCTATCTGGTCTCAAAGCATATCTCTTTTGTGGAAGTCCGCTCCGCGTTGTGGGTGGAGCGATGGGACAGCCACTCAAACCGTCTTCACTTAGTCCCATTCAATTTGGAACGGCAACATGGACCATCGATGCCGATTCATCGAAGAATCCCTCGGGCAGTAGCCCGGTCCGCTACTGGGTGTACATACGAGCGAACGGTTCGGCGCCTGTGACGGCCTCAGGATATATCGGAATCCCCTTAAAGCGGACGGGCTGGGCTGCAGGTATTGTGGTTGACTCCACGACCGGAAAACCGGTATCAGGCGTGACAGTGAATATCAGTGCGAGTGGGATACAAGACACCGCAATGACTGCCGCCGATGGCAGCTTCTTCCGTTGGATCCTGGCTGCGTATGGTGTCACGATGACGGTGGCGACCGAGAACTACCGGACTGCAGGGATTACAACCGTATCGTACTGGGACACGATTCATCCACGCATTGCACTACTGCCGGCTCCGATTCATGGGAGCTTTACGGTTCAGGACGCACAGTCGCCGGTTGCTTTCTCGAAGATCTTCTGGGTCGATTCCACCACGATCTATGGTATTGCCTCCTCCGCGCTGATCTATCGCTCGACCGATCGCGGCGGGTCGTGGAGGAACTTTGTGGCGTCGCCAAAAGGCAACAAGCTGCGCGGCATCTTCTTCCTCAGCCCGAAGGAAGGTTGGGTGGTTGGCGATCTGGGTACAATCGAGCACACGACCGATTCCGGTGCAACGTGGACAGCCTTACCAAACCCGAGCAGCTTCGATCTCTACGGAGTTTGCGGTGTCAACAACCATCTTTGGGTCTGTGGTGATGGCGGTGTCATTTTCCACTATCGCTCCGGAAAAGTTTCGAACGAGAGCGATCCTCTCATGACGCGCAAGCTGTATAGCATTTATTTCCTCGATACAGGGAACGGCGTGGTGGGCGGCCAGACAGGGATATTCGAATCGTACGATACGGCGAATGGGTGGAACAGAATCACGAGCGGCTTTGGGGATGATCTTTCGAGCGTGGTCATATCCTCGCCGGGATATGCCTACAACGCCGGGGCGAATGGTTTGGTGAGCACGTGGGGTACCCGACGATATCTCGTACCCAAGCACACCTTGAACGAACTCTACCTCGTTACTCCAAAGATCGGTTACGTCGTAGGCGATAGCGGTTCGAGCTTTGCAACATACGATGGTGGCAACTCGTGGGCCCAGCTCACCGAAATGACTGGCGATGTGACCAGCCTCAATTTCTACGGCGCGGATGGCATTGCATTTCGTGGGACCACTCCGCTCTTCTTCGCCGGGAGGCCGAATCCGGGAACCGCGATCATTCATGGGCGCGTGACAGCCGCCGATGGTATGAGTTCCGTTTCCGGCGCGATCGTCAGCATCCGTTCGGCAGCGTGGCGCGATTCCGTATACACGAACGAGGTCGGCGAGTATGTCTTCATCGGTGTCCTGCCCGGCAAGGACACGCTTGTTTGCACTGGCTCGGACGGCTCCGGCTCGTTCACTCGTGTCGCGGATACGGTTGCAATTGCGGATGCCGCCATCAATGTCGATTTTACGAAGTACGCCCCACTGCCGCGAAGTGTTTTTGAAGGGGCCTCTCTTCCGGCAGTTGCACTCTCTTGCGATCCGAATCCGATTGCGAGTCAAGCCGTTCTTAACTTTACTCTTCCCGAGTCAGGAGCTGTTCGCCTTTCGCTCTTCGACATGCTCGGGCGTGAGGTGCAATTGCTGACGAGCGGGTTTGAACTGGCAGGCGATCATGCGATCGTGCTCGATGCACACGTGCTTCCGGCCGGGAGCTACTTCGCGAAGCTCATGACATCCCAAGGATCGGCAACAACACTGATTGTACTCACGCGATAGCTGACAATAATCCAACATGAAACTCAGCACTCAGCACTTAGCACATAGCGCTCAGCACTTAGCACTCAGCACTCTGGTAGCTGCGGCCATGATGACTGCGATTCCTGTGCACGCGCAGTTTCTCGGGCAGCAATCGCTCTCGCAGTCATCCTACGTGATCGATAAGAACGGGCATCTCTTCGCCTTTGGGTGGAACTGGGCCGGGCAGCTCGGCGTGGGCGATAAGACCGATCGCAATACGCCGGTCGAAGTGCCGATACCACCGGGCGCTACGCGCTGGACGCTCGTCGCGGCCGGCACGGCACATGTGGTGGCGCTTGCGGATTCCGACAAGCTGTACGCATGGGGCAGCAACCGGTACGGACAACTTGGGACGGGCACGTTGGGCGAAGTCGTTGTTCCGGTTCGTGTTGCAAATCCGCCGGGTGTGACAGCCTGGAAGGGGGTGACGGCAGGACGCGATCACTCACTTGCACTTACAAGCACGGGCCAGCTTTATGCGTGGGGCAATAACGTTGATGGTCAACTCGGCACCGGCAACCGGCTCATGGCGACGAGGCCTCAACCGATCCAGCGCGCCAACGGTGTGGATGCCTGGGCGGAAGTAGCGGCCGGGCCGGGTTATACGTTGGCCATCAACACCGATGGGCAATTATTGGGTTGGGGAGTCGATAGTATCGGAAGTTGCTACTCGACCGCGCCATGGCGAGCATCGGGTCATTTCTACCGTTCGATGACACCATTGCCTGCGCTGTGCGCGTCGAATAAGCGTGAATCCGCAATCGGAGCGGATGGGCATTACATGGAAGGGTGGTCCGAAGCGGGCGATACGACCCAGTTTGTTACGTTCGCGGATGGCGGCTATCACACGCTCGCGATCAAGATCTATGGCGATCTTCACGCAGTGGGAGAGAACCATCACGGTCAGCTCGGATTTGGCGATACGATCCCACATTCACCGAGCATTCCCGAGTACATCCGCTGGACACCCAAGGGGCCCGAGACGCGGGTACCATTTCCTGTGGGAGTCACCCAATGGGTGGGCGTCGCTGCGGGTCTCTCGCATTCACTCGCGCTCGGCAATGATGGATGGCTTTACGCCTGGGGAGACAATGCTAAGGGTGAACTTGGCATTGGTGCCTCGCCGGACAAGTGGAGTCCGGTTCGCGTGATGAAAGTTGGTGACTCGCTTGTGGTGGCGGGGCGGTTGTCCGGACCGGCGCTCGTCGATAGCATTCCATTCTCCATTTCCTTGCTCGTCGTGAACCCGAGTTCCTCCGTCACACTCACGAGCGCCACGGCGGATCTGGTTCCGAGTGCTTATGTGTATCTGAAAGACTCTTCCATGCACGAACCGGTTTCGCCGAGTACCATGCCGCCACTCGCGAACTCGACGGCGGTGTGGCAGGCCGTTGGAACGCCTTATTGGGATCGCCTAAAGACTTCGGATGACTACCGATATTATGCCTTCGTCCGCGCCAACGGCTCCGCACCGTTGATCGTCAATTCAACCGTCTCGGTCCACACCAGAACGGCGCAGGAATGGATCACCTCGTGGGTGGTTGATTCGCTGACAGGCAAGCCCATACCCAATGCGCGGATTTTTGGTTTTGATGGGACTAAGCTCGATACACTCTATAGCGCGCCCAACGGATCATTTCGCATCTTCTTTTCCCAAATGGGAACATTCGGCCTGACGGTCTCGAAAGAGAATTATCAAAGCAAAGTTGCGGGGTTTGTCGTACCATCGGACGGGAATATTCCATTGGTCGAGCTCGCTCCGGCACCGGTTGTTGGTACATTCAATCCGGCGTCCGGTTTCGATTCGTGGATGGGGATCACGAGTTTCTACTATCCCGATTCGCTGATCGGCTTCGCGATTGGTGGCAACCTCATCTGGCGTACGATCGATAGCGGCGCGCATTGGAATGCGTGCTTTTCCAACGTGAGCAGCAACACGTTTCGAAGCATTCGGTTTGCCAATCCGAGACTCGGCATTGCCGTTGGCGATGCAGGTGAAATTGCAGAAACGTCCGACGGTGGTACTACGTGGATCGAAGAGAATACAATCACTCCGCAGAACCTCCACGCCGTCGCGTTCTCCGATCGCGATATCGCTTGGGCGGTCGGTGATGAGGGGACGGTACTCAAACGTTCGCTCGACTCATCCCGGAAGACCGTGTGGACGGCTGTTAGTATCGGCGACACCGCTCCACTCGTTGCGATTCACTTCCTCGATGCGAGGCACGGCATCATGGGCGCCAACACGTATAGTAACAAACGGCTTTACATGTACGATGGCACGGCATGGTCTGTTGGATATGGACCAGTTGGGAATCTGCACGCAGTCTATTACGCATCGCCGAACCATATCTTCACGGCTGGGGCATACGGAGTCATCACCGATCTGGGTGTGGCATTTGCCAACTTTCAGCAAACATTTATCTGGCGGACGATCAATAGTCTCTATTTCCTCAACGAGCAGATCGGGTATGCCGCTGCCGATAATGGTGCCAGCATCGTGACGTATGACGGCGGCTACACTTGGGCGCCGTTGGAAGAAATCCATGTGTCGGCATCGTCTCTCAATTTCTACGGCGTGAATGGTGGGATGCTCTCGGAAGGAAATCTCTTGCGCTTCAATGGTCATGCCACCCCGATCAGCGCGATTGTGAAAGGGCACGTCGTATTCAATGATTCGCTGACCGGTATTCGCGGCGTGCGGATCACACGGACCTTCTCGGTCAAGGGCGGAATCACGCTCGACTCGGTATGGACAAACGAACTCGGCAATTTCGTCTTTGCGCCGATCAAGGACACGTTCCATTATGATTACAAGCTCTATTATATGGTAAATGGCAAGTCACTAACCCACTATTGGCCGAGTGTGAGCGCCAAGCCGGGCCAGATCGTCACGCTGAATTTCGTGGACACGACGGCTCCGTCGGCACCGCCACCGCCGCCACCGGACACGCAACATGCGGCGGTGACGCAAACCGAGCTGGCTGGCAAGCTTGCGCCTACGCTTTCACTCGATCGCGCAGAGGGGAGCACCAATGGTGCGGGAACGCTGCACGCCGTCTGTTCGCTGCCAGGGGAAGAGCAAGCCACAAGCGAAATTTTCGATGTCATGGGCAGGTCGGTGCAGAGAATTGCTTCCGGCATCTACGGCGCTGGATCGCACGATGCCGCGATCTCGACAACATCGATGGTAAGCGGGACGTACTATGTGCGCATGATTACGTCCGAAGGCGAGTTGATACGAGGCTTTGCTGTAATTGGCAATTAAGAATTAATAAAGATTAAAGATGATTACGTTGAGACGATTTCAGACTGCGTTATTAATTGTTCTTTGCTCTTTCTTAATTGCGCCTTCGGCGCTTGCGCAGTTCCTCGGACAGCAATCGCTTTCGCGGTCGTCGTATGTCATCGATAAGAACGGCCGCCTTTTTACCTTCGGATGGAATGTGTACGGTCAACTTGGCGTGGGGGATAAAACCGACCGCAATACTCCCATCGAGGTGCCGGTGCCGCCGGGAGCCTCGCGCTGGACGCTCGCCGCTGGCGGCGCGCAGCATGCGCTCGCCGTTGCCGATTCCGACAAACTCTATGCGTGGGGCAGCAACCGGTACGGCCAGCTTGGCACGGGTACGCTGGGCGAAGTCGTTGTGCCGACACGGGTGCAAAATCCTCCCGGCGTGACGGCGTGGAAATGGGTCACAGCCGGGCGCGATCACTCGCTGGCGCTTTCGAGCACGGGGCAGCTTTATGCCTGGGGCAATAACGTTGACGGTCAGCTTGGTACCGGCAACCGCTACATGGCGACAACGCCGAAGCCGGTCTTGCGCGCAAACGGTGTGAATGTCTGGTCGGAAGTTGCCGCAGGACCGGGATACACGCTCGCTGTGAGCGCGGACGGTTCGCTCTTTGGCTGGGGCAAAGACAGTATGGGCATTTGTTTATCAACTGCACCGCAGCATGCTTCGGGAGCGCAGTACCGTACGCCTTCACCGATGATGGCGCTGAGTGCCACCAATAGTCGTGAGTCGTCCGTGCTTGCTACGGGATTCTATGGCAACGGTCCCGGCAAAGACTTTCTGAATCCACCCTCGTCTGGTTATCAGCCGCAAGTCGCTGGCGATGCCGATGGAGGATTCCACTCGCTCGCGATCGAAGCCGGCGGTGTGCTCCGGGCCCTCGGCGCGAACGAGCACGGACAGCTTGGCGTGGGCGATACAACACCGGAGGGGGTGTCGTACCACCGGCCTCCGTTCGCTGTCACGGTCTCCAATCCACGCGGGGTGACGCAGTTCGTCGCGGTTGCGGCAGGACTGTATCATTCGCTCGCGCTGGGCAACGATGGCAATCTCTACGTGTGGGGTGGTAACAGCAATGGCGAGTTGGGCCTTGGTGCGGACAGCCTCAAACGCACCTGGCCCGCGCGACTTATGACGATCGGCGACTCGATTCGCATTCGTGCCGGGATCAGCGGCGCCTACTATTACACCGGCACTCCGGTCACGGAGACCCTTACAGTCACGAATACTGCAAGCGCGACGCCCCTTCGTCCCACCGGGATGCTCATTCCATGCATCCCCATTACGCTAGATGACAGTGCGCAAACGAAGCCGCTTGCGCCGACGCCCCTTTCGCTTGGCGCGTCGGACACAGTTAGCTGGACTGTTGAAGGATGGCAATACCTCATCGATCAAACAGAGTACTATTTCGTCTATGTCCAAGCGCCTGGCTCCGCGCCTTATCTTTTGCAGGGTGGCCTGGGCGCACTCGCAAAGCCCATTAACGAATGGATGGCCGCCACGGTCGTGGATTCGCTGACAGGTGTGGGCCTGCCGTATGGCGTGTGTGCGTTCACGACCGCCTTTGGCGAACCGCCCCATGACACGGTACACGTTGATGGCGACGGGATACTTAAAATTCATTTTTCCAAATGGGGGTTTTACGACGCCTACCTCGCCCGCGAGAACTACCTCACGAAGGTGTTTCAAATCAATGCTCCGCCCGAAGGCGATACGCTCCCACAGATCGAGTTGGGTCCCGCCCCGGTGCAAGGGTTGTTCAGCACCATATCGGATATCACGCCGATCGAAGGAATGACGAAGCTGTATTACCCAGACTCGCTCATCGGTTTTGCGATCAGCCGGAACACCATCTGGCGGACGACCGATAGCGGCGCACATTGGAATGCCATCTTTGTCTCTCTCAGCAACAACGACCTGAACGATATCCGATTTGCGAATCCGCGCGTTGGGATTGCCGTCGGCGATGCCGGGGAAATTCTCACGACCACAAACGGCGGCGACACCTGGACGGAAGAGACGGCAGGCACAACCAGTAATCTTCACGCGGTCGTATACTCCGGGCGCGACACTGCCTGGGCCATCGGCGATGCGGGGACGGTTGTCGAGCGCACGCTCGACACCTCCGGACATCCCGTGTGGACTGCGCTGCCATCGCTTGGGAATTATCCGCTCACGGCGATTCATTTCTTCGACGCAACGCATGGCGCGATTGTCACCAAATTACGGTGTTACATTTATGATGGATCGACGTGGCAGATACTCTTCACAGGGTCGTGGGATCTCCGGGCAGCTTACTATGTCACTCCAAGGAGTCTATTCCTTGCCGGCGCGCACGGAGTGATCGCGAATGCATTCGCTGGCGGCGCCCAGCCAACGCTGACGATGCAAACAATTTCGGGTCTCTATTTTCTGAACTCGCAAGTCGGCTTTGCCAGCGGCGATAGCTCGAGCAGCCTTGTTACGTATGACGGCGGCTTTTCCTGGGCGCCACTCGAAGAGGTAAAGGGCAATGCCAGATCCATGAACTTCTATTGCGTGAACGGGCATCTGCTTGGTGGCGGACGGCCGATGAATTACACCGGTCATGCCAATCCGATCGCCGGGATCGTGCAGGGTCACGTCGTGACAGGCGATCCATCTGTTCCGGCGACTATGACGGGAATTCGCGGCGCGATCGTCGATCGGCGGTTCTCGATCAAGACGGGCATGATCGTGGATACTCTTTGGACGAACGAACTTGGCAATTTCGTCTTCGCCAGTGTTACGGACACCTTCCACTACGACTATACGATCTACTATCGCACGGGTGGTGTCGCGAAATCGCACACGTGGCGGGGGGTGAGTGTCAAAGCTGGCGAGATTATTACACTTGGTTTCCTCGACACGGTTCTCGTGCCTCCGCCACCGCCACCAGACACGCAGCGCGCGAGTGTCGCTGAATCGTCCAGACCTGCGATCGCGCTCTCGATCGAGCGCGCCGAAACCGGTGCACTCCGCGCGGTCATGACACTGCCCTCCGAAGCTCAGGCCGAACTGGCAATCTTTGATGTGATGGGCCGGCGCATTCGAACGCTTGCCGATGCCGTCTTTGAGGCCGGTTCGAGTAACTTCGACATACCGGCATCGGATCTCACCAGCGGGACCTACTACGTCCGGCTCCTGACACCGATGGGCGAACGAATAGCCGGTTTTGCGCTTATGAGATGAGGATTCGAGAGCCGGTTTTTCGGACGAGAACGCAGAACTAATTTCTGTCCGGCGGCATTTGAACCGTCTGAATTCATGCTACCTTTTGGGGTTGGTGGATGCTGGGGGATCACCGATGATCTCATGACGTCCACTGTGTTTCGTTGATAGAAGGGTGATTCATCATCTGTGGTTTTAGCATCTGGTTCGTCCGATCGTATGGCTCCGGCGCTCGTTGAGTGTGCCGGAGGCCCTTCATTCGTGAATCACCGGCGACCACGCCTGACTGCGCACCAATATCTCCGCTTCCGCCGCGCCGCTTCTGGCGCCGGCGACCACGCTTGGCCTCGATCGGTATTTTTTCTGTACTGTATCCAATCTAACACATGCGTATTTACATCGGAGGACTTCCGTACCAGACGGACGAAGCACAGCTTACCCAGATTTTTGCGGCCTACGGTGAAGTAGCCAGCGCGAAGGTCATCACCGACCGCGACACCGGTCGCAGCAAGGGGTTCGGTTTCGTCGAAATGAATGACGACGAGGCCGCGAAGAAGGCCATCGCGGGACTGAACGAGACAGAGCTCGAAGGCCGCGCAATCACCGTCAACGAAGCGCGCCCAATGGAGCAGCGCGACAATCGCGGCGGCGGCGGCGGACGCGGTGGTTACCGTGGCGGCGATCGCGGCGGCGATCGCGGCGGACGGCGCTGGTAATTCACAAATTGTAGTGGCGCGGTTTCCGCGCCTTCGCCTCGTATTTAGTATCTGGGCGCGGAAACCGTGCCACTACAATACTGCTATGATCCGGGACATTCTCGGCGTCGCGATTTACGTCGATGACTTTGCGGAGGCGTATGATTTCTACGCTCACACGCTCGGTCTCGAACGATCTTCGGAAGCAGGCAACGCTGCGGATGATGGTTCATCCCCGAATGCCTGCTTCTTTCGTATCGCGGATAACCCGCAGGCCGTCTATCTCGAAGGAGGCCACACGCGGCACGAACAAGATGCTGACTCGAACGGCCTTTCCTTCATGCTTATGGTCGATTCCGCGCACGCGGCACACGCGCGATTGACCGAAGCCGGCGTGAAGTTCATCCACGATGCACCGCAAGACTTGGGCGGCGGCAATTACTGGTTCCGGTTCTACGATCCGGCGGGGAATATCCTCGAGATTGTGTCGAGCGAAGAAGGGTAACGTTGGGACAGCCCGCCGGCTTTCCCGACGGTTCAAGAAATGATTCAGCGCTCAAGTTGCGTTAGAATCTGCGATGAAATGCCCAATCCATAGAGCCATGTGCGGAAACCTCACCGCCACCATTCTAATTGTCGCCACACTCGGTGTGTCCGGTTGCCGCGATGTTGGCTTTCACGAGCTCGATGTTTCGGCGAAGAACCGCGCCTCGGTGCAGACGGCGCGGGAATTGATGAGCGATCTTCAGCGCGGCCTGCACCTCTACTACGAGCAGAAGCACCGGTATCCCGCTACGACGGAAGCGCATCTCTATGACTCGATCCGCAATTTCGTCAATCCACCGCTCGACCCGATCGATCTCTACCGCAACGATAATGGCAAGGGCTATTTCATTGCCGTTGGCTCGCGTCCCGGACGGATCATCTATCGCTATCCGCCGACGATTGGCGCGGGTGACTACACGCTCTATTGGGTCGGCCCGAACGGCGTGGATGAGGAAGGCGAAGGCGATGATCTCGATGCCGCCCAGGGCGTTGACACGGCGAAGCGTTACGAGCGGCAGCGCGTGGCCGATCTCGAAAACGATCGAGATGTGGAACGGCTGCTCCTCATCCGCACCGGGCCAGATCTCTTCCGCGATTCTGTCCGGTTCAAGATCGTGCGGCACGACTCCGTATTCTATCAAGATGCCTGGCCGCTCACCGCGTACTTCCAGGCACGCCCAGAGCTGACTGACGAGCAGCGTCGTCGAGTGGTGCGCACGGAGCTTGACCAATTCTTGGCGCCCGGCGCGTTCGTGCATACTGATTCGCTCGAGCAGCGAGGCTGGCAGAAGTGGGCAGATGTTCAGCCAAAATCGGCAGAGATGGCCGAGCTCGAAGGCTCCAACGGGCTGATGTTCAATTATTACACTGGCGATAGGGGATCGAAGGGCATCGCGTGGCTCAAGTCGCAACGGAAATTTGTCGTCGTATGGAAGAGTTGATTCCAAAGATGAAACATGAAAAGAAAGCCCACTAACCTGAGTCTCCTTCTTTCATATTTCATACTTCATGTTTCATATTTTTCAGCCGTTGGCTTTGCCCAGCAACCCGCGAATACTCCCGGCGCCGGCATGGCACTCGACTCGCTGCGGATATTGCAACGAAGCACCGACTCCCTGCTGAGAGCGGATTCCGTGCAGGTCGCAACGATGCGTGAGGAGGAGCGCGTCGCCGAGAGCCGCAGGCAGCTTGCCACGCAGCGCGAGATCGACATGACGAACGATGGCAAGCCGGAAGTCCTCAGGCTTTCGGGATACCTCGCCAAGAATGTCGATGATACGAAACTAACATTCACGATCAAGTCCGGCAAGAAGCTGCTTTTCCAGGATTCATGGACAACGGGTGGATATTTCGATACGGCCGACCATCTGAGCGATTCCATCAAACGAAGAAGATTGCGGCAAATTGTTACCGTCGCATTTGCCAACGAGAATTTCACGGTAGTGGACTCGGCTGGTTTTGCCGATCTGTTCACGCGAGTCTCGCCCGCAGATCTCGATCCCAACTCCGCCGAAGCGCACACGCTCTTCTGCGAGCCACGGGTGATGTACAGCGTGTTCCACAGCCGTGATTATTGGTATGGGCTTGTGTGGGATCCGAAGCGGGAGAAGCTCGTGAAGGTATGGAAGAATTAAGTCTGAACCATGATTTTAGGAGATTATTTTGATTTATGAGATTGGATTCAATCTGCTTAATCTCTTAAATCTCATAAAATCATGGTTCAGACGAATACAGCTTTAATGTGTCCAGTCCCTGCTCGATGAGCCGATCGAGCGAAGCATCGTACAAGCGGCCATCATCATAGAAGAAGCCGAGCACGGTGTCGCGGGTATGACCGATCGAATCGAGCACATGCGGCAGCAGTGCACGGCCTGGTTCGAATGTGGTTCCGACCTGACTTGATCGCAGAATCACGAAGTCGATCCCGTTCGCACGCAACTTCCGCACGGCATCCTCCGCGACCGGCGGTGGCTGAAACATGTCGAGCGTCAGAATCTGGTGTGACGTGTCTCTGAGTGCGCAATGGAGTCCGGCGACATCCACGAGCACGCGGCTCCCGGGCGGAATCTCGCGCAGCAACCCTTTGATTGCAACAGACTGATCTCGCGCAACCGATTCGCCTAAGCTCGTCGCCGGAATCGCATGGCTGGCTTGCATGGCAATGCCAATGACGAGCACCGCAATCGCACCCGCCGGACCAAACCATCGCGACTTGAGTGATTCCGCAAAGAGTTCGAGTACAATCGCGCCCGCAGCAATCAGAAGCGGCGTGATATGGAACAAGTAGTACGGTCGGCTTCCCTGGAATAGCAGCCAGCAAGCGAGCGATAGCAGTGAAGCAACGGCAAAGAAATACTGCGACTCAGTCACTGCGATCTTCAGGCGAATCTCTTGCCGTCGCAAACGCCATTGCCAGATCTTGTATGCAACGACGAGCGCCATCCCTACGAACACTAACAGCAGCACGCCCGGCGCATCGGTCGCGAACAGATTGTATCGCTCGATGAGATTCGAAAATTGTACGTTGCGCGAAAATGGCCGCACAATCGGGATTTGCTGGAGCACAAACGCAAAACTGCCCAAGTTGCCTCCACGACCGAACAGCGAAAACTCGCCAGCACCGAGCCAGTAGGCGAGCGCGAGAGCCACTGCCGCCGACGTTGCGCCGAGGAGCCACGAACCAAGCATTCGCTTGTTGCGCCACAGCTTGCTGATGACGAAATAGCCCAGCGTTGCACCGGCCGCAAGCGTCAGCATGTGTCGCGAGAAGATGAGCAACGCCACAGCGATGAAGCCGAGGATGAAAGCCTGACCAAATCCTTTCAGTTTGTCAACCCGCGCAAGGAGATAAACATACCACAATAGCACCAGCCCGGTAAGCAGATCGTATCGCGCACAATGCGTCGCCAAGGCGAAGCCTTGCGAGATCGTCATCAGCGCCACGGCACACGCTGCGATGACTGGCCGCACACCAAGACGCCGAAGAATGACGAAGAGGCTCCAGATCAGAATCGCACCCAGGATGGCGGTCACCGTTCGGCCAATCGCGACCAGGTCGTGTGCTGGAAAGAATAGCTTGCCCGGCACGCCATAAATCAGCGCGTTCACCCACATGCTGCCAGCCAGCACACCATCCGTTCGCGGTGCATTGCCGAATGACTCCGGATACGACATCACGCCATGCGCAGCCTGATTGCCGAACTCGCGCATCAGCCATGTCTCATCGCCGCCCCAGCGGACCGAATCCGCTACCGGCACAACGTATAGCGACCGGAGCTGCAGCGCGTAGACCCCAAGCGAAACCGCCAGGATCAGTCCCGCAAACGCAAGATCGAGCCGCGAGCGACGTGTGATTAGTTTCATACGATGCGAATATACGATGCCCGGGAGCAGGGTATAGGGGATAGAGTGTAGGGTATAGTGGGAACAAGAACCCTGTGAATCCCTTTATCCTCTGCTACATACCCTACACCCCATACCCTTTCTACGTACCCTCATTATCCAGACTGATTCAGATTTCAAAGCATTCCGCACAGCGAAGTACTTTCCTTCGCTCGATGGACTGCGCGCGATCAGCATTTTGGCCGTGATCTGGTACCACTTGGATCTGAGGCTGCTATGGCGGACCGGATTCCTTGGCGTTCATCTCTTTTTCGTCATCAGCGGATTCCTGATTACCACGCTGCTGCTCCGCGAGAAAGCCGCGAATGGCAGCATCTCGCTCCGCAAATTTTACCTTCGCCGGACGCTCCGCATCTTTCCTGCGTATTATCTCACGCTCGGCCTCTTCCTTCTGATGTGCATGAGCATCCCTGAACTTCAACGCGATGGTCTTGCGACCTACATCCACAATCTGCCGTCGTTCCTGACCTACACCTCGAACTGGTTCGTCAATCCATGGGGGCTTGGCGGCCACGCAGGGCGCGTCATATTCGTGCCGGCGTGGTCGCTGGCGACCGAGGAGCAGTTCTACCTTTTCTGGCCGTGGATCGTTGCATTTTCAAAGAGCCGCCGCACGCCGATCATTGTCATGACATTGCTCATCATCGTGAACGAAGTCATCCGGTGGCGCTTGGGGTACTGGTTCTTCCTCGAAGGCTACTCATTCCCCATAGTCGCGCTGAACAGCATCTCGCCCGCGATCTGCATGGGGTGCCTGCTCGCGTTCGCGTTCGATGAGCCGCGCAGCTTCCGCGTGGCCTGGCGCGTGTTCGGACAAAAGTGGAGCGCGCCGCTCTTCGTCGGACTCATGCTGCTCGCGTGCTCGATCCCGAACGATAACCACCTGCACGTCTTTCGCATGTTATACATCACGTTTTCGATGGCCTGCGCGCTCGCCGCATGCACGATTCGGCAGGACCACCTGCTCCAGCCTCTGCTTGCCAATCGCCCAATTCGATATATCGGCTCGATCAGCTACGGAATGTATCTCTATCACGCCTTCGGCCTCCATTTCGTAGACCGCTACCTCGCATTCACCAAGTCCTGGCCAATCCTGGAGTTCATTGCCGCCGCCGGCACGACAGTGATCTTGGCCAGCATCAGCTTCTGGACCTACGAGCGCATCTTCCTGAAGTTGAAAGAGCGATTCACAGCAAGACGCACCGCCTGAATTGTCATTCCCGCAGAGCGTGGGCGCGAGCCGGGAATCCAGGCTCTCTTCTTTTCGCCAGTCCCAAGTAGTGCATCTGTTCTCACAGAATGCAGCCCAGTTCACCGAATCGGAATGTGAAGAGAACCCCTATATTAGTATAACATCGGAACGAAGGCGATCTGTTGCAGACTTACTGGAACACGATACCACACAACGACTTACACGGATTATACTTTAGTCCCCATAATGCCAGCCGGGCACGTCGATCCGGTAATTCAGGTGAAGAGACCCCCTTCCACCCTATATAACAAGGATCGACCCTTCCGGCATCGCAAGTTTTCGATGAATTCTGAAAAATCGTAGTGGCCGGGATGGACGGCTCGGATCGGTTGCCAGTGTAGCGCCGGACCTTTAGGTCCGGCGAAGCACCACACCGGACCTGAAGGTCCGGTGCTACACGACGCCTAAGCTCAAGCGTGCGCCACAACCCAGCCAAAACCAGGATCGCCCGGAATGCTGAGAAGGCTGTGCGCTTCGCATCGGTGAATCAGGATTAACCCCAATGGGGCAACACTTTCAGGAATTGGAGTGTAGATAATCGCAGATCGCTTGCAAGGTAGTACTCTCACGAAAGTAACAAGACAATGGATAACGAAAACACATCTGACGGTTCGGCAAGCACGCCGAGTAACACGAAGTCGAAGACATCATGCTTTCGCGGGCCGTGGACGGCATACGCGCTGACGGCAGTCGTGGCGCTCATTCTTGGATTTGCGATTGGCCGGTGCTGCCATCATCGGCATTGCGATGGTGGCCGCTGCGGCTGGGACCATCGTGCAATGATGCGTGGCGGCGAGGACGGGGGACCGGGCGAGATGCGCGAAGGGATGCCTCCGATGGGAATGCGGCAGGGATTCGATCCCGCTGAACGCGTCGAGCGCATGAAGCAAGCGCTGGGCCTCAACGATCAGCAGGTCGGGCAGATCAAATCCATATTCGAGCAGCAGCGCGCCAAGATGGAATCCGCGATGAAGGGCGCCGACAGCGCGCACCATCCGGACTGGCGCGCCGGACGCGATCAAATCAAAGCGCAGATCGATGCAGTCCTCACACCGGAACAGCGCACCAAGTGGCAGCAGATGATGCCCGACCGCATGGGTCGCCCGGAGTAGGCGTCTCGAAAAGGGAAGAGCGCTCGGAGTAGTAGCACAGCCGTTCTCGGCTGTGTCGTCGATCTTTTAGATCGACTCGGTGCTGAAGAGCGGGGACGACGCGGACTAAAAGTCCGCTCCCACAGCCGAGAACGGCTGTGCCACTTTGGTGTGCCAGCCCAAACCGGAACCGCTCTGCAGATCGAGAAGGACGTGCGCGGCGGAGCCTGCCCGATGGGGCGGGCTGGAGCACCGGCGCATCCCGCCCACGTTAAATCGTATCCACTCAATCTAAGAAGATGGCGGCGCTATCTGTACAATTTACTGAATTAGGCATTAGGCTGAACATACTTAGTGAGAAAGCTCTCAATATCTTCTTTAGTTACGAGGCGATCCCGTGAATCGTCAGAGAAAATCATTGGTGGTAATGGAATTTCAAGTTCCGTCCAAGGACGCACCGGATCGATTAATTGTTTCACAATATTCTCCATTAGGGTGATCAAGTACTTAACTGCGGAGGCAACACCTTTGATCATCGCCAATTGGAAGTTTGGAACATTCATCCTATCAGTGCTGCGAACAAGGGATGAAATGTCTTTGGTGAGCCAATCACGGATCATGTCTGTGATCTTTAACGTCGATTCATATTGTTCAATTTGATTGAGAAGTTCATTTAGTCGTTTGTGCGTGGCGCTGAGCACAATTGTTCTTGATAGCGGATCGTACTCTAAATAGTGAGAGGAGCGAAGAGCCTGCCTAAGATAGAATGAATGTAGCACCCTTGGGAGAGCGAGATTGGTAATAACGTGCATCAAGAGCGTAACGAGCTCAACCTTATTAAGTGGAGTCTCTCCCGTGGGAGTACTGTCAAAGGACCCTAGGAATTTGTCGGCGATGAAACCGATGGGGTACAAATGACCATCCTCACTCTTATGGTAGAGGTGTGAAAGGTTTTCACATATCTCAACTCTGAGGTTGGTTTCAAGTGCAAGCCGTTTGGACTTGCCCCGATTTAGTAGACAGGTGATTCCGGCCCCGTGGTGTTGCGTGATTGGTTGCTGATGGCTTCGAACGCATCGGGCGTCTGATAGTTCA